>JAEXNA010000078.1 GCA_023447635.1 Vulcanimicrobiota bacterium | reverse complement strand
GGACGCCGCAAACCGGCGACACCCAATGTGGCAAATCAGCCGTTCTTGACATCGATGCGCTTGATCTTCGCCTGCGCCTCGGGTGTCTGGGGCAGCTTGATCGTCAGAACCCCGTTCTTGAAGGATGCCTGCGCCTTTTCGCCATCCACACCGGGAGGGAGCGGAATTGTCCGGTAGATTGCGCCGTAGCTGCGCTCGGACAGGTAATACCCCTTCTTCTCCACCTGGCGCTCGATCTTCTTCTCCCCCTTCACAGTCAACATGTCATCGTTGACCGTCACCTCGATGTCCTTCATCTCCATGCCCGGCAGCTCGATCGACACTTCGATCGCGTTGTCGGTCTCGACCATGTCGGATTTGGCTTCGCCGCTGCCCCAGGGCCATTCGAACTGACCGACCCGGTTCCAAAAGTTCTCGAACACATGGTTCATTTCGCGCTGGAGTGTCGCGATCGGGTTGTCTTCGCTGCTCTTGGCGTCTGGCGCGCCGTCCTTGCGCGCCCAGGGGATGAGGTCTTTGATCTGCATGATATGGTCTCCTTCGGTTTTCAGGCGCCCTAGGAGCAGCTACCAGACCTTGTCGACGCAAGAAATGTTGTGGAGAGCTTCCACGAAATGCTGCGGCGCAAGTCTAAAGATGATCTGGACACATGGATCAACTGCGCCGCAGCAAGCTTAATCTCTCCATTCGCGAACGGCGTTATCCGCGATAGAGCAGCGGTTCAAAATGCAATCACTTCAATTTGGTCGAACGGCCCGACAGAGGGCCAGATCACCAAGCAAACTCATCAAGCGCCAGATGTACGGGCGCGGGAAACTGGATTTGCTTGAGGCACGTATCGTCGGAGCACCCTGATGTCATCGAAATTGCGTCAGACCCCCCGTTACGACGCCGATTGACAATGACGCTGATGGGCGCCGAAGCCAGCAAGGGAAGCCGCGAGGGCCAGTGAATTGAGCTAACGCCGGGTCTAGCGGGTCAGCCCCCAGACATAACCCAATAGCGCGGCAATACTTACGGCTGTTAGCGGACGCTCCCGAATGCGGCTCTCAGCGTCGCGAACTGCGGCTCGGGCTTCCGCCTTCATCAGTTCGACACCGCCCTCGGCGATTTCAAGCAGGTTTTCCCTCAGTCGGGCGACGTCCCGACGCAAAGCGCGGACTTCCTCCCCGGCATCGAGAACCTCAGAGTCAATTTGCGACTGGCTCTGCAGTGCGGCGTCGACGCGTGGGTAGTCCCGATCCTCTGCAAGTTCCGCGGCGCGCGCTGGGGAACCTGCGTCTGCGGTCTCCGCTCGGCCCGCCGGGATCGAGGTGATCGTTGCAGACACGGGATCGGAACCAGGGAAGGTGGCCTCTAGCCCCTTATCGAGGGTGCCGGCGCTCGCTGCGGAGCGCTGCCGCTCCTGCTCCTCGCGCATCAACTGGACGGCTGGCGAATTGTTCGGTTCGGACATCGTGTTCTCCGTTCGAGAGGTAGAGTTCATGCGGTCTTGCCCGTCGACAGCGCGCTGGCCGAGCGAAGGAAGTCGTCTTCTTCGCTCGGCACTTTGCCATCGGGCGTAAGGTCGTCCACGGCCTTCGGCAGATCGCGCGTCAACCGATCGAGGATGTCCTCGCGAGACAGGCCCGTCTTGGCCGTGAGTTCGTCGAGGACGTCCGGGCCGAGAGCCTCCGAGAGCTGTCCTCGCTCAATGGGAGCGTTCGGTCCCGGCTGGACCCACGTATCTGCCTTGTCGCCGTGGCCGTTCTGCTGAAACGTCTTCAGAAGGTCGCCCAGGCCGCCGCTGAGGATGCCGCCGGTCGTCAGGCCCCCGAGTAGGTCTCCAAGGCCGCCTTGTCCCCCAAAGAGACCACCCAGGCCGCCGTCCGCCTTATCGGTCGGGCGAGAGGCGTCGCCGCTTTGAGGCTGCCGGTTCTGAAGCCCGCGCAGCACCTCCGCGATCTTGTCACGGTTCTGGTAGCCTGCCACGGCGAGCGCTCCCAGCAGCGCTTTCATAGGTCCACTCATTATTGATCTATCTCCTGTGTTAGCTTCTTCCGGTGTGTTGCCGCTCCGTGGAACGACAACACTGGAAGAGGTCTCACGTTCCTCACTCCTTCGACGGAGGGGGGCGGACACGGGGTCCTCGCCTCATGTTCACTTCACCGGCGGAGACGCCTTGCCGAGCTTGAGCGCGGGTTCGCGCCCCCAGACCCGAAGCTTGCCGAGCTCAGACACGAAGGCGGCAAGTCCTTCTTCGCCGGGAAGGATGATCATGCCCTCGTCGAGGACATCGGTGATCCCGGCTTTGACGAGCAGCGGGAAGGCGCTCTCGTCGTAGCCGATGAACTTGCAGTGCTGGAATGCATCCGCGACGAAGTCCCGCGCGGTCGCCTCCTTTACCAGATCCTCGATCGCGGCGGGCGAGGCGAGGACGGCAACGGCGTCGAACAGCACCGACGGACCACCGTCGATCATATGCTGGGCCTCGATCCAGGAGCCGTCGGACGCGGTCACGCCGCCGACCTTCGGCGCGATCAGCTCGACTAGAGCCTTCTCCTTTTCGATAGCGGTCTTCAGCCCCTTCAAGAGCTTCGCATCGACCCCGTCGGTGACGAGCACACCAAGCTTGCGGCCCTCGAACCGCTTCGGACCACGCTCGACGATGCTGAGGGCAGGAGAGGGCTCGAGATCCTGGCGCGTCGGCATGGCGGCGTCCGCTGCTTTCGGCATCGTCTGGATCCCGAGCTTCTGCGCGACAGTGGTCGCGAGCGTCTCGTCAATGTTCAGGAGATGGGAGATCATCCGCTCCCGGATGGCGACCGTTTCCACCTTGCTCAGTTCGAAGGTCAGCGCCATGGCGATGTGCCGCTGCTCCGGCGGCGTCTGGCTGAGAAAGAACTGGCGAGCCTGGCTGTAATGGTCGGCGAAGCTCTCCGGGCGCAGCCGCACCTTCGAACCGTTCTCCTCGGCAGGGAAGTGGCGATAGCCTCTCGACGGAGATTCGCGCGGACCTTCACCAAAGGAGTTCGGCTGGTAGTTCACCCGGCCG
>JAEXNA010000042.1 GCA_023447635.1 Vulcanimicrobiota bacterium | reverse complement strand
CTGGGCAGGCGTCCGCCGGCCCAGCGACAGTAGGCCTGGGCGTCCCGGAACGAGATCTGAGTTACCGGATGGCGATCTTTACCCGTGATGTCCGGCTGACCAGGTCCAAAGGGACGGCGCCAATGCGCCCCCGGAGTCGAGGCCCACTGCCAGTCTTCCATCCCCGACTGGAAGGTCATCCCGAATCCGTGCTTCTCGGCATCTGTTCTGTAGCCGGTCGCCTTGACGAACCGGGCGAACTGGGCGTTCGTCACCTCGGTCGCTCCGATCGAAAAGGCCTGCAGTCGCACCTTGCGCAGCGGATTCCGTCGATGGCCGACGGCCCCGACGGTGTACACCCCTGGCCTGACCGCGACGAAGGTCGCCTCGGAAAGCTGCGGTGTCGGCCAGGCCAACACCCCGCTCAGAAGCCAGCCCAGCATGCTCAGCGGGCCCCCTGAGAGACCGACATGCCGCGGGCCCCGAGGCGTTTCTCGGGCGGGGTCGTTTTGAGGAAGGCGCGAGCCAGGGACAGCAGGCGCTGCCGCTCGACCTCGGAGTAAGCCAGGGGCGCCTGGTACGAGGGCGGCTCGATCACCCCTTCCTTTCCGAGCAGAGCCGCCACGGTCGAAAGAACCAGGGCGTGGGTGGGGTAGCGCTGTCCATCGCTGGTGGTTTCAGGAAGCCCTGGGTAGAGCCGCGCCAGAGTGGATTCGAGCTCCAGAAGCGCTGGCAACGCTTCACTCCCGTTCAGGTCCTCGAGCAAGAGCAGATAGATCTCCAGCACGTCCTGCCAGTCGCGCGAAGAGTCCTTGGCCGACCCTTGGTAGGCGGGGACAGGGGCGCTCTTGATGCCCGGTAGCCGTCGCGCGATCTCTAGCACCGCCCGATCTCGCCCGTCTCGCACACGTTCGAAGTTGGTCTCGCTGACGAAGAAGACGGCCGAGTCTCGTTGATGCCCCGGCAACGGCAGCAAGCTCTTGTCGCGGTCGGAAATCAGGGCACACATCTGATTCCAAGCTCCAGGGTTGGCGACGATCTCGTCGAGCAGGCGAGACACCGCTGCGGCTTCGCCTCGCGCCACGGCGGGAGAGAACGGGTAGCTCACCGGCGCGGCTACCTCTCCCCCCAGGGCTGAAGGGTTACGGAAGGCCGCCTGAACCGCATCGCGACTTTCCTTCTTGGCCCCCCTCCGCCAGGCCGGGCGCGCGAAATCGCGCCACCTGGCCGAACCGTAAAGGTCGCCCTGGGAGGTCCAGGCGACCCACTCCAGCGCTCCGTCGGGCGTCAGTGCCAGCGGCTGCAGTTCGACCACAGGGCGGCCGGTCAGCGGCGAACGAACGGCCAGTTCGTGGCCGAATTGGTTGGTCGGATTCAAGGGGCGCGCCAGGCGGGCGGGCGGCCTGGCGCTCTCGGCGACTTCGGCCCCGAGGTGCAGGCTAGAGACCGCCGAGTTGCCGTTGCGAACCCATAGCGTGCTCCCGTCAGCAGAAAGCGCGGCGTCGCACGTCTGCGACACTCTGGCTTCGACCTGCAGCGTCTCGGCATTCACCACCAGACTCTCTCTGTAGGTCTGGACGCGAATCTTCCCGTTGGCCATGGCTTCGAGAGCAGGCCACCCCAGGGACCCGAACTCAAACTGCGCCGGGCTCAGATCCAGGCGTCGGATAGTTTCCAGGGCCGGTAGGGAAAGTTCGAGCAGCTCCGTCGGCCCGAAGGCGTAGCAGAGCTGGCCGTCTGGAGCGAACTCGACGCCGCAGGCATCGCTCTCGGGCAAGACGACCGAAGCCAGAACCAGCCATTCGGCGGTCCAGCAGCACAGCAGTCGACCGCCGCCAGGCTTGGTGAATAGCGCCAGGAGCGCCTTTCCGTCCGCAGAGAACGCGCAAGATTGCAGCGCTCCCGCAGGGAGCTTCCAGGACCGGGGAGCGCGGCCGCTCTCCGGCTCCCAGACGACGATCTGTCCAGGCTTCGGCTCTGCCCCCTGGGCGGATACGATGGCGGCGACTCTGCTGTCGTCAGGCGAGAAGACCAAGGTCGAAGGCAGGTCGTCGAGAGGGTACGGAAGCTGGCGCGAACGGTCGTGGGGTTCCAGGAGCGTGACGGTGTCCCGTTTTGACATGAAGGCCAATCGCCCGTTTGGGGAAACGGCAAAATGGGGCGACAGGAGAGGTCGGGTGGTGACCTCGAGGCGCTCGAGGTCCAGAGTGGCCAGGACCGGCCGACCGCCGGCCGGTACGACCTGGAAAACCAGGTAGCGATCGTCCTCGCTCCAGACCGCCTGCTCGCCTTTCAGGCGGTGCTCGTCGAACACCTGAATTCGTAGTCCAGGGTCGGCTTGGAGCGGGCCCGAGGCTGGGGACGGCGCCGTCAGCTGGCGAGTCGGTCGAGGAGTTGGGCTGCCAGGTCCGGCTTGCACGTTGGCCAAGAGGCGCCGGAGCAGCCGGCCGAAGCCGCAGCCAGGGAGAGCCATAGAAGCGAGGGGAAGACCGTGCGGGAGAAGACCATTCCTCCCGATTCTATCAGCTTGTTCGATCCTGTCCAGATCCCGATAGGCCAGGGACAGCCTTACCAGCTCCAGCGCAGGTTGCCTTCCACGGCGGGGTTACTCCAGGGGAACTCTTCGACGCCTTGCAGGCGGCGGGCCTTGACGGAGGCGCCCCACTCGAAACCGGTGGCGGTTTTGTAGGACAAGCCGGTGCCGACTTCGGCGCTGCGGTCGCTGTGGGCGCCGGTCAGCTGTACCTTGGCCCCTGGCATCACGTCCAGGCCGACCGATACCTCGGTCAGCGGCGGCATGGCGTTCTCCATCCCAAACGGCTGAAGTTTACGGCTGGCCCGCCAGTGGTCGGGCCCGAACAGCGAGCACTCCAGTCCGGCCTGGACGGTGGCCGGGCCGCCGTCGTAATGCCATTCCGCGAAAGTGCGCAGCAGCGAGCCCAGCGAGGTCGAGGTCGACACGGTGACGTTGGCGGCGTTGTCCGTTCCCGTGTTCTGCCCTCGCACCGAGGCGTTCCAGCCGCCTCTCTGCAGGTCCAGGTTCAGGGTGGCGGGGTTGGCTACGGCGCTGGGAGCAGCGGTAGGAAGGATGATGATCGGGCTGGAGGTCGTCGGTTCGGAGGGACCGAGTAGCGGCGACGCGCTCGCCGGCTGGGCGCTGGGCCAGGCCCCGTTCGTGGCGCCTTCGCTCGAAGGGGCGGGGGAGAGCGGGTCCAGCGAGCCGCTTCCGTCGGGCCGAGGCGCTTCCGATTCGAGGGCCCCTGGGAGGGACTCAACTGGTGCGGCCTGAGCAGGGACAGCTTCCGGCGAGGGCCCCTGAGGGGCGACCGAAGACGGCGAGGAGAGGGTAGGGACCGAAGTGGGACCGGCCGGTTCGGGAGTCTGCGGGTCGGCCAGCGAGGGCAGCAGCAAACCGCTCCATAACAGGGACAGGCACAGCACCCCCCGGAGCTTGTGAGAAAGCATACTCGTAGTCTTCCCTGCCGCCCTTAAAAGACGCTGAATTCCCCATTTCCAGAAGCCTGGGGGAGGAGGCGACTTCGGTGCCAAAGGGTCGGCCCATGGCAGACGAATTGACCCCTTCCAACGAACTTTTCCAGGTTGACGGACTGACGCTCCCGATCTCCGAGAAATCTCACGCCGTGATCTCTAGCGACCTTGGTGTGCTCTGTCTGGAGATCTGGGCCGAGCTCACGCCCGCTCTTCGGCAGCGCTCGGACCTGTGGAGCGGCTTCGACAGCCAGCAGCAGGTCGGTTTTCGTTTCCACGGCTCGGGGCTGCATCGCGACGGAGTCCCGCACGGGACGTTCCGCTTCGAGGACGGCACTTCCGAAAGCTTCAAAGCTTACATGTGGGATGACGGCTGGGAGTTCTCCCTGGTCTTCACCGGCGAGGTTCGGCTGGAGAACGGCTGGGCAACCTGGGAGGGGACCCTGGGCGCCTCCTGGAGCGACCGTCCCGGTTTGCCGATCCTGATCCGAAAGGCGATCGCTTTCGAGGACCTCGACTGGTCGGGCTACCGCTTTAGCTCCCTGGAGGAGACCGAGGGGGTGGCCGAGGAGACGGTCCGTCGTCTGGACCTGACGGGGGTCGACTTCTCGCGCCTGCCTGACCGGCTGCTGGCCTTCCGTAACCTCGAGCAGTTGGCCATCACCTGGACCAGTGAAGGCTGGGGCGAGTCGGAACTTCTGCCCCTGGCCAGTCTGGGTCCCGAAATCGGACAGCTCGCCTCGCTGACCTCGCTACAGTTGACCGGCACTTCCTTGACCGAACTGCCGGGGGAGATCGGGAGCCTGAGTCGGCTGGAACGTCTTTGGGTCAACCGCGGACAGCTGAGCAGTACCCCGGACTCCCTGTGGAGGCTACCCGCCCTGCAGTTCCTGGTTTTAGAGCATAACCAGTTGAACGCTCTGCCGGAGGCTATCGATCTGCCCTGCCTGCGCAGCCTGGACCTGAGCCATAACGGATTTACTACCCTTCCTGCGTCGCTGGCTCTTCAGCCGAAGCTACAGCGGCTGGACCTGCAGGACAACCCGCTCGACGGGCTTCCCACCCAATTCAACGGAGTGCCGAAGCTTGAACTGTCGATTGAAGACAAGCTGCGTCTGCTCGATTTCACCTACGCCGGCGCGGGCGGCCAGGGGACGGTCGAGTGGGACGATACTCCCTTCTTCGTTGGGGACGACCTGGCGCTCTGGGGGGCGTTGCGACCCGGGCTGGGCAAAATCGGAGGCGCTCCGTTGATCGAGGCCGCTCGTCGGGTGGCCCGACGCGGCCTGCGTTTACTGCACCAGGAGCCGGACACCTATGGGGCGTTGGGTAACACCCGCTTCGGCGGCTGGCCGGACCTGCCGCAAGGGTGGGAGTACCCACGCTTCCAGTTCCCGGATCAGGAGGACCCCGAGCGCCGTTACGCCTACGAGTTCCTGGCTCAGCTCGACCTGGCGGCGCTGGCCCCGCTGCAAGACTACCTGCCCAGGCACGGCTACCTCTACTTCTTCCTGGGCACCATCCACGAGATGAATCCGCTGGTGCTGTATTACGAGGGTGGGAAAGAGGGGCTGGTTAGCGGCCACGACATCGCCCTGGGCGAAGACGACTTTTTCGAGTTCAGCGAACCGCCGTACGCCGCCTTTGGAGTTTCCGCCCAGCCCTACGCCTCCATGCCCTCGACCTACGCCGCGAGTAGCAACCCCTGGCTGTTCACGCCTGAGGTCGAGGCCCTGATCGACCATTCCGAAGAAGTGTGGAAGCTCGAGCAGGAGCTGAGTTCGGAAGTCGACTCGCGCGCTCACGAGATCAACAGCCATGTCTTCACCCAGCACGAATCTCCCGAGTTGCAAGCGGCTCTCGCTCTGAAAGGGCGGCCTCAGGACTGGACCGTGCTCTTGAAGGTCAACTCGGTGGGAGACTTCCAGTGGTGGGATGCCGGCGACCTGTTCTTCGTCATCCACAAGAGCGACCTGGCCAAAGGGGACTTCTCGAACGTTTATTGCGGGCTGGAGTCGAGCTAGGGCGCCGCGGCTCAGGCGTCGCCGTCGTACTCTTCGTAAGCCTGGGCCCATAGTTCGAGTTCTTCGGGGTCCAGGTCGTCCATGGTCTCCTGGAACACCAGCAGGCCGGTTTTCTCGAAAGCGTAGATATAAGCCGGGTCGGCGCCGTTGTCGCGCATCGCCTGAACCATCTTCTGGCGGGTCGCTTCGTCGTGCTGGGCCACCCGTCGCTGGAACTTCTCGCGGGCCATCTGTTCGATGAGGTCGTGCTCGGCGGTTTTCTCCGTAGGGTCAGTCATGCGGGGCTTCTACCCACACCTCGGAGAGATTAGTCCGAGAAAGGTCCCGTCTTGCCGGCGGCAGAAAACGGATCGTCCCAATGCAGCGGCTTTACCTTCTCGATATGATGTTCTTCATCCATCGGGCGTTCCACGCCGTACCCGAGCTGAAGGCGCCTTGCGGCACCCCGATCAACGCGCTGTACGGTGTGCTGGCCCTGCTCAAGGAGCTGTGGAGGCTAGAGCGCTACTCTATGGCGGTGGCGGTCTTCGAGTCGCCCGGTCCGACCTTTCGGCAAGAGCTCGACGTCGAGTATAAGGCCAACCGCAGCCCCGCCGCGGTCGAGCTCAAATCTCAGGTGGCGATGGTGCGGGTGGCCTGCGAATGCTTAGGCATCCCGACGGTGCACGCGGACGGCTACGAGGCCGACGACGTGCTGGGGACGATGGCTCGTCTGGCCAGCGAAATGGAACTCGACTGCACCATCGTCTCGAACGACAAAGACCTGGCGCAGGTGCTCTCTTTCAGCCCTCGCATCGAGCTGCTGCGAACCACTCAGAACGGCCGCCCCGAGCGGATCACCTCGAAAGAGGTGTCGCGGATGTATGGCGTGCCTCCGGAGCTTATCACCTCCTGGCTAACCCTGCGGGGCGACGCTTCAGACAACATCCGAGGGGTCAAAGGGATCGGCCAGAAGACGGCGGTCAAGATACTGCTCGAGCACGGCGACGTGCACGCCCTGCTGGCCGACCCCGACAAAGCGGGGCGGTTCGCCCCGGCTTTTCGTGCCGGTCGCGAGCGCATTCTGCTGGATCTGAAGCTGGCCACTATCTGCACTGACGTCGACCTGGGCCCCGAGGGGTTCCTGGGTCACGGCTACAGCCTAGCTCCGATGGACGGCGCGCTCGAGTTTTTCCAGTCGCTGGGGATGGTCGGCCAGGCGCGTAAGGTCAAAGAGGTCCAAGCGCCCAACCCTACGGCCGCCGACATGTGGGAAGAAGAGCTTCGTCGCTCCCGCCAGATCCTCTGAGCTTCGGCCCAAGCCCTGCTCAGAAGTAGAAGTTGGCGATCTGGTGGCCATTCGAACTGTGCACCGGGATGGGGAAGTCGTAGATGCTCTGCAGCACCTCACTCGACATCAGTTGGCTGGGCGGCCCCTGGGTATGCAGCCGACCTTCCTTCATCGCCACGATATGGTCCGAATAGACCGAGGCGAAGTTGATATCGTGCAGGACCACGACCAGAGTTTTTCCGCGTTCGGTGGTGATACGGCGCAGCATCTTCATCATCTCGACCGCGTGCCGCATGTCTAGATTGTTCAGCGGTTCGTCGAGCAGAACGTACTCCGTGTCCTGGCACAGCACCATGGCCACGAACGCCCGCTGCCGTTGACCTCCCGACAGCTGGTCCAGGTAGCGATGACTCAGCGGCTGCAGATCCAAGAACTCCAGCGCCTCCTCCACCTTCTGAAGATCCTCCGGGCCCGGCCTCCCCTGGCTATGGGGGAAACGGCCCAGGGTGACCAGTTCCCTGACCGTGAGGCGCATGGTCAGCGAGTTGTCCTGGCGTAAGATGGACAGTTTGCGAGCGAGTTGGACGCCCGCTGTCTTCTGAACGTCCAGGCCGTCGACCGTGACGGTCCCGGCGTCGAGGGGCATCAGACGGCTGATCATGGAGAGCAAGGTTGACTTGCCGGCTCCGTTGGGACCGATGATCGAGGTCAGACCGCCTCGTGGGATCTCGAGGCTGACTCCGTCGACCACCAGGGTCGAACCGTAGCGCTTTTCCGCGCCGTGGACCGCTATCATCTCTTGTTTCCTTTCAGCAGCATGGCGATGAAGACGGCACCGCCCAAAAATTCGACCACGATCGAGAGCGCGGTGTCGAAACCCAGGACCCTCTCCAACACCGTCTGCCCTCCCACCAAACAGATACCGCCCAGAGCGCAGGCCATAGGCAGCACCTCCTGGTGACGATAAGAGGGGGCCAGTCGGTAGGCCAGGTTGGCCACCAGCAAACCGAAAAACGTGATCGGACCAACCAGCGCGGTCGACACGGACACCAGAACGGCGATCAGCATCATCAGGTTCGTGACCTCACGCCGGTAGTCGAGACCCAGGCTGATCGCCGGCTCGCGACCCAGGGCCAGAACGTCGATCACGAAACGCTGCTGCCAGACTCGGACGCTCACCAGCACGATGGCCAGCAGAGAAAGCCCCAGCAGATTCCGGTCGACGCCGTTGAAAGAGGCGAACAGCTGATCTTGTAAGACCACGAAGTCGTTGGGAGAGAGCAGTCGCTGCAGAAAGGTCGAGAGCGTCCGGAACAGGGTCCCCATGACCAGGCCGACCAGCAGCACCAGGTGCAGACTGCCCAGAAAGAGCCAGCGGAAAAGTCCGGTGCAGAGAAAGACCATCACGACTATTTGGCCCGCGTAGAGCAGTTGCGGAGAGATGGCGGATGTGGCCTGAACCCCCAGCACGAAGGTCAGCACCGTCTGGCTCAGGACGTAGAGCGAGTCGAAGCCCATCAGCGAGGGGGTAAGGATCCGGTTGTTGGTGATGGTGGCAAACAGCACGGTCGAGATCGAGACGGCTACGGCGACCTCGAGGAGGGCCAAAAGTTTGACCCCCCGGAACGGTAGCAAAAACGACCAGGAGCCTTGAGCGCCCAGCGTCATGAAGGCGCCCATGCAGACCAGCAGGACCAGCAGCGCCATCAGCAGGGAGCGTTTAGGCATGGCGGGCCTCGCTACGCAGCACAAGGATCAGAAAGAGGGCGCTGCCGATCACTCCCATCACCGTGCCGATGGGCACCTCGAACGGATAGTTCACCAGACGCCCCACGATGTCGCAAGCCAGCACCAGGCCCGCGCCCAGCAGGGAGATCACGGGGATGGAGCGGCGGGCGTTGTCGCCCATGACCAGGCTGACCGCATTGGGGACCACCAGGCCCAGGAACGGGATGACCCCGACCGTGGTGACGACCGTGGCGGAAACCGCCGCTACGATGACCACACCGAAGCGAAGCACCTGCTCGTAGCTCACCCCCAGATTCGTGGCGAACCCCTCGCCCAGACCGGCGACGGTGAACCGGTCGGCGGCCAGGTAGGCGACCGCTGTCAGTCCGAGCGCCAGATAGAGCATCTCGTAGCGCCCCTTCATGACGATCGAAAAGTCGCCCAGCAGCCAGGCGTTCAGCGACTGCAGCAGGTCGTAGCGATAGGCCAGAAAGGCCGAGATAGCGTGGATGATTCCGCTCAGGGCGATCCCGGTCAGCGGTACGATCAGGGCCGACCGGACGGGCACGCTTCGTAGGATCCGCAGAAATAAAAAAGTGCCCGCCATCGCGAACAGGGAGATCGTCGCGGTGCGGGCCATTATCGACAGATGGGGAGCCCAGAGGGTCACGCAGACCATCCCCAGTCCGGCCGATTCTACCGTGCCGGACGTGGAGGGCTCGACAAAGCGGTTGCGCACCATCAACTGCATCAACAGTCCGCTAACCGCCATTGCGGTGCCGGCCAGGATCAGGGCGAGGGTGCGCGGCACCCGGCTCTGCACCTGTCA
>JAEXNA010000001.1 GCA_023447635.1 Vulcanimicrobiota bacterium | reverse complement strand
CGGCGTCAAACCAACGATTCCCGGCGTGCAAACCCGAATCTCCGGGCGTCAAACCGGGAAATCCCGGCGTCAAACCGCCAGTCGCGGTTTGGAACCGGCCCCGCTCCACGCCCCTCCCCCTCCCCCTTGGACTGCCAATCCCGCCTCTTCGGAGACAAAGGTAGCGCCAACCGGTTATAATGGGCCTCGTGGCCTTCAGCCCTATCTCAGGTAACCAGCACTCTGGACAGTTCCAGGGGCAGCACATCACCGCCGTCCCACGTCGGCAGGCGCACAGCGTCACGCCCAACGTCCTGCGCGATCTCAAGCCGTTCATCGACCTCGATGAGGAGATCGATGAAGAAGAGCTTTTGCGTCTGCTTACCCTCGACGAGGTCGACCTCTCGGAAGAGGCGCGCGACATCCTGCGCAAGCTCAAGAAGAAGAAAAAGCGCGGGCGCGAGCGCGAGGCCGAACAGAGCGAGCAAGAGTTTTTGGAACTGCTCGCTCAGATCGACGACCAGGAGATGGTTCCGGTCGCCGAACTTCCCCGCAACGACGTGACGCCGTTCCTCCCCCCGGTGCTCACCCTCTCCAACTACAGCCCCCTGGTCGAGGAGACCCGGCCCGCTCCCCTTCCTCCGATCAGCCGCAAGAAGGAGCCCGACGAGGACGACATCTCGAGCCTGACCCGAGCCGGCAAGATCGGTCTGGCGATGGTGGCCGTAGCCCCCAACAAGAGTCTCGCGATGAAGGTGGCTCGCGACCTCGAGGCGTTTGGCGCCGACATCTTGAGCGAGGTCAAAAGGTTCGGAACTCGCTTCGTGGTGGTCGAGCCTCACGTCAAATTCACCGACGTGCAGATCGCCGGGATGTACCTGTTTGGAGCCGGAGAAAAAACCTCGGATGGTCGCCCCTGGTCGGTGGTGCGCGGGGTCTACTCTTCCAAGCGCCGAATGATCTGCATCGGAGCCGAAGTTCTCGACGAAAGCGCGCGCAGCGGCAATTCGACCGTGCGCCACGAGTTTGCCCACGCTTACGAGCACACCTGGAGCGAGAAGCGCCAGCGCATCCACCCCCTGAGCGTGGAACTGTGGTACCGGTTCGAGTCGTCCCGTCAGGGGTTCGTGACCCCGTATGCTGCCACCAAGCCGGCGGAATACTTTGCCGAGTCGGTCGAGGCGTTCTTCGCTCCCGCCATGCGGGACGAACTTCGCCGCCTGGACCCCGGGATGTTCAGCTACCTTAGCGAGCTTTTCTCCAACGGCCTCTACTAGGCTCCCCTACCGCCACGGCCGCGCGGGTCCAACCGAGGGTCCGAGGGCCTACCTCAAACGAAAGAAGGCCCTCCGCTAGAGAGGGCCTTCTTTCTTTCCGGATGGGGTTGGAGGTTAACCCTGCAGGTCGATTCCACCGGCCAGAGCGCGCAGGTGCAGGCGAGCCTGGTCCATCTGGGTGTCGGAGGCCGTGCGGCAAGCGGCCACCGGCATATCCAGCTTCAGGTCAGGAGTGATGCCGACGCCGTCGATCAGCTCGCCGGCAGCGGTGCGGTAAGCCGAGGTGGTCACCTTCAGCGCCCAATCGCCGGGCAGCTCGACGATGCGCTGAACCGAGCCCTTACCGTAGGTCTGGTCGCCGATCACCTTGGCGCCGACGTGATGCTGCAGAGCCGAGGTGAAAATCTCGGCGGCGCTGGCGGTCTTCGAGTTGACCAGCACCGCCACGTTACCGTGGAACACCGGGCGCCCTTCGCTGCGATGCTCGACCACGCCGTCGCTGTTCTCGGTCTGCACGACGAGCGAGCCTTCCTCGACGAACAGCGAGGTGGCGCCCACGGCAGCCTTGACGTAACCGCCGCCGTTGCAGCGCAGGTCCAGCACCAGCGAACCGGTGGGGTTGGCCTCGACGATCTCGCGCAGCTCTTTGGCGGTGTCGGCTCCGAACGAAGTGATGCGCACTTCCATGGTGCCCGCTTCCCGCTTGGTGATGTAAGCGGTGGGAGCGTCCAGGTCCACGCGGCTGACGTCGACGTCGCGGCTGACGCCGTGCACGTCGACGATCTGCAGGTGGGCCACGCTGCCGGGCTGACCGTTGAGCAGCGAGTCGATGGAAACGTCGCTGGGCTTACGCAGGTCGTGACCGTCGATCACCTGCAGACGTTCACCGGCCAGAATCAGTCCCACGGCGGGGCCGTTGGGCGCCACGTCCGAAACCAGGATCCCCTGGCGACGACCTTCGTCGGCGACCAGGTTCAGCCCCAGCGTGCCTTCGCCGTCGCCGTCGAGGTTGCTACGCATCGCGTGGCTCTCTTCGGGGGTGTAGAGGCGAGCCCACTTGTCGTCGAGCGATTTCAGCATCGCCCCAATCACAGCGGGCCCGAGGTCCTTATCGGTGCTCTCGGCCAGGAAGTTGGCAAGACCCGTGACGGTCAGAGCCTGAGTGTCTACCGAGGGGATGGCCGAACGAACGCTATCGAGCAGACCGTCGACACTGGGGCGCTTCTTGGCCAACTGGGTGATCTGAGTCACCGCTGCTTCGAAGCGTACCGCATCTCCACGGTCGGCGTGGGTCGGGGTGAGCAGTCCGAATGCAAGGAAGGCAGACAGAGCCAGGGAGCGTAACTTAAGGGGAGAAAGCACGTACAGCGAACCTCGGTAGGGAGTGTGTATACTCGAGGATACCCCGAGTGAATACGTGATTTGAAGTATCCGCGTGGGTAAAGGTTCCGTTCCAACAGTATACATTTTCAAGGTTTCGTATCCCTATCCCTGATTTGACGCCCTTCTCGCGCCGTTTGTTCGATGTCCCGTCAGGGCCAGGGAGATCCTCGGGTTGCTCAGAAGGGGCCCAGCATGAGCGAATCCGACCTATCCCCTCTGCAGGATGAAGAGACTCTCCGCGACGCCTTGCGTTCGGTGACCAGCGGCGGCTGGCTCTCCTGGCAAGAGAGCCAGCGGGTTGTCGACGGTTTGATGCGGATGGATCTGGCCGACCCTCGGGTGGCCGGCCTGGCGGCAGGATGGCTCTGCGCTATCCGCACCCGAGGCGAGAGCGTCGACGAGATTCTCGGCGCCGCGCGCTGTCTGCGAGAGCGCCAGGTCGCCGTCCCGCTGGTCGGACCCGACGAAGTGCTGCTCGACACGTGTGGGACCGGCGGCGACGGAGCCCATCTGATCAACATCTCTACCCTGACCGCGCTGGTGGTGGCCTCCCTGGGAGTGAAGGTGGCCAAGCACGGCAACCGCTCGGTCTCCTCGGCTTGCGGCAGCGCCGATCTGTTGGAAGAGTTGGGCTATCCTCTCCATTCTTCGCCTGCCGACGTGGCGAGCCGGGTTCAAGGGACCGGTTTCGGCTTTCTTTTCGCGCCGCACTTCCATCCGGCGCTACGCAACCTGGCCGGCCTCCGGCGTTCGCTGGGGGTTCGCACCCTGTTCAATCTGCTCGGCCCCCTGGTGAACCCGGCGGCCGTCACTCATCAGGTGATCGGGGTCTACGATCGCGACCTGGTCGAGCCGTTGGCCCGAGTGGCCTCTCGCCTGGGGTTGAGGAAGGCGCTGGTGGTTCATGGGGAGGGGGGGCTCGACGAGTTGAGCCCCAACGGCACCACCTGGGTCACCCTGAGCGAGCAAGGCTCGGACACCGTGCGCAGCTGGGAATGGACCCCGGCGCTCTTTGGCGCGCCTCGAGTCAGCCTGAAAGCGCTACGCGGAGGCGACGCTCGTGCCAATGCGCTGATCACCAGAGAGCTTCTCTCCGGCGGGCATCCCGAGGTCGCGGCGGCCGTCGCCATGAACTCGGCCGCGGCGCTGTGGCTGGTGGAGGCGGAGAGCGATCTGGAGGCGGCCTACGGCCGAGCCTACGAGGCGTTGCGCACTGGCCAGGTCGGCCAGTTCTTCGAACACTGCTTGCGCCCCACCGACGCTTCGACTCTGTAGACACGACCAGGCCTTACGCTGCTAGCCTCACCGCGGCTTGATGCCACGGCGCGCGGCGTCAAACCGCCAATTCCCGGTTTGAAACCCGCAATTCCCGGCGTTCACGCCCGCCAGCCAAAGTTTGAAACCCGCCAAACCCGGCGTCAAGCCGCCGACTCTGGCTTGGAATCAGGGCCACGCCTCACCGCCACGGCACGCCACAGCGCGCGGCTTCAAACCGATGATCCCCGGTTCGAAACCCGCCAACCACGGCGTCCACGCCCGCCAGCCAAGGTTTGAAACCCGCCAACCCCGGCGT
>JAEXNA010000229.1 GCA_023447635.1 Vulcanimicrobiota bacterium | reverse complement strand
TGGATTGCCAAAGCGTGCGTGGGTTGGAAGAGCTGTCCCGCCGCGGGCGAGACGACGGCCCGCCTTCGGTGGGGCCGTCGTCGCGATTTACCCTGGCCAGCGTGACCCAACAGTGGCTCGGGCTGTTGAAAGGTAAATGATGGAGCACACAGAGTACAGCGGATTCCATCCTACGCTGCCCGAGGACCTGCGTGTCCTCAAGAGCGATGACACTTTCCTGGCTGAAGGTATGACCGGCAGTTTTCCGGGCCAGGGGCCGGAGGGGGTGTACCACCGAAACTGTCGAGTCATCGCCTCGAGCGCCTTGCTTCTCGACGGAAGACCTCCCGTCGTCTTAGGCGATTCTGTGCGCAGCGAGGGGGACGAGCATCGCTGCGAGTACACCAACCCCGACGGCTGGACCGGTGGCGAGGAGAAAGGGCTCTCTCAGGGTGCGGTTCTGATCAGCCGCAAAAAGAAGCTGATCTCGGGAGGTCTGGTCGAAGACCTGCGGTTGCGCAACTACGCTGGTCACCCGGTCCGTCTTTCCCTGGAGTTGCACAACCGCCCCGATTTCAGAGACATTTTCGAGGTCAGGAACTGGCTGAAACCGCTCGACCGGTCGATCACCAGCGAGGCTGGGATTCGGGGGCGACACAGTTGGAGCTATCAGGGCCGGGACGGAGAGAGCAGAAAGGTGACGCTTACGGCGACCGGACCTGGCACCATGGTCACTCCCAAAGGATCGGTCTGCTGGAACTGCACCGTCGAGCCCGGCGTCCCGCTACGACTACGGGTATCGTACGCTTTTCAGTGCGGACGCTCAGAGAAAAAACGCGCCTCGCTCCCGACCTGGGAGCCCAAAGCCCGGATGGTTGCCTCGCACTCGAAGATGGACGCCTGGCTGGCACGCTCCCTGGCTGACCTTCAGATGCTGAGCACGGCCACCTCGCACGGTCCGTTCCCCTACGCCGGTGTCCCCTGGTTCTCGGCTCTGTTCGGCCGAGACGCTCTGATCACGTCCTTGGAAACGCTGTGGCTATGGCCTGAACTCTCGGCAGCCGTGCTCCGTGTTCTAGCCGACGGACAGTGCCGGGAAACGGATCCCGCCCGAGAAGGCGAGCCGGGCAAGATCCTGCATGAGTCCCGCTTTTCGGAACGAACCAACATGCAGGACCTGCCGTTCGGATCCTACTACGGCGCGGTCGACTCGACGCCGCTCTACCTGATCCTGGCCGCCGAGTATTACCGGCGTACGGGCGACCGAAAGCTGCTACGCCAGCTTCGGGAGAGCCTGGAAAAAGCTGTAGCCTGGATGGAGTGCAAGGCTGCCGAGAACGAGCACGGACTGCTCTGCTACCTCTCCCACAACGAACTTGGGCTCACCCATCAAGGGTGGAGGGACGCCGAGGACGCGATCTTTCATCCCGACGGGCGAAAGCCGACCGGCGCTTTGGCCCTTGTAGAGGCTCAGGGCTATCATATCTGGGCCCAGAGAAGCTGGGGACATCTGCTGACGACCATGTATGGAGACGAGGAAGCCGGGCTGAGGTATCTTACCAGGGCCAAAGAGACGGCGCAGCGCGTTTCGCGCCTGTTCTGGGACAGAAAGAACCGCTTTTTCCATCCTGCTCTCGACGGCCGTTTTCGCCCGACTCGCTTCCTCTGCTCTTCGGCCGGTCACATGCTATGGGCAGGAGCCAGCGCAGAAAGCGAAGCTCAGCACGTGATAGAGCGGCTGTTCGGGGAGCAGTTCTGGAGCGGCTGGGGGGTCCGCACGGTCGCCAAGGGCCCGCCCTACTACAATCCCCTGAGCTATCATCGGGGCGCGGTTTGGCCCCATGACACCATGCTCTGCGCGGTGGGTGCCGCTAAGTACGGCTATAAAGAGCCGGCGCTGAGAACTTTCCTTGCCCTCTTCGACGTCGCCACCTCGGACCCGGGCTATCGCCTTTCCGAACTCTTCTCCGGATTAACCCGCCAGGAGGGTGATCGAAAGCCGCTACGCTTCGCGACCGCCTGCTCGCCTCAAGCATGGGCCTGTGCCGTGCCGTTCGGCCTGGTGAAGGCGATGCTGGGATTGGAATTCTCGGCCCTGGAGAAGCGTATCTTCCTGAGAGGGCCTTCTCTGCCGCCAGAGCTTGAGTCGCTCGAGATCAAGGGGCTAGAGTTCGGCGGAGGCTCGGTCGACCTGACTCTGCGTCGCGAGGACGGGACCGTGGCCGTGACTTCGGTGGAGAAGCCGCCCGGAGTCACCGTGGAAGTGTTGATGTAGCCGCGTCTTAGAAACGAGTGCTGGCCCCCAGGCCCACCGACCAGTCCAGCCCAAAGCTTGACAGACCTTTGGCGTAGGAGATGTCGAATTGAAGGTCGTCGCTGGGCTGATAGGTGAAGCCACCATCGACGCCTACCTGGCTGGACTCGCCGCTCTTCTCTCGACCTTCCCCAAACAGTTCAAGGTAGGCGTCAAGCTTTCCGGACACGGGATGAGAAAGGGAAGCCGCCCAGCTATAGCTCATCAGCCGGGCCTCCTCGTCCTCGGGCACGGACAAGCCAACGTTGAGTTCTAGAGTAAAATCGTTCTTGAATTCGTGCTCGTGAAGCGCTTTGATCTCGGGTTCGAAGGAGCCGCGCACCTCGGCGATTCCAACCGGGATCCTGGCGTCGAAGATGAGCCCCCAGTGTGTCCGCTCGTCCTCGTGTAGCGTGACTTTCGCGCCGACCACGACATCGTGGAAACTGTCCGCGCCGGGATTTTGTAGATGGAGAAGGTCGCTCTCGATCCTGAACTCCCAGCGTTCTCCAGTGCCGATCCGGACAAGCGTAGGGAAGCTGGTGAAGGACTGACCGTCCTCGCGAGTCAGCGAAACGCCGGTCTCGAGTTGGACCACGC
Source organism: Vulcanimicrobiota bacterium (assembly GCA_023447635.1). GTDB lineage: Bacteria > Vulcanimicrobiota > Xenobia > Xenobiales > JADMJV01 > JAEXNA01. The sequence goes on along the minus strand of JAEXNA010000229.1, from coordinate 8,735 downwards.
CTGGCCCTACGGTCGTAGGGGTTTCTGCCCGGTCGGGGCGGTCGGTGGAAATCGCTTTCTCCTGGGCCTGCGAGGCAAGGGGGCGGCTTACCAGGAGAAGGGCAAACAGGACTGTGCCGAAAAGGGCAGGGCGAAAAGGCCACATGCTGTGGAGTTCCCAGAAGGCCTAAGCTCTCCTGGGGCTTGGCCAGGCCTTTTTCGTGCGTCGTAGTACCCCTCAACGTGGTCCCAAAGTAGCCTCGAAATGGTGGATTTCCGGCATTGGCAGACTTCCACGGGAGCTGTACCGTAGCTATACAAATAGTCGGTGAACGTGCACCCACACGACACCTGACGCCCCAACGAAAGAAGCGCGGCTCCCACCGCGCTTCTTCTTTTATCGGTCCAATTTTCAGATCGAGATCAGGCGGCGTTGCTCTTGCTCTCGGTGCCCCGAGTTGCCATACCGATACAGAAGAGCAGACGACGAGCCGTGGCTTCTTCTTCCTCCAAAGAGGTACGGGCTAGCGAGGCCGTCGCTTCGTCGTCGGTCGACTCGGCCAGGTCGAGCAGGCTGCGGTACATATTGCACTCGAGTTGCTTGATCCCGTAAGAGGTGATCAGCCGCTGAATTGATTCATCTCTCCACACGTCCATCACGGCGACTTCGACAGCCAGACGTTTAAGACGGTCGCTGAACCAGCCCGACTCTTCGCCCAGGACATGCTCGCCCAGCAACTCTAGTCGTCGCTGGATTCGCTGACACTGTGTCTTGGTCAGGCGAGCGTGCTCGCGATACATCCGTCGAGACGGAGCGTCCGCACAGCCTTTGACCTGTTCGAGGACCAGGTCCAGCAAACGGGTCTCGAAAGCCCAGGCGTCTTTGAGGTGTCCTATAAGGGTCGTGTCGCGATCTTGCATAGCTGTTCTCCTACGGGGAACCGGTTAACCACCGGTGTGCCTACCTCTATATTGCAAGATCCGGCCCCGCCGCCACAGACGCACCTGTATCTTGGCCAACCCCCCACAATGGGGGGCATCCGGGGGTGAAGGGAGGGAAGTTCGCCCTGTTCTGGGAACTCTTCAGGACTATGGAAAAATTCACCGGTACCGTGGAAGAGCTGGGCATCTCTATCTTCATGCAGGGCACCCATAAACTGCTCGACGACAAGGGAGAGCAGGTGGCTCTCTTGCAAGCGGCCGACGACAGCCTCGACCTCAACGACTACGTTGGTCAGAAGGTCGAACTGAGCGGCACCTCCGCCCCCGCCGTGGAAGGCGGCGCGACCTTTGTCAGCGTCGCTTCGGTAAGCAAGGTCTAAGGACGAAGCTTGGAGATCGGACGGCTCACCCCCACGCGACGACCGGCGGAGAAGACGCCCCCGGCCTCGCCTGTGGCGTCCTCTCCTCCCGCTCTCGAGCCCCATCGACCCGGACCGGTCCGAGACCTGGTCGAGAAAGGCGTCGGTTACGTCACGGCCGTCACCGGGATTCCCGGCAACCTGCTCTCTGGCCTGGCCATCGGTGGCTACCAGGGAGGGCGCCGGGGCGCTGACGCCAACTTCGAAGTCAAACCCGAGTCAGTAGCCGTGGGACTAGCGGTCGGCAATGCCCTTCAGGGACTGGTCAAGGGCGCCGCCACTGGCTTCATCCTGCTAGGTCCTGCCGGCGCGGCCGCTGCGGCCGTCAAAGATGCGGCTCAGGCCACGGTCAGTCTCTATCTTTTCGTCAGAGGCGGTTCCGCTAAGGCGGTGGGGACCGAACTCGCCAACGCTATCGACAGTAAAGTCGGCCCTGGCGAAGGCGCCGCGAAGGGCGCCTTCCACGGAGCGGTGGCCGGTTCTACCACCGGGGTCAAAGCCGGCTTCAAAACGGGCTACGCCGAGGGGCGCGGGACGACCGCCGGCGTCTTCGAAGGGCTCGAGGAGATCCCGAAAGAGTTCTCCGCCGCCAAAGAGCTGGAGGGCCCCGCCTGGAAACGGGTCCTCTCCGCCGCCGCCGGCGTGCTGAGCGCCACCTTTGCCGCTCCGGCTGGACTGGCGCTCTCGCTCCTGAAAGGAAACACCGGCGAAAAGTCGGTACACAAAGCCGCTCGACTGGGCGTCGCCGCCGCCTCGGGAGCCTTGATGGGCGGGCTGGCCGGAGCCGCTCTGGGCCCGATCGGCATCGCGGTCGGAGCCGGCGTCGGTGCCCTGGTGGGACTGGTTAGCCCGGCCGCCAGGAAGAGCTTCGATGACGGCCTGGGACAAAGCATCGCCAGGGCCCGCGCCGATGATGGCGACCTGGGCTCGGAGGTAGCCAACACCCGCCGGGACATGTTCCAGAAGATTATTACCGGCGGTGTTTCCGGAGTTCGCCAGGGTTGGGACGCTGGAGCCGCCTTGCTCAGCGCTGCGCCTCCTCCCCTCCCAGCCTAGGGGGAGTGCCTTACCTGCGGTTCGAAAGCGGGGTCATGCGCAAACTTCTCGTCCTGGCCTTCCTTCTGCTGAGTAGCCCCCTCTGGGCCGCGCCCACCGCGTTTTTTGACGGAGCGCTACAGGCGGAACTGCCGCCGCTGCTCCGCGTGCTGGACGACGCCGCGATCGACCAGATGTTTGCGACCGCCAACTCGCGCCCCGGGGCGGTCCTTGCGACCCCCGATTCCGAGACCCGCGTTTCGCTGAATTACACCCAGGCGGTGCTGGACGCCGCTTCCCTGGAAGCGACCAAGAACAGCCTGAAATCGCGCATCGACGGACAAGAAGGGGTCACCTGGCTGCGCGACGAGATGCTCGAACTCAACGGCCACTCCTGGTTCCGGCTGGACTACCAGTTGGCCAGCGAACCAAAGCGAGAGATCGTTTTGGGCACCTCGGCGAACAACCGTCTTCTCTTCCTGGTCATCGCCACTCCGGCTGACGACCCGGAGTTGATCGAGGGCGAACTGCAGGCGCTGATCGACTCGCTCGAAGTCTCCCCCTGAGGCCAGCGAGTCCCCGCGACGTCCGAGTTCAGGCGACGCTGAAGCGCTCTTCGGTGCGAAAACGCTCGGAGTATTTGCGAACTTCGTCGGTGGCGAAGCGAACTTCGACGCGGTAGTCCCCACTGTCGGCGCCCGGCTGGGCGTCCCAAGAACTTTGCCCTCGGTGCGCTTCGAGTTCGGTCTCTTTGACAGCACCTCGGGCATCGGTGGTGCGCTTGAACCAGCGGATATCGAGCCCCTCGAGTTGCGGGGTGTTGACCGACACCGTCTGCCCTTTACCGTCGGGCGCAGGCCTGGTCTCGACTCCGTCGATCAGGTCGATCCGGTTCAGGAACTGATGCCACATGTTTTCCTGGTCGACCGAGCAAAACTCGGTGCTGCGCATGTCGCGCATCAAGCAAGACTCGTGAGTCGGACGATAGCCGACGTGACGACCGTTGACGTCGAAGCTGGGATAGCCGCCGACCGTGCCGGGAGTGAAGTCGTAGTCGGCCGGGTAGGCGTTGATGCGCACGGCGGCCACCACGTTGTCGCCGTCCTTGATCTTTTCGCGAATGGTCAGTTTATGCTTGCCGGGAGCGAACGAGGTCGCCTCTTTGAGACGGAAGAAGCTGCGATCCTCGGTGAACACCCCGCTGGTCTTCTGGGGCACACCGTCGATCAGGATCTCCACGTCGTTTTCCGTCTCCCAACCTACCGAACTGATGTCGATGCCGATCTGTTTGGGACCTTTGGCGTCGGGCTTGGGCACCACGAAGTCCAGGTGGATGTCGCCTTTCGAGAGGTTCTCCCAGGGGTAGCCGGTGGCCAGCGCTTCGGCCTCATGAACTTTGCCGTCCGCGCTGACCCAGTGTTGCCACGGCACAGTTTTGCTGCTGCTGTGATTGGCTCCGTCGTAGACTTGACCGCCGTCGTACTCTTCGCCCACGCTGCCAAAGTTGTGGCCCAGTTCGTGGCGCAGCACCATGGTGCCGGAGTTGTGCGAGCGGGTGGTGATGGCGTAACGACCGCCCAGACCGCCGTAGAACTCGTCGTTGGCGACCAGGATCGGGTAGTCGGTGTCGGGAGCGAGCTTGATAGCCTTTTCAGCGGCGCGACGGTCGCCCGGCAGGATGCCGCGCTTCGAGCCGGCGGGCGAGCGCTGCAGTTTCAGGGCGGTATCCTTGCGGGTGGTGTCGGTGAGTCCGGACTCGTTGGAGGGGACGAACACGGCGTGGACATTGAACAGCGGCAGGTACGAGGCGAAGGTCTGGCCCACGAACATGTCATCGGTCAGGCGCTTGGCGTCGTCGAAGAAGCGAGCCTTTTCCGCTTCGGTGTAGCCGTCGCCCACAATGGTCAGGTCGATGCGGTTCTCGGAGGGACCCTGATTGACGATGGTGCGAACCTCTGAGCCGGCCCACTCGGGCTTGGCTTCGGCCAGGCCGACCTGCAGCATCTCTTGCTGCTCCGGCGACAGCGCCGATTCGGCCACATACGACTCGGTGTACTGCTCGACACTGGGCGCCTCTCCATGCTCGGCAAAACCCAGCGGCTGCGAACGCAGCACCACTTCGTCCTGGCGTACGGTCTGCGCGGTGCCGTTGACCGACACGGTCTCTTTACTGCCATCGGCATGGGTGATCGTCTCGACTCGGTAGGCGCGTTCCGGTTCGCGGTTGGGGCGAGCGGCGGGCGACTTTACCGAGGCGGCGTGGTTATGCTGATGGTGGTGGTGAGAGATCGAGTTGCACATGTCCATCTGTAGAGTAGCCCTTCGGGGCCGCTGATTCGTGGAGAAAATGTAAATAGGCAGGCAGGCCGTCAGGTTGGCGGGTCGGCCACGCCGAGAGGAGACCCAGATGACGACACACTCTCTAACCGGCAATCTTACTTCGGGATCGACCAGCCTGAAGGGCGAGTCAAGCGACATCCGCCCGGGCTGGCCCGAGGTCGTGGCTAGCCTGCTCACCTACCTGGCGCTCCTGCTACTGATCGGATTCTGGCTCCTGAGTATTCCCGATGATCAGGCGGCCTTGCGCGGCATTGTGGGGATGGCGACCAATGGGGTCGCCGGTTCTCTTGCCCTATTGAGCGCCTACCTGCTGCGCTTGCGCAGCCTGCCGCCCTTTGGCTTCCGCGGCTGCCCGGGCAAGGAGATGGCCGCCGCAGCGGGGCTTGGCGTGCTTGCCTTCGGGCTCAGCTTCGGGGTCGAGTACGTCTACTTTCTCTTCGTCACCGAGCCGAACAACCAGGCCGACTTCCAGGCGGCGGCTCAAAGCGGCCCCCTGGCCCTGGCCGTGCTGCTGTTCACCGGAGCGGTTCTGACGCCCCTTGGGGAAGAGGTGGTGTTTCGTGGCGTGGTCGCCAACGCGCTGAACCGTCACGGATGGTGGGCCGGGGTGGTCGGAAGCGCTCTGATATTTGCTGCCGTTCACGGACCCAGCGTGATCTTTTTGATGCTCTTCTGGTAGGGCTGCTGACCGGTATCGTGTTTCGTCGAACCGGTTCGGTCTGGCCGGGAGTCCTGCTTCACATCACCCACAATGGGTTTCACTTGCTGTACTACTCTATGCTGTAACATGGATTCGATCCAAAGCGAAATGTCGACATCATTGCCGAGAGGTGAGGAATGCTGATAGGGGAATCGTTGGCTATGCTGGCACCTGGAACACTGTTGCAGAAGCGCTACGAGATCACGAAGCTGATCGCTCGAGGCGGGATGGGGAACGTCTATCTTGCTATGCACACCCGGCTGCGCAAAGCGGTGGCCATCAAGGAACTGCTCAGGGTCACCGACACACTGGACAAGCAGCGCCAGTTCGAGGAGCAGTTCCATCGCGAAGCCCAACTTTTGGGCGGCCTGGACCATCGCAACCTGGCCTCAGTCAGCGACTACTTCGAAGAGCGCGGCAACCACTACCTGGTGATGGACTATGTCGAAGGGCGTACCCTGCAAGAGGTCGTGGCCCTGGCTCCCCGTCCCATCGCCGAACGGCGCGTGCTGGTCTGGGCTGCCGAACTGCTCGACGTGCTCGACTATCTGCACACGCGCACCCCACCGGTTATCGTGCGCGATCTCAAGCCGGACAATGTCATTCTCAGTTCGGTCGACCGGCATCTGCGCCTGATCGATTTTGGCATCGCCAAGACGCTGGACCCGGCCATGGGCACCCAACCGATTGTCAAAGGCATGGGAACCGAGGCGTACGCGCCGCTCGAACAGTACGGCGGGGCGACCACCGACGCCCGCAGCGACCTCTACTCGCTGGGCGGCACACTGTACTTCTTGCTCTCCCGACGCGAGCCCGTGCCGGCCTGGAAACGCGGCTCGAAAGGCGAAAGCCTGGTCGACCTGCGCTCTCTCAACGACACGGTGAGCGACCGCACCTGGCAGGTCATTCTGGCACTGATGGAGTTGCACCCGGACCGTCGTCCCCGTAGCGCCCGCGAGGTTCAACAAGCCCTGGGGTTGCCGCCGGCCTAGCTCGCCGAAACTTGAGCTAGCCATCCCAGCTCGCGAAAACGGCGGGCTCTAGCTCGCCGAAACTTGAGCTAGCCGGGTTGGCCGCGCGCACCGCCAAACGAAAAAAGCGCCCGACCTGCGGGCGCTTTTCTCATTACAGAGCTGGATTGGCTAGGCTTTGAAGCCGCGGCTGAAGTCGACTTTCTCGGCCAGTTCGGGGAAGTCGATGTAGGGGTTGCGGTTGCCCTGGACTTCTTCGATCTTGTCGTTGCGGTGACGCTCGTAGTCCGTCACGGGGTACTCTCTGTGCCACTTCAGCAAGGTCTCGACGTCAGCGAGCTTGCTCTCTCTGCCGTCGCCAACGTAGCCCGGGTGACGGGTCACAAAGTACAGGGTGGCACGGGCGACTTCGCCCTTACCGGCGTGCGGCTCGAAGCTCTCGCCCGGGTTCAGAATGCCGCAAGACTCGATCTCCCTGCCGCCGCCTTCGCCCAACTCTTCGAACTCGAGGTTACCGCGCGAGCCGTTGCACTGAATCTCTTCCGTGAACAGGTGGTGCAGGTCGGCCTTCATCGGCAGACGCTCCTGGAACCAGGACTGGGGCACGACGTGCTCACAGTTGTAGTTCTCCAGGGTTTTGGGCTCGAGACTGGAGACGTCTTTCTCGTTCTTCGGTCCGTCGCCCGAGTAGAGGTAGTAAAGGTTGCCGTCGGGGCGACGGTCGATCTCTTTGTACAGTTCCTGGCGGGCGCCTTTGTAGCCCAGGTCGCGAGTGCCCTTCGAAATCAGGCGGTTCAGGTCGTCGTAGAGACCCTTGCCGTCCCCGTCGTCAAAGGAATCTTTGACGCCAGCGTAATAACGGTCGCGATCAGCGGCATCGCCCACCTCATCGTAGTAGTCATCGGCCAACCCTTTGGGGGCAGGGCTCTCTGCGGCGACGGTGGTGACCGAGCGCGACCCCGAGTAGGGGCGTGAGTTTACCGGATTGTAAGATGTGGCTACCATATCGATGAGCGTCTCCTCTGGACTTTATGGATTCATCGTACAGAGGACGACCGGACGAAAAGTTACAACCTTGTTAACACCACCAGAGAACGGAAAGAACGCTGAAAAGACGATGAAAAGAAACTCAATTCTCCCCATAGCTCTGCCTCTTCTGCTCTGGCTCGGAGGCTGCGCTCAGCCCTCCGCCGCCACCCCCACTCCCGGAGAGACGGCCCAGGTTCCCGCGGCGACCTTCTCCCCCACAGCGGCCGCCTCTCCCACCCCCGCCCTCTCTCCTGACGCCTCGGCGACGCCGTCGAGCGTATCGGTAGGCGGCGAAGTCGCCGCCCTATCTGCGGGCGAACTTAGCACTATCGCGCTGTTCGAAAAGCTCTCTCCCTCGGTCGTCTATGTGACCAACCTGGCCGTCCGCCGCGACCGCTTCTCCATGGACGTCACCTCGATTCCCCAGGGCACGGGGTCGGGCTTCGTGTGGGACAAAAAGGGGACTATCGTCACCAACTTCCACGTCGTCAAAGGCGCCCAGGGCGTCGAGGTCACCCTGGCCGACGGGTCGGTATGGAAGGCTCGCCCGATCGGCTTCGAGCCCGACAAAGACCTGGCGGTTATCGCCATCGACGCTCCGGCGGACAAACTGACCCCCATTCCGGTTGGCCGCTCCGAGACACTGAAGGTCGGGCAGAACGTCATGGCCATCGGGAACCCGTTTGGGCTTGACCATACTCTGACCACCGGCGTCATCAGCGGTCTCGACCGCGAAATTCAAGCTCTGACCGGCCGCCCTATCTCGGGGGCGATCCAGACTGACGCGGCCATCAACCCCGGCAACTCGGGCGGCCCCCTGCTGGACTCGCAGGGTAACCTGATCGGCATCAACACCGCGATCTACAGCCCCTCCGGCGCCTACGCCGGCATCGGCTTCGCGGTTCCCGTGGACACCGTGAGCCGACTGGTGCCCGAGATTCTGCAGTACGGCAAAGTCACCAAGCCAGGGCTGGGCGTGCAGGTCGCCAGCACTCAACTGGCCGCCCGCCTGGACCTGGAGGGGGCCCTGGTGCTTACCGTTCAACCCGGTAGCCCGGCGGAAAAGCTGGGTCTGCGTCCCACCATGCGGGACAGCATGGGACGCCTGATCCTGGGCGACATCCTGGTCCGCCTGGGCGACCAGCGCCTGAAAACCTCGGACGACCTGTTCCGTGCCCTGGACAAGTTCAAGGTGGGAGAGAAAGTCCAACTCGAGTACCTTCGTGACGGTCAGGTCAAAAACGTGGAGGCGACTCTCGAGCGCGTCAACTAGGGCCTCTGGGGCGTGGCCGCCCGGCGGCGCCGCGTGGCGGGTCGCGG
>JAEXNA010000123.1 GCA_023447635.1 Vulcanimicrobiota bacterium | reverse complement strand
GTCGGGGGAGCTCGGTCGGTCCGGGATCTCCAGGAAGTGCTCGCGGAACTTTAGCGACTCTTTACCCGTGGTCTGGGCCAGAATCTTGCGCAGGTTCTCTACGCTGTCGCCCTGACGTCGCAACTGCCCGCGTGCCTTCGATAGCGCTCCGGCCAGTTCCCCGCCCAGGGCTGAATTGTCGACCGGCAAGCCTCGAGACAAGGAAAGGATGTCCCGCACGATGTCGCGCCAATAGGCGGCGACCTGCTCGACCGGCCGGCCCAGCGCTTTGGCCTGCGCCGCATCGACGGTGGCCAGCACCATCGGTCCGTGCGCGGGAGGGTCGTTGCCGTGAATATGAGCGTAGAAGACGACCAGGTCGCCCGACTGGGTGTAGCGCCCAACCCGAATATCGGGCGATTCCAGGTTCGAGCCGCCGCAGTTAAGGCAGGCCGAACGATAAAAACGGTTCAGCCGGTCGGCCAGCGTTTTGGCCCGGTCGGGCGCGGCCTCCCCCTCCCAAGGGGTCACCTGGAACAGTCCGATGTCCTCGCCCATCAGCACCACCTCGCTGCCGGCGACCTTGCCGGCGCCGAAGAGTTCCCCCTTCAGACTGGCCTCTTGAACTCCGGTCGAGGGAGGGTACTCGGAGACGGGTGCGGGTGCGTCGAACCTGCCGCTACCGCTGACCCCAACCGCGCCCAGAACCGCGACCAGGCCCAGGGCCAGTAGCGCGGTCCGACCCTTTCCGCTTCGCTTGGGAGGCGCCTCGGAGGACGGGCCGCTCTTGCCCGCCCCGCTCGAGACCGCACCAGGAAGCTTGCGAGGCGGCTTCCCCAACGAGACCAGAATAGCGTTGGCAAACTCGGCCGCAGTCGAGAACCGCTCGAACGGTTTGAAGGCGGTGGCTCGAGCCAGAGCGGCCTCTAACCCGACCGGAACCTCTGGCCGCAACTCTCGCACCGGCGTCAACTCGAAGGCGCCCGTGGAACGCCGCTCCCCACCCGTGAGCAGATCGTAGATAGTGACTCCCAGGGTGTAGATGTCCGAGCGAGCATCCGTCTCCGAGCCGCCGTAGTGCTCGGGCGAAGCGGTCACCCGACTGCCCATCATATGGGTGTCCTGCTGCTTTTCTCCGCCCTTGTACAGGCGCGCGATGCCGAAGTCGATCAGCTTGATCCGGTCCCCAGCCAGCAGAACGTTTTCCGGCTTGAGATCACGAAAGATCACCGGCGGACGCTGATTGTGCAGGTAACTGAAGATGTCACACAACTGCACAGCCCAGTCCGCCACGTCCTCGACGGCGGGCAGGTTACTCGGGTCCAGGAGCGCGGAAAGTGGACGACCGTCGACGTGCTCGACCACCAGATAGAAGTAGCCGTCTTCGTTGAGCAAAGAATGGAACTTGACCAGACCGGGATGACTCAGTCGCTCTAGCAGCGTCTTCTCGGAGATCAGGGCCGGGGTTTCGCGCGTGTTGGACGACTCGACCTCTTTGAGCACCACCGTTCGTCCAAGCTTTTCGCCACGGTAGACCACGCCTTGACCGCCCGCAGCCAGAAAGCTTAGCCGGTAACCTCCCACCGTCGAGCCGTCCTCGAGTACCGTTCGGCTGCTGCCGTCCCCTAACGCTCTTCTGCTCTTCGCCACCGTCGCAACTCCGTCCCCACCGAACTTTCGGGCGCACGCCCCGTGGCGCCCTCTTCGACACCAGGGGGCGGAAATTCCACCTGCGAGAAAGGATGCCCCCCTGAACCTTTTCAAGTATGCTCCGCTGAATTCTTGACCTGTCTTACAATAATCTCAGGAAGGCCGCTTCGGCCGCCTCTTCCGGAACACTAAGCTTAAAGCCAGAAAGGAGCGACAGACAGATGTTTAAGAAAACAGCACTTGCCATCGTCGCTATGCTGGTGACTATCATGACGAGTAGCGCGATAGCCCAGCCTTGGAATCATCACGGACACCGCCGCTACCGCGCGAACCACTACCCGGTCTACCGCTCGTTCCCGACCTATGATAACAATTACATCCATCAGCGCAACAACCGGAACGTGTGGAGAAACAACCGCTCCAGCTACAGCCGCTACCCTTCGAGCCGCTACTACAACAACGGCTACTACAACAGCCGCTCGTACAACAACTGGGATCGCGGATACTACCGCGACGGCTACTACAACAATGGACCGTCGCTGCGTCTGGGACCGATCCGGATCGACCTGTAGACTCGTTCCGCAGACAGCATAGACCTGTAAAAAAGGCGCCCCACCGGGGCGCCTTTTTGCTTGCGCGAGAAGGTCTACAGAGCCTGGCCCATAGCCGTGATCACGCAGGGCGAAAGACCGATCAAGGAAAGCCGTTGACATCCGCTGGCCATGCGATCCCGTAGCGCCACCAGGCGCCGAGCCTCGGATGGGCCCATACGCAGCACAGAGCTAAGGTCGAGTCCGATCAGAAGGTGCCCTTCCGCGCCCACCAGACTGACGGTTCGGTCCAAGGCGTCCCAGTTATCCTCCCGGATCGAACCCTGGACGGATAGGACGGGAAGGCAATGGCGTTGCTCGATGGTTATGGTCATATGCTGCTCTTCGGCTAACTCGCCCCCGGGATAAAGCCCCGGATGGCCGATAGGATACCAGAGTCATGTTCCCCCGGATAGCGCGGCAAACCTGCCGTCGTCTTAGCCTGAGAGTAGACACCTGAAGGGAGAATACTACGCCGTGAAAATAACCAAAAACGTCTCTTCCGAGGACGTGAAGATCAAAGCGCAGGAGGTCGGACAGCAGATTGCTGATCAGGCCACCCAGGCCGCCGAGAACGGCAAGGCCGAAGTTGCTGCCTACCTCGGAGACCGTAAAGAAGACGCCGTGCATACCGTACGGGACCTGGATCAGGCGCTGCGCCGCACCGCCGAGCAGGTCGACCACCCCGGTATGGGACGTATGATCGAGAGCCTCGCGGGCGAAGTCGACCGCCTGGCCAGCACCCTGGAAAAGACCGAGTTTGATGACCTCATCGTCTCGGTTGACCGCTTCAGCCGACAGAACACCACCCTGTTTCTAGCCGGCTCCTTTGCCCTCGGTATGGCCGCCGCCCGCTTCCTGCGCTCGTCCGCCCGACCCGAACTGCCGGGCGGCCCGCTCTACGACCGACCCGCTAACGCGGACGTCTTTTAACCCGAACTTTCACCAAGGAGGAGAAAACCATGATGCTTCCCGAGCAACCCAATCCCACTCTACCCCCCCAGACCCAGATGCTACAGAACGCCCGAGACATTGACGTCGGACGTCAGCGCACGGTCGACCAGGTATCGGCGATTTCGTCGCTGGCCCAGTCGGTCTCTGGTGTGATCCGCGAATACCCCGGACCCTCGATGCTTATCGGCGCGGGTCTGGCCTGGATGTTCGTCAGTCGCGAGCAGAGCAAGGCCATACCGCTGCCCCAGCGTCTGCGTAACCGAGCCCTGCTGAGAAAGGATCAGCTCGAGTCAGCCGCCGGCGACGCCCGCGAGCAGATCAGTGACAGCGCCAGCAACGCCCGGGAGGGTCTGCGCGACGCCGCTCTCAACGCCAGAGAGGCGGCTCAGAGCGCTAAGGATCAGACCCTGGAAAAGATGGACGAAGCCCGAGCTTCGGCCAGCCAGAGCTTGGAGCACGCCAAACTCTCGCTGCAGGACCAGGCCGAGCGTACCCGCCTGGCCGCAGACCACTTCGCCGAAGAGCATCCGCTGATTCTAGGCGCTATTGCCGCCGCGATGGGTCTAGCCATCGGTCTCGCGTTGCCCGCCACCGAGCGTGAAAATCAGGTCATGGGCCCGACCCGCGATAGCCTGCTCGACCAGGCTCGCGCCATCGTCGAAAACGCCCGCCACGCGGCCGTCGAGAGCTTGCGCTCCGGCGCGGAGACGGTGAAATCCCACCTGGAAGACGCCGCCGCCGACGCCAAGACTCACCTGGCCGAAGCCGCCAACGAGGCCAAGTCGGCTCTGACGGAATCGATGGAGAGCGCCAAGGAGTCGGTGAAGGAAGACGTCGAGATCGCTCGCGAGGACATCTCGAGCGACGACCCGCTTCTGCCGCTGCCCGGCTCGGAGCCGGCCGTCATGAAGAGTCCGACTCATGACTCGACGCGAATCGACCCGATCATCTAACCAGATC
>JAEXNA010000081.1 GCA_023447635.1 Vulcanimicrobiota bacterium | reverse complement strand
CCTCGATGAGGATCCCCTATCGCCCCCAGACAAGAAAGGACCCACCGACAGATTCTGTCAGAGGTAAAACTATGACCATTGAGAACCAGAGAAGACGCCAAACCTCTGAACAGAGTGGCTGGCGAAGTTCCGAAGGCGCGCGTACCGCGCCCTTATCGAGGGGTTGGTTGTGGATACGATTCAGAGAGCCGATGAGGCTATTCCCGTCAAGAAAGTCGAACTCGACTACGTTTTCAATCCGCGGCTGAACTACGCCGCTCAGCAAAATTCCGTCGCGCTGGTCCGCTACCTGACGCTCCACAACGCCGGGACCGCTCCGCTCAAAGACCTCGAGATCGAGATCACTCTCGAACCCGACGTGGCTATCGAGCCATACATCGTCAGGGTCGACGCCTTAGAACCCGGCGCAACCTACCGCCGCGAAGTCCTGGACCCCAAACTCTCTCTTACCAAGCTATCGAACCAGACGGAACGAGAGCGCGGCTACCTGCACGTCGCCGTTCGCGACAGCGAGGCCCTGCTCCTCAAGAAGTCGGAAGAGATCGAGGTCCTCGCCTACAACGAATGGGGCGGAACCGTTATTGCGCCAGAGCTTTTGGCCGCCTTCAGCCAGCCCAACAACCCCGCCCTCGGCCCCCTCATCACCGAAGCTCAGCAGAAGCTCAAAGAGTGGACTGACGACAGCTCCCTATCTGGCTACCAGGCGAAAAGCCGGGAGCGCGTCCGCCTGACCGCAGCCGCCTTCTATGCCGCCGTGCAATCCAGGGGCATCAACTACGTTGGAATGCCCGCCAGCTTCGAAGCGGCGGGACAAAAGATTCGCACCCCCGAGCAGCTTCTCAGCGAAGGGCGAGGCAACTGCCTGGACCTGAGCATGCTGGTTTCCGCCTGCCTCGAACACGCCGGCCTTCACCCCCTCATCCTGATCACCGACGGACACGCCTTCCCCGGGGTTTGGTTAGAGCAGGACTCGTTCGACATCCTGGTCGTCGACGATCCGCTAGCCCTGATCAAACGGGTAGAAGTCGGGAGCATCTGCATCTTCGACTCCTCGATCATGACCAACCAGCCCGCCGCCGAATTCGCCACCGCCGAACGTGTCGCGCTGGCAAACCTGAAGGAGAGTTTCCAGTTCTCCATCGACGTCCACTGCGCGCGCGCCCACCGCATCCTGCCCCTTCCCTCCCGCAACACCAACGCCGAGTTCGTGACGGAGCCGGTCCAGGCTGGGCCGGCCACGGCCGTAGCCTCGGCTCCGCTGGCAAACCCCGCGCTGGCCTTCGCCGACGAACACGCCTCGGGCACTCGAACGGTCAAAGAACCAGCCGATCAGCGCCTCCGTCGATGGAGGGAGAAGCTGCTCGACCTCTCCCTCAGAAACCGGCTGCTGAACTTCCGCCCATCGCCTCAGACCCTACCTCTGCAAGTCGCCAACATCTCCGAACTCGAAGACACGTTGGCGGGCGGCAAGCGGCTGCGACTCTATCCGAAGCTCGACAATCACGAGCGCGCTCGCGACAGCGAGCTGCACAAAGAGCGGTCGGGCACGGACCTGCTCGAAGAAAAGCTAACCGAAGCGCTGACGCGCAAGCGACTGCACACCGCTCTGACTCCTGAGGAACTGGACAAACGCCTCCTCAAGATCTGGAGAGAAGCCAGAACCGTCCAGGAAGAGACCGGAACCTCGACCCTGTTCCTGGCTCTGGGCTTTCTGGAGTGGTACGAAAGCGACACCTCAGAGACGCCAAGGCGGGCTCCCATCCTTTTGCTCCCTATCGAACTCACCCGTGGGCAGGCCAGCGAAGGCTACAAAGTCTCACTTTCTGACGATGAGGCGCGCCTGAACGTGACCCTGCTCGAGAAACTGAGGGCCGATTTCAACCTCACCATCGGCGACCTGAACGAGCTGCCCGAAGACGCCTCCGGCCTCGACATCCCAAAGATTCTACACACCGTCCGCCGTCAGATCGTCAACATGCCGCGTTGGCAGGTCGTAGAAGAAGCCAGCATCGGCCCGTTCTCCTTCACCAAATTCTTGCTCTGGCTGGACCTCGAGGCGCGCTCGGAAGCGCTCAAAAAGAATGAAGTCGTCTCCCGACTGATCGACGCCGGACGCGAACCGTTCACCTCAGCCGATTTCTTGCCCTCGGAAGAGATCGACCACGCCAAGGCTGCCGAAGACTGCCTCTGCCCCCTCGACGCCGACTCCTCGCAGCTCGCGGCTGTGTTCGCCTCCGAGGGCCGCGCCAGCTTCGTTCTCCAGGGTCCTCCCGGCACCGGAAAATCGCAAACCATCACCAATATCATCGCCCACACCCTGGGCCAGGGAAAAACCGTGCTGTTCGTAGCCGAAAAGCTAGCTGCGCTCAGCGTGGTCCGGCAGCGTCTCGAAAAGGTTAGCCTCGGCCCGTTCTGCCTCGAGCTGCATTCCAACAAGGCGCGAAAGTCCGACGTCATCCGCCAGCTTGGCGAAGCGTTGGTCGTACCCAAAGACCCCCCGCCGGGCGGTTGGAAGGACAAGCTCGATGAGCTCGAGAGACTCAAAGGCCAGCTCAATGAGTACGCGGGCAAACTGAACGCCGTCCATCCCGTTGGCCTTTCTGTCTACGACGTCACCTCCAAGCTGATAGGGCTACGGGACAACCCCCTTGTGCCGTACCGAGCGTCTACCGAACTGACCGCTGGCGACCTGAAGGCCGCTCTGGATAGGGTGGCCGCCTGGCAGATGACCGCCGTCGAAATAGGTTCCGTGACGGACCACCCCTTGCGAGAATGGGCTATCGACGACTGGAGCCCTAATACGGCTGACTGGCTCGCTGCCCAGCTTCAGACCGTCACGGAAAGCCTGCGCAGCTTACGAACGGCCTGGTCGTCGGTCTGCTCGAAGCTAGGCCTGGACCAGTGGCAAGCCACCTTCGCCGACGTAGCAAGCCTGGCTGAAATCGGTAGCTCCTTCGGTCAATCCGCTGGCGCGCCGCCGAAGCTCCTAGTCGACAGCGGCTGGAAGCTCGCTCGACAAACCGTGGAAGAATGGTCAGCTCGGGTCACCGAGCACAACAGCCTGGAAGCCGAACTCGAAGCGCAGTTCCACCTGCCTCAACTCGCTGAACTGCCCCTGAACAGCCTTATCGCGAACTTCGAAGACGCCGAAAAGTCCGGCGGCGTCGTCGCCTGGTTCAAGACCTTCTCCTCACGTCGCCAGCTGGGTAGGGTGGGCAAAACCGCGCTCCCGCCCCGCCCCCAACTTCTAGCCTCGCTTCAGCAGGCCAGGCGGCTGGGCGAACTGGTCAGCACCCTGCAAGAGGTTCGCCCTCAAGCCCAAGACTGGTTGGGCGCTCTGTGGAAGGGCAAGGACACCGACCTGACAGCGCTGCAGACTCATCTGAACTGGCTCGAAGCGTTCCGCAAACAGCTGACCTGGCTCGAAGACCGCCTCGGACCGGAAGGCGAAAAAGCCCGCACTCAGGTCGCCCGATGGTCGGAAGAGCCCGAGTCTCGGGTCAGCCTTTTCCAGAACCTCTCTCAGGCCTACCAGGTCTACGACGCCGCTCAGAAGGCGCTACTCGACAGAGCCAGGGCGGCCGCTCCAGCCGCCGAGGAAACTCTCGAGGCGGTGTCGGCCCGACTCGACCGCTGGTCGGGCGGCCAGCGCACCCTTCGCGACTGGGTGACCTTCGTCACTGCCCGACGAGGGGTCGAAGACAAGGGCCTCCAGCCGCTGGTCGAGGCCTACAGTCAGGGCCAGGTCGGGCACACCCGCCTCGTTCCTACGGCAGAACGCGCCATGCTCGAAAACTGGCACCGCCAGAAGATGGAGCAAGACCCTGTGCTGCGCCAGTTCCGAGGAGCGACCCACGAAGCAACGATCGAACGGTTCCGTCGTGTCGACGAAGACAGCATGGGCTTGGTCCGGTCTATCCTGCGCGCCCGACTGGCCGAGAAGATACCTTCTGCGGGCGCGTCTGTGTCCGCCTCATCCGAATCGGGCATCCTGCAGCGAGAGCTTAAGAAAAAGACCCGCCATCTGCCTTGTCGCCAGCTGTTCGCTCAGCTTCCCAACCTGCTCCCCGTCCTGAAGCCGTGCGTGATGATGAGTCCGCTTTCGGTCGCCCAGTACCTGGACCCCGAGCGCACGAACTTCGACCTGGTAGTCTTCGATGAAGCGTCCCAGATCACGGTCTGGGACGCGATCGGCTCACTGGCCCGAGGCAAGAAAGCGATCGTCGTTGGCGACTCTCGCCAGCTTCCCCCTACCAACTTCTTCGGCACCTCCGACAAAGAGGATGTCGAAGTCGATGAGCACTCCGTAGAAGACCTGGAAAGCATCCTGGAAGAGGCAGTGGCCTGCGGGATGCCCGAGCACAAGCTCAGGTGGCACTACCGCAGCCGTCACGAGAGCCTCATCACCTTCAGCAATATTCAGTATTACGACGGGAATCTGCTAACCTTCCCCTCCTCCGTGGACCGACATCCCAACTTTGGAGTGAAGCTGCACGAAGTCAAAGGCGTCTACGACCTCGGCGCCAGCCGTACCAACAAGATCGAAGCCGAAGCGGTCGTTAGCGCCATCGTCGAACGGCTCCGGGACCCGGAAAGAAGGGCCCAAAGCCTGGGAGTCGTGACCTTCAATTCCCAGCAGCAGACGCTGATCGAAGACCTGCTCGATGCCGCTCGGCGGAAGCATCGGGAGATCGAGCCGTACTTCGGCAAAGCCGTGGCCGAGCCGGTCTTCGTCAAGAACCTCGAGAACGTCCAGGGCGACGAGCGCGACGTCATCTTCTTCTCGCCAACCTTTGGCCCTAACGCTGCAGGCAAGGTCTCCATGAATTTTGGAGCCATCAACAAGAGCGGTGGCGAGCGACGCCTGAACGTGGCTATCACTCGGGCACGAGAAAGCTTGGAAGTTTACTCGACCCTACGACCCGAGCAAATCGACCTGAACAAGTCTCGCGCCCTCGGCACCCGACACCTCCGCGAATTCCTGGACTATGCTCGCCGCGGGCCTATGGCTTTGATGAGCACCGGGGTTGTGCAAGCCAAAGCAAAGATGGAGTCTCCGTTCGAAGAACAGGTCGCCGCCGCGCTCGAAAAGTTGGGTTGGACCCTGCACCCTCAGGTCGGCAGCCTGGGCTACCGGGTAGATCTGGGGGTCGAGAGCAAGACTCATCCGGGAACCTTCCTGGCCGGGGTCGAGTGCGACGGAGCGACCTACCATAGCTCGAAGTGCGCTCGCGACCGCGATCGGCTCAGAGAGACGGTGCTACGACAGCTTGGCTGGAACATTCTCAGAGTCTGGTCCACCGACTGGTGGCACGACCCGCAGAAAGAGACGGCTCGTCTGCACAAACTGCTTCAGGAGGCCGAAGCCGCGTCGGCCGCATCAGGAGCCGCTCGACCGGCCACGACGAACCAGCCGGTCGCCATAGCCAACGAGTTCGAGTCGATCGAGGAAGAGAGCCCTCTCGCTCAGTTCTCTTCCCAAGAGATCACCCCGGGCGTTCTTCCGGGAACCGTTCCGTACCAGGCCGCGCCGATGTACTTTGCTCCCCTACCCGGGGCCGAATTCTACGACGTTCGCCACGTCGCCGTCATCCGCCAGCGCTTGGCGCACGTAGTCACGGAACTTCAGCCGATCACCCTCGACCACGCCGCCCGCCAGGTTCTCTCGACCTTTGGACTGATCAAGCTCACAGCCAAAGCCCGAGCTCATATCAGCGCGATTCTCAAGAACGCCTCGGAGCTCGTCGTCGAGCAAGATGTCCTGTGGACCGCCCAGGCCGACCGTGCGGGTTGGCGTGAGGTCAGGGTCCCGGACGGAACGCCCGATAGTAAGCGCACCATCGACGACATCCCGTTGTGCGAGCTAATGAACTGCGCCGAACTCGTGCTCAAGCAGAATCTGTCCTTGCCGAAAGCCGACCTGGCCCGCGAGACCGCTCGAGCGTTCGGGGTCTCCAGGGTTGGAGGGAACATCCAGGCGCGGTTGGAGGCCGCCATCGACTCTCTCGTCGCGGACTCTAGAGCCAGCGCGAACGCCCACCAGATAGTCTACGGAGCCGCCGCCCCGCGCCCGTTGGATTCCGCCCCCCAGCCCTCGGCCGAGACGCCTACCGACATCGAAGACGAGTACAGCGGCATCTTCGCGCACATCGGCCAGCACGGCAGCATCACCGAGGCCGAGGTGATCGAGAAGCTCGGCAGCGCCAGGAACGCCCGCCGCTTCGCCATGGATCTGGAAACCCACGTCCCGCGCCTGCCCTTCAGCGTCAGGGTCGAGAACACCGCAATGGGCAAACGCTGGGTGAAAGCCTAGGAGCTTTGGGGGTTCGAGCAAAGTGAATAAGTTTTTCAAAAAGTCTTCAGACTGGGCATCTCTCGACTTGTCAGGGGTCCCTGACGCCAGGTCTCTCGTCGGAAAAATCTTCGGTGAACGCGTCGCCCCCGGGCCACCGGGCACTTATGTCTCGATATCCTCAGGCCCGGATGCAAAACACGCGCCCCGAAGTTTCGTCATAGCCGAGAAACGAATGCTGGACCAGCTGTTGGCCGCATGGAGCTTGGACTAGCCAAGGTCTGCTTCAGCAAAGCTGGGTAGGGGCTCTAAGATCTAGACCGATCTAGTCCAGGAACACCTGAGGGTCCTGGCTCTCCTCAGGACTGTCGGTGATACGCAGGTTGCGAGGATGCTTCAGCGTGTAGCCGCGCCCATACCGGACCAGCTCACCCTCAAGCGCCACGGGAAGCCGCCTTGCGTGTGCCTCCGTGGCCAGTTCGTAGTCTTCTGCGTCGAGAATGACATTGATCCGTCGTAGCGACCCGTCGACGGGGGCGTACACGGCAGCGCGACCAAGGTTCTGCTCGACCTCTCGCTCCAGCTTGGTGATCCAGCCCTCGGCCAAAAACTCCTCTCGCGGCGCTCTGGTCCGCAACGAGCGAGAAGCCTCAGCGAAAATCGGCGCCAGGCTCGCGTCCAGCGAGACCACGGAATCCACTACCGCTGGCCTGGGACGCAGCGGGCTCCACTGCAGGCTGATCTCTAGCTTGCCTTCGTCCTGATCCAGGAACAGCTCGGACAGCGCGGTGCAAAGATTGGCGCTCACGCCTGTCGACATCGCATCGAGAAAGGGGTCGACGTTCGCTGACATAGCGACGTCGAAAGCAGCATCTCGGGCAGCCGACACGCTGCGGATCAGGCGATGGGTCACCTGCCGCTCGAACGGCTCTTCCTCGGGAACCAACTGCTCGACAGGCGGAGAGATCGGAGAGCCCACATTGACCACGAAGCTTCCTCGCTCCGTCTGACCAAGGTACACCTTGGACATGTAGTCTTCGGCCTTCTGGTGCCTGCGCCCCTGATAGAACGCTTTAGGCTCGACCGTAGAACAGGCGGCTGCGTAGATCACGTCGCGGGCCCGTTCGAAAAAACGTACACCCAGATTGATCGGCAACTGCCCCCGCTTGGCCAGTGGCGCCATCAAGCGGAATCGAACGCGGTCTGCAGCCGAAAAGACAAGCTCTTCGAAGATCGTTAGCTGACTGCGCCCCTCCTCGGCCGATAGAGCGGCGAGCACTTCCCCCATCCTCAGCCCGTAGTCCGCATAACCCTTGGTCAATGGCAGAAAGACCTGGTAATCGCCCTTGCTGTAGACGGGCACATCAGCCTTCAGCTTACCGACCAGCTCCCATTGGCGGCTTTTGAGATAACCAACCACGCTGGTGGGTGCCAGCGTTCTCAAAACATTTTCGTCTCGAATCTGCGCGTTCACAGGGCATATCTCTTCTGGATGTCCGCCATAAGTTGTCGAAGCTGTCCCGGGCCGAACAAGTTGCGGCTCGGAATCTGCACCGTCGAAGAATGTTCGTTGTCGGTCTCGGGCGCGCCTTCGAGGCTGAGCCAATATCCGCACCGACAGATTCTGTCTTCACCTCAGAAGTTCTAGGAAGCGAGCAGCTTCCGTCGAAGAACCGGCTGTGCACGGCGATGACGACATACAGCGCGACCAATGGACCGGACTGGTAGCCGGCCATCGCTCTGACGTAGCTGACGTTAGCCTCGTTCTCATCGCGCAATACGGATGCCAGTGGACCACCGGCGTCTTCTCGGGAGTTGGCGACGACGGCAACACCTACTACATCAAGCCGGTCGAGAACGGTAGGGCGCCGGTAGTCCCTGTGACCGAGCACATCATTGCTCGGGTCGGCAGCGCCCTCGGCGCCCCCGTCTGCCCGTCGCTCCGAATGGCCGTCAGCGAAGATTTCGATGGCGAGTACTTCACCGACCAGGATGTCCTCAGGCCCGGATTGGCTCACGCCTCTCTCGAGATTGTAGCCGTCGAGGAATCGAGAGAGATGCGGTTTGCCCGACGCGATGACAATGTGCGCAGGCATATGTGGATTCGAATCATGTGGGACCTATGTTTCGGCTCTGATCCCCAGTGGTTGGTGTGCGGCGCCGAAGACAGAGCTTACTACAGTTGTGACCATGAGCAGTTCCTTCCGCCTGCAGGCACTGAGCGTTGGGACGAGGACTCCCTCATCACATCACTGCACGAGCCACATCGCCTGGAGGGCGACTTCACGCTCGAAAGCATCGTCTTATTTCCCGAGGTGCTAGAATCGCTTCGTCGTCTGGACCGAACGACCCTGACCGGCATAATGAGAGGCGTTCCAAAGTCTTGGCCTGTGTCAGACCGCCACCTCGAGACCGCTGGCCACTTTCTAGAAACCAGAGCGCGTCGAATAGAGTTTGAGATACAAGAGAGGCTTCGTGGCTTATGAAGTTCGTCTACTCGATACTTCGATTCGTGCCGGACCCGGTCCGGGCAGAATTCGTTAACATCGGCGCCATCGCGGGGTGCGACGGAACGCTAGACTGGGCAATGCAAACCCTTAGCGACTACACGCGCGCCAAGAAACTCGATGCCGACTCGGGCGCTTTGAGCATCGCGCTCACCTCTCTGACCGACCTGTCCGAGCTCTTCTCCGATCAGCTCGACCTGGAGTTCGTAGACTTCCGTCCCTCGCGAGAGTTCTTGGAGAAGAAGGCGCGCGAGAGTCGAGGCTGCGTCCAATTTT
Source organism: Vulcanimicrobiota bacterium (assembly GCA_023447635.1). Taxonomy (GTDB): domain Bacteria; phylum Vulcanimicrobiota; class Xenobia; order Xenobiales; family JADMJV01; genus JAEXNA01. The sequence continues at coordinate 59,826 of JAEXNA010000081.1, read as the reverse complement.
CTAGACCGATGCCAGTCATCGCAGACTCAGCGCAAGAGGCGTTATCCATTATCTGCCCGCGGTTCTTGGTTGATACCGCAAGAGTCTCGCGCTCGAAGCCTCAGGACAGGGCTTTCCTGCAGCGGCAACTTCGCAATGCGTACGCTCGTTCTGGACTCACCCTCAAAGCGCACGTCGCCGAACGAGTCAGGGTCGACACGGCCAACTTCACGGGCGGCTACGACTTTCTCGTGCGCAATGGCAAAGCCGTGCAGCTAGCACAGACCTGGTCTTTTCTGGTCGACCCTGACCAGGTCGTCACCAAAATCAAAGAATGGGCCTGGAACTTGAGCGACCTGCGAAAGTCCGGCGGTCAGGTCTCCTGGGGCGACAACGAAATCTCCGTCAGGCCTGACGTTCCTGTCGAAGTCTTATACGTCGAGCCAGACAGCAAGCCGCAGGTCGCCGCCTTTGAGGAATTGGTGAAGACGTGCAAGCTGTTGGATGTCGGAGTCACCCCACATCAACAAGCTGACGCCATCGGAACAAAGGCCGTCAAGTTGTTGGCAGCCGCTGGCGTTGAAGTCCCCTGATTTCCACAAGAAGTACACCGCCACAAAGGACAAAACACCCAAATCCGCGCCTGACCCTCAGCGTCAAGGTCCATCTTGAGGCTGACGTCAGCGTCAAGGGGCGGACACAGGACGCTGACGCCTCCAACGCCGGGCGCAACACGCCTTAGGGCAGCCGCCCCTCTGCGCCCGCCACTCTGCCCGAGCCCCGCTCAGAGCTAGAGGCGCCACGCTTAGGAACTCGGCACCCTGATGTCGTACTCCACGACCACCCGCCGTGGACGCTCGGTCTCGCGCGCCTGGTGCACCACCTTCGGTACATCGCCCGAAACGAGCAGCGTGTTGTCGTCTTTCCAGCTCACCTTCAGATTCGGGGCGTAGTAGCCGACGAAGACCGACTTCTCCTGAACCCAGTCCAGGAAAAGCCCTGTAGGAAATGGATAGGGCCGCTCCTTCTCGATCCTGGCGCCCTTCGGCACCAGCCTGACGCACAGCACGCGGTTGTCCGGTTGGTGCTGCTGGTCCTCGATCAGGGTCCGCTCGCCTGGATGTCCCTCCGTACCAAGACTCTGCAGCGCTTCGGTACTGTTCGCGTGAACGATCATCGCGTCCAACTTGCCGTCGGGACTGGTGACCCTGGCCTGCTCGACCCATTCCGAAGGCACCGACATCGAGGCTTCATAGACGGCCCCCACAGGCGCCGGCCGCGGCTGGACCCACCATACGGTAAGTCCGACGAAAAGAGCGAGCAGGGCCCAGACCGCCCATCTCCACCCCTGACTATTCGGGTTTGACACTGGCAAAGACGTAGCCTCTCCTGACCAGAGCGGCTTGCTCCGGAGTGATCAGATCGTCCCCAAGGGCGCGCGTTGCCACCTGGACGTTCCGGCCAACCGAAGCGGCAGGGCTAAATTTATGAGCATCTCTGATTTCCATACTCCGACAGTACAGGCTGTGACACTCGGTTTCAGTGACGATCGTCCGGATTTTATTCCCTTCTCGCACGAGCTCTCGGGACACAGGCCTTGCTAATGGTCTTCACCCAGGACTCCGACTCGGGCAGCTCGGTCAGTCCCCTTATCATCGTCTGGCTCTGACTGACCTACCATCGCTGGAGCTTACTAAGTCGCCAGGATCACCAGCTTCTTTAGCTCTTGGCTTACGCGAGCGTCTTCCCGCGCCGCTACGATCGAGAATCTGACCAGATCGCTTTGCGTGAGCGCCGTGTCTTTCTCCAGACTAGAGAGCTCGCTCTTCAATCGCGTTGTCAATCCTAAGTTTAACTTCCTTTGCGCCGCGGACGCCGAAAGAAGAGGGTCGCTCCGTAGGTTCACCAGCTTCTGAACCAGGACTTCGCGACGCTGTGGGTGGTCGAGGACCGTTGCGAGCACGGCCTTAAGAACCAGCTCAGGAGCAGACGTCTCACCTGGGTCTCCGCCAGCATCCTCGACGAGCAAGGAGGCCAGGTCAAAGAGGGTCTGCTGCAGGCGCACACTGGTCTTCTTTCGTTGACCGTGCCTAGCTTTGCGCACCAGGTAGGCCGACTGCTGAGCCATGGCCACCTGAGCCCCACACGTATCACAAAAGGCCAGCATCGCATTCGGCACCCTGGTACCATCCTGAAGACAGAGAGTGTCGTAGCGGAAAGTTGCCGAAACCATGGCTTTGCAGCTGTCACAGCCTACTCTTGTCTTATCACCAGGAACCTTGAGACTCTTCATACTAGCGACCTCACGTAGATTTGTGGAAGGATAGGAAGACGACGTTTTCTTCCAGCAGATAGGCTTTCACGTACCAAGTGACACCGTCGACCTCCGGTTTCATGATCCAGACCCGTTGGCTGCTGTCATAATGGTGGCAGGACTCGCTGGCGCAGCGCCCAGGGGTCGAGCGCAAAATGATCAGGGCATCAGCCTCGGACATATCGCCTGTTGCCAATAAGTTTTTCTCTTCCTGATACGAACGCTCTTCGTGAACAACCATTCCTTTCGTCAAGGCGTCCAGCATACGTCTCTTGTCGTCATTGAACCCCACTTCATTGTACTCCATTTGAAGTACAGGTGGAAGTCATACGTTTCATTCCACTTCCCCGTCATCCAGCTCCAGCTGGTCAGACTCGCCCTCCGGCTCCCCAGCCTTCTGCGCCTTTCGCTCCCTCCGCTTCTGCTCAGCCTCCCTCAACTCGACAGCCTTCTCAGGATGAGCAGAGAGGAAGTCAGCGCGATAAGTATCCGAGCCGTCCTCATCCAGGCTAAACTCAGGACCGAGTTCGTCCGGAGACTGCAGCCGCAGCTCCCACTGGTAGGCCTTGGCGGGGTGGTACTTCCAGAACACCCCGTGAGCCACGGCCAGCGACGGGTCGTCCTGGCACTTCCTGTCCACCCGCTCGGGAAAGTAGCGGGCCGCCAGGTGCGACCAGTCGTAGTTCTTGGCACCGTCGCTGCACAGCTCGGTCCACCACTTGGCGGGCTCCTTCCACTGCGGCGGCAGCAGCGGCCACAGCGCCGCGCTGTTGATCATCACCCCGTCGTCGAGGTCCATCTTGAAGCGGGCGTCAGCGTCGCGAGGCGGACACTTCACGCCCTTGCCTTCCACAGGCGGAGCGCCCCGCTCCGCGATCTCACCAACCAGCTTACTGAAGGCGTACAGCTCCTGGTGCAGCGCGTTGACCTGCTCGTAGCGGCTGTGAGCCCTGGTCTGGGAGGTGCGGTCCCCGGTCGAGCGCGCCTCCATCAGGTCGGCCAGCTCCCCGGCCAGACGAGAGAGCTCGGGCTGCAGGTGGTCGGCCAGCAAGGTCTGCAGCGTGTCGTCCTTCCAGCGATGGATGGACACCCACGCCACGAAGCTCCTCTTCGCACTGGTCAGCGGGAAGTAGATCGGACGCTTCTCGTACCGCTTCAGGTGGTCGTCGGTGAAGAATTTTTCGCGTAGGTAATCGCGCAGCGTCGACTTCTTGGCGATGCTTTCCCCATAGGTTTCCCACGCAGTATGAAGGCAGGCTGCGGCCGGGTGCTCCAGGCCGTCGGAGGCCCCGGCGCTGCTGAGGTACAGGATGCCATGGGGAAGGGTGGAGGGGGAAACGTCGCCGAGAACCCCCTCGCCGTCAGCCCCGAACCGACCCAGAGCCACGCCCAGCGCGAAGCTGAGGTGGTCGAGTGGAGTCGCCGCCTGGTAGGTGGGAGTGTACGGTGGCAAAGGCTCCCCCGCCGGTCGGTCCACCGCGCGCTGCGCCCACTCTTGAGCGTAGGTCCAGGCAGAGGGTCCGGGCTTCTGGAACTCAACAGAGGATTCGCGCGCCTGTTCGTGCTCCGTGAAGGCGAGGTCGAGTTGCGCGACTATTTCGTCGGCGGAATTGACCGTAAGAAGAGGTAGCCGGTTCACGTCACCCACCTCGAAATGAACCCCAGGGTTGAGTGACTCAAGAACACCGCGAGCAGATGTCGAATTCATCAAGCATAAGGTTCCAGCAATGTCATCGGGAAATACTGTCGAGGCTGTATTTCCGAAAATGCTAGGAAACCGATGCGCGCGAGCCTTAAAGTCGGCTCCAATCGTCGAAAAAGAAATTCCCCTTCGGAAATACTTATCTTCACTTCTGATGTTCTTGCTGTGACTCGTTTGAAGTCTGTGTTCGAGGAAGATTTTTAATTCGTAGCCACAGAATCTCCAATGGACTAGTGAAGATAATGGCTCAAACCAGGCCCTTCCCTTCGCACCCTTGACCCACGGGACGAACGATGTGGCGAAGGTAACGTCTGATGCCCAATTTTCTTCACTTAGTTCCCAGGGGCATCGTAAGAACCGAACGTCGTTAGCAGTGGTAGCCCCGTATTTGGCCGGACTTGTGCCCCCGACTTTTGTCGCGCTTGTGTAGGAGTCGAGGTATGACTCGCTCCACCAGTAGATGAGGGGATGGCCGGGAATCACGGAGAGGTGCTCGGGGGTGAATTCGTAGCGGCCCACCCCCGCCAGCAGAGCTGCCTGTTTACGCTGGTAAAGGCCCGGACTTCCAATATCGTCACGAGGGCTAGGTTGGAGAAGAAGGCTATCCTTCTTGTCAGAACCACCCTTCAGAAAAGCCGTGACAATAGCGGCCACTCCACCCGGACCGGCCGCGATCTGCTCGAAAGCCCCTCGATCAAGGTCAACTCCATAAGCTAGCGAGTGATGTTCGAGAAGCTCGCGCCTCAGCGCTTCGTAAGTCGACAGGAACATCCAACCCTTCATTGTGAGAAGAGAAGACAAGCCTCCGATCTTTACAAAATCCAGAGCACGGAGCAAGAAGGTTGCGTAGAGGTCAGACTTACCAGGCTTGTAGTTTCGCTCCAGATATTTGAAGTCTGCTGCCTTCGAAGCCCCTTGATACGGTGGATTGCCTACAGATAGGTGGTAGAAGTCCGTTTTCGCTACCTGCAGAAATCTCACACCCGCCGCCAGCTGCTCTCCCAGCAACCTCAACCCCAGATCGTCGGCTCCACTATGCTTGGTCAGAAATTCCGAGAGCCTACGATGCAAACTGGCTTTGGCCTGGTCCCGACTGACCGGTGCCGTCTCTTCCACGAAGCCATCCCATAAGTCGCCCTGGCTGGGCAGCGACCGACTCAACCCGGCGGCCCGCTCGTGCTCCTCGATCGCCTTATCGATCGACTCGCCCACCTTTAGCAAACTGCCCAGATGGTCGGCCCCCTTCAGCGACTCTACGATGCTCAGCGTCAGCGCGGCGGGAATGCCCGTCTCCGCCTCCACCGCCTGCTGCAGCGCCAGCAGCGCCGGGTCATCTTTGGGTAGCGAACTCAACCCCAGGTTCGAGGCCACCAAGCTCATCTGTCGCGGTCGCGCACTGGGCGCGTAGACCTTCATCTTCAGGTACAGCGCGGCGGCCGCGATCTGCACCGCGCGCGGGTCGATGTCGATGCCGTGCAGGTTCCGCTCGATGATCGAGGTCGCGATCTGCTCCGCCGTCCACGACGTCCCGCGATGGCGCGCCTCCTCCTTGTACAGCTCGGCCAGCAGGTCGAAAGCGATGACCAGAAAGTGCCCCGACCCGCAAGCCGGATCCAGCAGCTTCAGGTCGAACACCGACGTCAGATCCTCGGGCCCCTCCGCCCGCTCGCTCCACGCTTCGGCCTGCAGACCCAGCACTCTGGGAACGTAATACTTCCAGCGCTCCTCGGCGTCGTTGTCTAGCGGCATCAGCGCCTCCAGGTCCACCTCGCCCCGGTCCCGCTTCGCTCTCCAATCTTCCCGCCGCGCCTCCAACCGATCCAGCGTCCCGTCGGCCACCACCTCGGGCGTCCAGCCGTTCGTTTTACAGATGTGGAACCACAGCTGCCCCAGGCTATTCTGCAGCAGCCACTCCACCATATAGCGGTCGGTGAACAGCTGCGTCTTGGCCGCGATCTCGTGGTTCTCGATCTTGCCCCGATTGCGGATCTTCTCGTCGAGCGCCTCCCGCTCGGGGTCGTTCCAGAACTGGTAGACCCAGCCCAGCAAGGTGTCGTCCCGCCACAGGTCGGCCACGTCCTCGCGCGACAGCGCCTCTCCCTCTAACACCTCGACCGTAGGCTTCAGGGTCGAGGTCGGAATCGGAATCAAGTCGTTGATTCCCACGTTGCCGAACAGCCCCGGCAGGTCCAGCGCCAGCTCCTCGAAGGTCAGCCGCAGCAAGGTGCTCTCTGCCTCGCCGTTCAGCCCCGCAGCGAACTCGCGCATCTCCTTGAACCCCAGGCTACCCCAGCCGCCCGTCAGGATCTTGACCTCGCGCAGCCCCAGCGCCTCCATCTGCCGCAGCACCACCAGCCGGTTCAAGAACGTGGCCGCCGCCAGCTTCACCGCCGCCGCTAGGTGCCGCCGCCCAGCTTGCTCCCGCGTCTCCTTGCCGACCAGCCCGCCGGCCCGAACCTGCTCGTCCAGGTATCCCTCTAACCGCTCCCGCTGCCGCGTCCGCGCCTCGTCCAACCCCGCCCGAGCCGCAGGCAACGAAAGCCGATAAACCGACTCCACCTCGTCCTGCAACCCCTTTAGCAGCGACTCCCGCAACTTCCGCACGGTCCCAGACAGCCACGTCTTGGCCTCCGAACTCATAGGTTTTCTGGAAAGAGTCACGCTCATAGCGAGGCCACCTCGAAAGACAAAGTCCCCACCGGTTCGAACTCCACCAGCCGATCCCTATTCCAAACTGCTGGCCATGAACGCCCCAAACCGCCGACCACAAACAGACCCAGAGCAGCGTTCCGTCAGCCCGCATGCTCTTCCACGACGAACACCCGAGCCCCAAGCCCCAAAAGAACGACCAGGCTCCCTCGCCCGAACGAACGCTCACCCCAACAAAGCGTACCGTCCTCGCCATCTTTTCGTAATTCGCTTAGAGTCCGACTACCCTCAGACAGCTGCGACAGACCCTCTTTCGTCCAGTGGCCGGCGAGCGGAAGCCCGGCTGACGTCAGCGTCGCCCTAATCCAGATGCACGCCCCGAAAGTGGGGTGTTCCCGGAACAGAAAACCTTCTATAATGGAGTTGTATGTCGGATCCGAGTCTGCTCAACGATGTCTTGTTCAAAATCGTTTTTGGGACATCCCATAGCGAGCCTATTCTGACGGCGCTATTGAACGCGCTCCTAAGCTATACTGGAGATCAAAGGATTGAGTCCCTAACGATCGACAACCCGGCCCTGGATAAGGAGTACATCTCCGACAAGGGAGTTGTTCTGGACCTGAAAGCTGTCGATCGGCTCGGCCGCTGGTTCAACATCGAAGTGCAGTTGCAGGCCACCCTGGGCCGAGAGAACTACTTCAAGCGCTCTCTATACTATTGGTCCAAGCTCTTTGTGGGGCAACTCGAGCCTGGCCAGTCTTACTCGAAGCTAGAAAAGACCATCTGTATCTCTTTGCTGGATTTCGAGCTTTTCCCGAACACCTCAGAACTCCACAGCACGTACACGATCAAGGAAAGAAGTACCAACGACTCGTTTTTTGATCTCTTCGAACTCCACTATATCGAACTAAGAAAGTTCGCCCTTCACAAGTCCCACATTCTTCGTACCCCCTTTGAAAGGTGGCTGCATATCCTTAAGTTCTCGGAAATCTATGCGCGACCCGGAACCGAACTACCGCAGAATCTCCAACAGGAAGAAGGTATCAGCATGGCTATTGAAACGATGCGCAAAGCGTATGCCAAAGACGAAGTGCGCGAACTGATCCAGATGCGCGAGAAGGCGCTGCGGGACTATGAAAGCGGCCTGGAGGACGCTCTTGAGAAAGGCCGAGAAGAGGAGCGAGCCCGTGCTGACGCAGCCGAGCAAGAGAGAGATGCTGAGAGACAAAGGGCTGAACAAGAGCGACAGAAGGCTGAACGAGAGCGTCAAAGGGCTGAACTCCTAGCGGCGCGTCTGAGGGAACTAGGCGTGGATCCTGATTAGAGCCTGTGCTCATAACTGCCTTATCCTTACGTCATTCTTCAGCTGGGCCATCAGCCGCTCCCGCAGCTCTACCAGCAAAGACTCCACGTCTTGCGGTGTGGACAGCTCGCGGTTCACCAGCTCCAGCTTGACCTGCACCGCCTGCACCTTTCCCGCGTCGGCCGGCATAGCGTCAGCCGCCGGTTCGCCTCGTCGGGGCCGCGCGGGAATAGAGTCGCGAAGATACATCAGCGGGGCTCGGTCTTCTGCGGCGTGGTGTCACATAGCGCGTCCCCTCCGCCTTACGTACGCCTATTCCAACAAAGCGGTCCGTCCCCGCGGGGACGACACCCCCTCTCCAACCCGGCGTACTCCCACTCCAACACGGCGTACCGCCCCCACAGGGACGGTAAAAGCCAGATCTTGGCGCTCTCGTCGTCGGCCCCCTCAGGAGTGCCGTTGAAACGAAGCCACCCCGGTGGTAAAGAACGCGCCAGCCTGATATCGCAACATCTTATTCGACCCGATGAAACAGAGGCGTGACGCGCGCCCCAAGCTCAGGGTCGATGGAAGCCGCCAGCTCGTTCAGCGATGCGGCTTCACCCAAAAGGCAGCCGCGATGCAAGGCAACCCACCGCCCCTCATACTCCTGGCGATGCCGGGCGATCCATCGGTAGTCTTTATCTCGGTCCGGTTGCTCGGCTCCCGACGGGGGGGCTTCCCGTCCGAAACTTAGGTGGCCGAAGAACAGCCAGGAGCGCGGCCGGCAGACGGCCAGCGGGCAGTAGCGCGGCGAGTTTCTGGGCCTGCTGCAGCTTGCCCTGGGCAAGAAGGCTCTTAATGGAGTGTAGCAACGCGCAGAAGTGCAAGTTGTCCGACCCAAAAGGCGTCCATGGGCATCCTCGTGTGAACGCGCTAACCAGGTAGAAATCCTACCCGACAGAAGTGTCCGCCCGCTACACCCAGCGGACACGGAGTCTTCAAACGGATAAGACCTCTGGAGGTACGCCACTTCAACAACGTTCGTGAACCCCGATAGGAACCCTGTGCTCCTCAAGAGAGAGCCGCGAGGTGGCTGGTAGGCCATCAGTTCCCCTGCTCCTAAGCAGGTTCCCCGACCAGAGTCTCCACTCCGGAAAGAAACACTCGAAAACTCGGAGCCTTGCTCGGCTACCTGCTGTCCCGGCGTCACAGCGGGATAGGCGATGTTTCGGGGGACAACCCTACCTCGCCATCGAGCACCGCCCCGTAGGCCAAATTCACGGCCGATTCAACTCCCTATCAGCATAGTAGCGGCAACCTTCGTTCTACGACGAAAGAAGCTCTTCGCGGCGTTAGGGGAAGAGGGGAGGCCAGCTAGGATTTTCCAAGAACGCATCTGGACGCGGCTTCACATAACAAGCCGTTGCAAATAGGAGTTCAAGATGAAAAAAGCTATATCGATCCTACTTCTCGCAGGCAGTCTTATCGTCACCGGCTGCGGTAGTTCTAACGACGACTACAACCAGGTATCTGGTCAGCAGGGCAATCCCAGCCCCATCATCACGCCCACGACCACACCCACGCCGCCACCCGCGACCCCGGGTTGGTTTGTGGAAGTTGGCGCTGGAGCAGGCAGTTACGCCACAGGTGACGCCTTCGGCTCCATCCAGGACGCGTCCAACGCAGCTGCGGCCGCCAACAACGGAGACAACACGATCACCGTTCGCGCCGGAACCTATACCGAGACCGTTACGCTTGCCAACAACCAGCGCCTTCTAGGCACGCCCGGCGGGAACCGCCCCGTTCTCTCTGGCTCCATAACCCTGGCCGACGGTAACACCGTCGACTTTCTGCGCATCCAAGACAGCACCGACGATGCCATCAGTGGCGACGGGAAGAACGGCGGAGCAATAACCAACTCCGAGATCGTCGCTCCTGGCAACGACGCAATATCTGTAGAGTTTGCAATAGGAAACTGGACCATCTCCGGCAATAACATCTCCGGGGCACAGACGAACGGAGCGGGAGTCGTGCATACCGCAAATAACTCTATCTCGGCTCGTTTTCGCGTGGAGAACAACATTTTTACCAATAACGAAGGTGCTGCGGTCACATTTCTCAATACAGATGCCTCCCAGGTCACCGCTCGCATCGCCGATAATGTCATGACCGGCAACTTCCCAGGCTCTACGGTCGAGATCATCGTTTCCAACTCGTCCACCTTTGGGCTAGACCTCGAAGACAACCAGAACGATGATGTTTATGGGCTGGCTATAAGCAATTCTGCTGCGACTTTTCAAGTCGAGCAACTCTCCGTACTTACCCAGCCGAGGCCGGCTGGCGCAGGCAACACCGGAACTGAAGACCTTCTCGCTACTGGAGGGGCATCGTTCACGGACATTCCTGAAGGTACCCTGGGCTTCTAACCTCCAGGACTCTAACCAAAACTCACATTAAGATGGCCTCCCTACCGGGAGGCCATCTTAATGTGAACTATTTTCAGCTCCGCCATCTCCTGTTCCAGTTGTCTAACGCGCTTCCAGACCGCGTATTGAGGAACCCCTCGATGGCAGTAGCCATGAGCTCGACCAAGCTGTTGAGCGCCTTGCCTGCTCCTGAAAAGAACGGCTACAAGCGTCAACAGCTTGAGCCTTTCAACTGGATGTGTGTCGCACCTCGAGAAACGACAGCATGATCAAACGAAAATTTGTCTGCGATCAACAGTCACGGGAGTCTCCTTCCTTAATACAAGGTTCTCCCCTTCCTGACTCCCAGGTAATTCATCCTTCATCGGCGCCCCCATCGGATGACCCTCGCGCATTAGTCCGAAACTTCAACAGCTCTAAGCCCGATTCCACTGACAGAAAGCTATTGAGATCCAGGCTGAAGATTTCCCGTCTTTCCTCACTACCCGCCTTCACCACCGCCAGATAGCCGTTCCAATTATCTCGGGCATTGCGTGCTAGGCGAACAGCTTCGCCCTCAGGCTCTTCCTCATACTGTCCAGGCGATACCTGGGCCACCACTTTCCAGTCGTCAGAGCCGCTCGCTACCAACTCCTGGGCCAACAGTCGCAGAGCGCTCTCATTCTCGGGGCGGAACGCGGTGAACTGGCCCTGGTACAAGAGGCCAATTGGGGTGGAACCATCACGTCCACCACGATAGCTCTCCATAACCTCATCCAACTTCACGTCTACCCAGATCTCCATGTCACGCAGTTCGGGGGTCTCTATCAGGTTCACGCGTTCAAACTCGTTGAGGCCATCGACTGCGGCGGACACGACGGCTCCCACAACGGTAGCGTCCTTCGCCTTGAAGCTACCACCGGCGTAGACTAGGCCGCGCAGACGGGTGGCCTCGCGGCCCTGGCCTTGGATCACAACGTCGCCGCCAGCGACGACGGCCGTCAGATCGGCAGCTGTGTTCAGACTGCCGGTTATAATAATATCCTCGGTAGCGACCAGCGCGCCCTTACCGGTGACCTTTCCAGTCACGGCCAGGCTGCCTTCGACGTAGAGCAGTCCGTCTTCGAGTTTGAGGTTGGAAACAGTCAGGTTGCCCGCGTAGCGCGCCTTGCCTTTCGAGATCTCGGTGGTGGTGCCGGGGATGAAATCGAAGGCCGGTTCAGAGTTGGCCTTCGGGTCGTAGTCTCGTGGGTTGACCTGCGGCAGGTTCTGCGGCGACTGGCCTTTGAGAACCTGGCCGGCAACCGAAGCCCGGCTGACGTCGGCGTCACCGGCGGCACGAACGTCGCCGCTAACAGTGGTGTTCGGCCCTAGCTCGACCGAGTAGCGAGCGCCGCGATAGTTCGATACAACGTGCGCGGGCTTCTTGTCCTGGTCCTCGACCGTGCCATCTGCCAGCTGGTCCAGACTTTCCACGGCGAACACCTCCATGTCCTGACCTCGGACTGCGCCGGCCGAAGCGACCGAGAAGGGCAGAGTCTTCATACGATAGATAGCGTCCGAGACCACCTGAACCTCGCCCGAACGACCCACCCCAACAAGATGAATCGAGCGCGCCGGCACGACCACCCCGAGAGACCCCACCACGGCGGAAGAGTTGACCAGGTTGTTGACCGATCTCCAGGCCCAGGGACCGCCCGCGAAATCGTCGTCGAAGGCTAACCCGCCCTGTTCGGCTGCCTGCTGTCCCGGCGTTACAGCGGGATAGGCGATGTCGCGCGACAATCCTACCTCGCCATCGAGCACCGCCGCGTAGGCAAGATTCACGGCCGATTCGGCGTATAGTTCCGCCTTCAAGCTGCGCTCATCGTACGACGCGAACAGGAAGTTCATACGCGAGACCCCCCCGATACAGAGCAAGAGCAAGAGCATCAGACTGGTCAGCACGATCACGGTGACGATCGAGCTACCAGCCAGAGAGGTTCGTGGTCTTTTCATAAGCGCGAAGGTTCTCTCATATTAGTCCTATCTACCTCCATGTCAGCGACTTCTTCAGTGACGGGCATCACCGAGGCGCCACCTTTGTACGGTGCGGAAGTGGCCCGGACGGCTTTTCTGCCCGCGCCCTCAGGAGGCCAGATGTCTCCGGCCAAGAAGGACAGCGCTGATGAGAAGGGCCTCCTGGAAAATTCGAGCGGTGACGATCTTCGAAGCTGTTCTTTCCACGGTGCTGGTGGGGATCGTGGTGGTGGGCCTCGTTTACACAGCGACGGAAAGTTATCACGGCAGTCGGAAGAATCAGGCCCGAACCCTTGCCGCCAACGCCCTGCTCGAACGAATATCGTTCCACGAGGGACAGGTCACCGCCCTGATAGGCCGACGACAAAGCTTCGCCGTCGCGGGCCCGCCGTGGGACTTCCGCGGCTGGGTTCAGGCGACCGCTCTGGACAGCCCCGCTAAGGCGGTAGAACTGACCGGCGAGATCCGCTGGATCGATGCCAAGAGCTACCCCTCGGTGCTGCATCTTCAGCTGAAAAAGATCGTCGCCCTCAAGCCTTAGAGATGACCAGGTTCACACGGCATACGGCCACAGGATATACGATCATCGAGGTGATGATCGCGACTGGTCTCTCCGCGCTGATGCTGGCGGTGCTTGCTCGAGGGTTCGTATTGATGCACACGGTGGGGCTGACCAACGAGGCCCACTCGCGCTTCACGCGTCAGGTCACCCTGCTTGGGAAGACTCTGCGCGCCCAGTTGAAACAGAGCGACCTGTCTGGCCTGCACCAATCCGCCGACGGCAACACGTTGACCTTTCAACAGGTCTCTCAATCGTCATCCGAAGGGGTGAAGCAATGGACGGCGGACCTCCTCGTTCTATCCTACGATTCGTCTCGGAAAACGCTAGAGGGTAAGCGAGTCCCGCTAGAAGACATCGGAACTCCTTACCTGGTGACCCATCCTTCGCCCCTGGACGCGACGATGCTCTCCCTGGCTGGGAGCGCCCCGGAATCCACCCTCTTCGAAGTCGAAGGGGTTCAGGAATGTCGCCTCGAGGTTACCCGTGACCCGGCACATCTAGCGGTCGATCTGCGAGCCGAGGTGCAACCGTTCGAGAAGAAGATCGACGTTCTCTCGTTTCGCACCGGCGTGGCGCTATCGAGGGCGGCCACACCGTGAGCGTTCCGACCCGCACAGACCAGTTCGCCGAAATGGTTCGCCAGGATTTCGTGGTCGAGCAACAAGACCTGGGAAAGTCTCGGCGAGGTCAGTTTTTCTTCTGGGCCGGTGGACTCTTCCTCTCGGCCCTGTGCTTTTTCGCAGTGCTGCTACAGGTGGCGCTGATGCCTATCGACGATCGTGGCGACGGCCCCAAGGGAGAGCCACAGCTGTCGGTGGTGGTCTTCTCTGACCCGCCAGGAGCGCAGGTCAGCCAGCGCAACCCGGACGAACGCGAGCCGACCACCCGAGGGGTCAGCGGCGGCTCTCCTATCCTTCTCCAGGAGCTAGCTTCCGGCCAAGAGGCGGTCTTCACGCTTTCCATGCCTGGGTACGAGCCCGAGGAAGTGAGGGTTCCGCTGGCCGACCTTTACAACGGGATCTGGCCTTCAGAGAAAGAGCCTGTGGTACGTCTTAAGCCCGCCAACCCGGTGGCCTACCTGGTGGACTACCGACCCCTGGCCAGCGCCATCATGTTAGCCGCGCTGGCCTCGATGATCGTCTCGGCGGGGTTCGCGGTTCGCGAACTTCGTTGGCTGCGCCGCTACGACCGTATCAACCAGGGGCTCGGCAGCGATGACCTACTGTTGGGGATGACGGTTCTTGGCTACCGCATCATCGCCCGTCTAGGTGTGGGCGGAGAGGGCGGCGTGTATAAGGCGGTTCCGGCGAGGACTCTTGATGAAAAGCAGCCGGTCGCTCTGAAGATCATCAATATTCCCGAGCCCACTCCGGAAGCCGAGCAGCGCTTCTTCCGGCAAATGAGGAGCTGTCAGACTCTGGACCACCCTTGCGTGATGAAGGTATACGCCCACGGTCGGACCGGGAACTCTTTCGTCGCGGCGTGCCAGTACATCGATGGCGGGGAGTTCGAGCCGACCGCCTGCAGAGCCGATATGGAACGGTTTGTGCGATTGGCAGAAGCTCTCGACTACCTTCACCACAACGGCGTGGTTCACCGCGACGTCAAGGCGGCCAACGTTATGCTTCAGGCCGACGGCGTACCTGTCCTGATAGACTTTGGTTATGCTCGCGACCACAATCAAGCCTCCGTGACCAGAACCGGACAAGGCTTCGGAACGCCAACCCATATGCCGCCCGAGCAGATCCTCGATTCCAAGACCGCGACCGGACGCTCTGATCAGTTCTCGTTTGGCGCCATGCTGTATCACACGCTCTCAGGAAAGTCTCCCTTCCCTACCGAATCCGAACTCATGGTGATGCTTAGCCACCGTCTCTACCAGGAATATACGCCGTTCCGCGAGGTCGCGCCCCAGTTCCCTGACGAAGTGCACGAGATTCTGACCCGTATGCTGGCCCGAGATCCGCAGGAACGCTTTGCCAACATCAGTGAGCCGACCCGCCGCATTCGCGAGCTGCTCTGGAGTCAGCTGCCGTGAAAAGGACTGACCCCTTCCGACCTCACGTTCCGCACGGGAAAGGTCTGGTGAAATAAGTATGGATGCGACAGTTCGCAACGAGCAGGTGACCGATAAGCCCCGGAGCCGCGATTCGGTCAATCGCTTTCTCCGGCACCTGGCGATGATGACGGAGGCCGGGATCTCTTACCAGGCTGCTTTCGACGCCCTGAGCAAGCAGGAGCCAGACCCGGTGATGAAGAGCCTCATCGAGCAGATGGCGTTCGACATCACCATCGGAAAGAAGTTAGGAAGCCTCCCTAAGAAGTACATCGGCGTTTTCAACGCTATCCATGGCGCCGTGCTCGCGACGGCCCAGGAGACCGGCAAGCTCGCTGAGGCCGTGGAACGAATCTCGAGCATCGCCGAGACCGAACTAGCCGCCAAAAGAAGGCTGCTCCACTCTTTACTGTATCCTATGTCGATGGTTGGACTCGCGCTGCTCTTGCTGATCGCGACTCCCAGTGCCCTGGTGTCGCGTTTCGACGGTTTCTATCAGGCGACGGAGACGCCCCACCTGGGCTTTCTGGTTCTTCTGCGGCTGTCCGAGTCGTTCTACAACCTCTGGACTTACGTCTTTCTGGGATTGGTGGGCTTAGCTGCCTACCGTTATCGGGCTCTCTGGAATCGTCCGCTGGTCAAGCGGCGGGTCTACCAACTGGGCTATATGATCCCCCCGGTGGCTCGACTTCTTGACGCCATCGTCATGGAGCGCATCTGTCGAGTCATGGCTCTACAGGTGGAAAGTGGGGTGCACCTTCTTGACGCTTTTGACCGCTTAGAGATTGTGATCGAGGATCCCAATGTGCGTCAAAAGGTGCTCGATGTTTACCGAGCGGTCAAAAGGGGTGAAGAGGTTGGTCCCGCCATTGAGCAGGCGAAATTCCGCGACAAAGCGTTCCGCTCTGTTTTCGAAGTCGGGATGGAGAGCGCCAGCTTAGAGAAGCTGCTGAACGCCTGGGCCGACGACAAAAAGTTAGAGATCGAGGCCGCCATCGAAACCATGAACAGCGCCCTGGGACCCCTGTCGATGCTGCTCGCCGGCGGTCTGACCGCAATCTGGGTGTTAGTGATGTTAAGCCCGCTTGATGGGCTGGTCAACAGTCTGTAATTGAGCCCCATCACTCCCACCTACTCAGACCATTGGGGTAGCCTCTCAGGGAACCAAGGCCGCAGCGAGTTTCTGCAACGCGGAACCAAGTTCGTCGTATCTCTCCTGGGGCTTCAGAGATGTCATCGATAGTAGGACGGGCGTCAGGTGGGGCCCGAAGTCGTGAGCAACTCGACACGGCTGCTCCCCCCGCAGTCCCAGAATCGGTTCTCTGTCATAGGGCCATCCTCCGGCGAGAAGACGCCAAACCAGGGAGGCTAGTTGAAACTGGAAGGCTCGATGACCGCCCAGGTGAGCTCCGTCCGGGGAAGTGAAGAAGTGCCCGGGGAAGTCGTCATCTAGAGAGGTCAATCGGATCTGAAGGTTCGTGGGGAACGGCTGCTCTTTGCTCTGTGGCAGGTGAGGTATGAAGAGTTCTCCGTCTTCTTGCTGCAGCAGGGCCCAGACGGGGAGCGTCTCGACGCGAAGTCCCAACCTCTGCAGCTGGGCAAGGGTCGAGACGAACCGCTCCAATTGCTCTCTCCCCACGCTCATCTTCATGACCACCAACTCGCACTCCGGTGGAGCGCTCCAGAGCCGTTCGATCCGGCGGCGCGAGGGGTCGCTTTGCAGACCGTGGAAGCGCGGTAGGTTGACCGACCCCAGGGCCTGGATCTCGTAGCCCAGGCTAGCGAACTCTCTGAGACGTTGCTCGTCGTCGAGAGCTAGGCGGCTGTACTCGTGAATCAGGCCGTCTGGCCCAGGAGCGTCGTCCCAGGACGGGCTGCGATAAAGTCGGTGCTCTCGACTAAGGTCGCTTATCACTCGACGAAGCCAGTTCGCTCTTTCCTCCTGGTCCGTGAACAGTTTGCCACTCGGTCGAATCGAGGGGTCTCGTAGTCGGTTGATGGCTCCCTGATCAACCTTGAAGTTCAGGCATTCGGGGACGGCCTGGTTCGTTTGGTGGTCCTCGGGCTCGGTCTCTTCTTCCTGGGACGTCTTGTAAGAGAGGAAAAGGAGCAGGGCGGCGGCGGACAGCCCCGAGAGGTAGCTTAACACGGCGCCGAGCCCTCCCAGCTGTGGTAGAGCTCTCTTGCGGAGATGATTGGTCGAAGCTCCATCGGGCGACACTTCGTCCCACCCCCGATGAATTCTTTCCCGAGCCGACGCACGCCAAGCTACCCGAGCTTCACGTGAGCGTACTTCTCCTGTGCCCAGGCGATCACGCGCTCGATCCGTTGGAGATTTTCGGTCTGGTCAAAGCCCCGGCTCCGGGCACCGTGAGGCGCTTCCTCGAGTTCGAGAATCAGGAAGCCGAGTTGGATACGGTCACCCGGGGCCAGCAGAATCTTGCGCACGGGCCGCCCGTTCACCAGGGTGGGGTTGATATCGCTCTTATGCAAGAGTTGATAGCTTCGAGCACGCGCCTTCCAGGTCAGAGTGGCGTGAACGCGGCTGAGCGTCGGCTCGAGAAAGAGAATCTCGTACGTTCCGGCTTCGTGTTCGGCGGGGAGCCTGCCGATCTCGTACTGTTTCTCGGTGAGAACGTAGACCATCTGCTCGCTGTCACGGGTGCTATCGATGACTCGCAGTTGTTGACGTGACTCCCAGGCCATGCGCCTCCTCCGTGTGTCTCAGGTTTCCGGATGGCTTCTTCTCAGAGCGCGGACCGGCCTGTGAGGACCGGCATATCCTAAGGCATACGGATCTTTCGAGGGCTCCTCGAGGAAGAAAATCAGTCTCAAAACAGCCCAGCCCCCTCGAAAAGATTCTGCTGCCAGAGAGTTCCCAGGTGGTCGCCTGCTGCCGTCAAACTCCTCAACAGGTCGCTTTCAGCAGCACGGTACACCTGACTGAACCCCTCCTTCTTGCTAAGCCAGTACACTTCGTCAAGCTCCGCGCCGTTCAGGAAATCCGGCGAGTGAGTTGAAACGAATACCTGACCGCCGCGGCGAGCGTAGTCCCGAAACTAGCCACCCCGTCGACTCACCGCCACGTTCACGTCCTGCACCAGAGCCTCGCGCAGGAACGAAAACACATCGAACAAGGTCGACTTCCCGGTCCCGTTGGCGCCCACGATAATAGTTAATGGAGTGAGCTTCTCGAGCTTGATATCGCGAAACAGCCGGTAGTTCTTCACCACCAGCTCTTCGATTCGCGTCGAGTTCGTCATAGCAGCCTGATCCTCACGTCGTTCTTCAGCTGGGCCATCAGCCGCTCCCGCAGCTCGTCCAGCAAAGACTCTACGTCCTGCGGCGTGGAAAGCTCGCGGTTCACCAGCCCCAGCTTCACCTGCACCACCTGCACCTTCCCCGCGTCAGCTAGCATCGCGTCCAGCCGCCGGTTCGCCTCGTCCCCACCGTGCAGAAGCCGTGCGGGTATAGAATCGCGAAGATAGACCAGCGTAGGCTCGGTCTTATTCGGCGTGGTGTCACACAGCGCATCCCTGATAGGTCGTAAGACTGCCTCTGCCTTCTCCGGCTCCAGAGCGGCGAAACCGTCCCGCCGCTTCACGGCCTCTCGAAGCTCGTCGGCCTGATGGTCGTGCCCCTCCAACAGCTCCTGGCGCCTCTCGATGTAGCCCTCCTGGATCCGCTGCACGACTGGAGCCACGGACTTCACCTCGAGCCACGGCTTCGGCTGACGCAGCTGCTCCTCGAGTTGCTTCGTGTCGTCGTCAGAGGCGAGCTTCTCTCCAAGATCCCTGAGCTGGTGACCCTGCTGACGTAGTACCCTCTGCGCCTGCACCAGGCCTGCCAGCCGGTCTTCCGTCAGGTCGGCCAGGGTGATATGGAGTTCGGTCAGTCCGTCTCTCAGAGCATCGAGATTGGCGAAAGTTGTCAGCAGCGTCTCTTCGGTCATCCTTGATCGCTGACACTTCTCCAGAACCGCTCCCAGATTGTCCAGAGACTTCCCGACCTTAGGGCGAGGGTCCAGCTGGTCAAGACGGGAATTCAGTTCTCTAAGCTTCCCCAGCTGTTTAGGGAAGTGCTGGAAGATCGCATTCGCGATGTGGTCGTTGTCCATCTCGAAGTCCACGTTAAGGACCTCTTTGAAAAACTTCCGCAGACCGATCAAAGCACGTCGATCAATCCCGTCCGTCTTGGGAAAAAGGTCAGCCCTGCGGAAGTCCTTATCTTTCAGGAACAGCTCGCGCACGTCAGGATCTCGAACCGAGGTGACCTTCTGACCCGTAACAGGACGCAGCGTGATCCGGCCGCCTCGCAGCAGACCGAGCACGCAGGCCTTCACCACGTCCGACGGATAGCCCGACGGCGGCCCACCGAACGCCTGCAGCAAGCTGTTGCCCGAAAGCCCGGTCTGACTCTCGATGTGCTGGCGGATCCGGGTCACCACATCGCCCTCGCACGCCGGCACGTACTTACCCGCGTCTAGCTTCAGAATCCCCAGCCCCCCGTCGAGGAACTTGGCGCTCACCCCCGACAGGTTGTCCTCTAACAGCTGCTTCAGCTCACCGTCCGTGATCGCAAGCTCGACGTGGTGAGGGTACAGCAGCGGCAGCACCTCCTCGCCCGCCCCCGTCACCACCGCCACGAACCCCGCCCCGTGCCGAGTGATGTCGAGCTGCCTGGCCCGGAAGTACAGGGCGCCATCCGTAAAGGCCCGAGCCGCCAGCGCGGACACCTCGGTCTCCAGATGCTCCTGATGGGTCTGCTCGTCGAACAGGAACCGCTTGCGCCCCTCGGGCAGCGACTGCAAACGAGGCAGATAGCGCTCGACCATATGGCGCGAGCGAACCAGGTCTCTGGCCTTGCTCTCCAGATTCGACGTCGCTCCAGACACCCACAAAATGTGGTCTTTGTAAGCTTCGAGGTCGCTCTCTTTCAGCCACTTCTCCGAAGAGCGGTCGTCCTGACGAGTCACGAAATGGAAATCGAAAGTCACCGTCGCAGGGTCGCTGGGGACCGACAGCCGTTCTCCCTTTGTACCACGACTGTCGCTGTAAAAGGACGCCAGCGGCCACGCCTTGTTCATGTAGCGAGGGCGACGACTTGCCGCAGCCCCCATCAGGTCGTGAAGCTTCTTCTTGACCAGCTCGCTGATCTGCTGCCCCGTCACCGAGTAGCTGTCCCGCTCGTTGGCCCACTCCTGACCGGCCGAGCTCTGAATCTTATAGCCCTGCTTTTCCGAGTTGGCCAGGAAACCGCCCTGGAACAGCCGCTCCAAAGCCGCCCGATAAACCTCCACCTCCGACGGATGACCCATCCTGGGATACAGGCACTGCGCCACCAGCTCGGCCGTGGTCGGCTCCTGCTCCTGGATCAGCTCCAGCAAGGCCACCGCCTTGGCCGCCCGCATCGCCACATCATCGGCGGCAAGCTCGCTGGCCTGCAGCCGGGCCATCGTGTTCTGCACGTCGGCATCGAGCGCCGTCGCCTGTACGTCGTAAATCTGATCCACCGTCACCAGCGAGCCGAACGGCTTCTCGCCCAGCTTCTGCTCCCGGAACAGCTCTCCCAGCAGCTGCAGCAACCCTCGGATGGCGTGGTCGTCGCCCTTCATACGCGAAGAGCGAGCCCTCAGACTGCTGGTGATCTGCATCAGCAGATCGACCTGAGCCGGCAGCATCGGATAGACCTCCAGGAAGTCTCGAGCGCTGATCTCTCCGCATTTGTAGGCGTTCAGCTTCAGGTCCGAACGGTGCGCCTCGAACAGCTCCCGCAGCGCCTCTTCGTGGGCGGGCTTCTTCTTCAGCAGACGTTTGTGCACCACATCCCGGATGTTGGTTGGAGAAAGATGCGCGCGCAGACGCGGAGGGAACCGGTCCTTGAGCTTACTCAGGTTGCTACCGTCGACGTCCTCTTCCAGCTTCTGCTGACCCGTGGCCAGGACCCAGACCCTGCCCTTCAATCGCTGTCCCAGATCCTTGACGAAGGCGTCCAGCTTCAGCATGCGAGTGTCGTTCTGATGGATGTACTGGCTCACTTCGTCCACCACGAAAAAGAGAGTCTTGCCGCTGGCCCGAGTGCTGATCATGTGCTCGATCTGCCGCGAGGTCTCCTCGACCGAGCTGCCTCCCCCCGAACCTCCGGTGCGCGCGTCAAGCCATGCCACCGGGTCGCCGAAACGGCTGGGGAACATCGCGTGCATCACTTCAGAGAAGCTGTCTTCCGCCAGCTGCTCCGCCTTCGCCCTCGCCCACGGCTTGCCCAGCGTCTCTTCGGCCAGCTTCAGGAACTCGTCCCAATGCCCGTCCTGCTCTAACTTCAGTTCGTACTCCGCCACGTTATGACTGACCGAGCAGTAGTCTAGCCTGGCGAACAGCTGACGCTTGGCGGCCGAGTGGATATGCTCGTCATCGCGCGCCACCGCCCCGATATCGAACACCACCGCGATCGGGTCGATCGCCTCGGCCACCCTGCTCCAGGCCTCCTGAAACTCCGCTCTGCGAGGCGAGTCGTCCCGGTCTAGCAGCGCCTGCGCCAACGATTGACCGTCAGGCAGCTGCCGCTGGTCCAGGGCTAGACCAAGCAGCTTGGCAAAGCTCGACTTACCAGAGCCGAAGAAGCCAGAGATCCAGCTTCCCGGAAGCTCCGTTCCTCCCGACTTCGCCAGCTCCGCGTGCAGAGCGCGAAGCAGACGCACGAACTGCTCGTGGATACCGTCCGAGATACGTCGGCGACGAGGGTCGTTCTCTTCGTAGCCGCCCGTGATGATGTACTCCTCGACCTCGCTCTTCAGCTTTTCGGGCTGCTGCTCGTGGAAGTAGATGACCGGCGGGATGTCGCGGGTCACATCAGAGGCGAAAATCTCTTGAACGGTAGCGGGCTTGGTGTCTTGCATAGCGTCTTTCTACAGTGAGGCAGAGTAGATGCGGGGGCGATAGTCACGATCCGCGGGCCCTTCCCCCATAAAGGACAGCGCGGTCTTATCTTCTTGAGTGCCAGGGTAAAGAAAGACGACGGGGATCTGGCGGGTCTTGCCGTCGAGAAATTTCAGCAGCGTGGATGAGCGCGAGAACGGGTAGAGCGCGCCGACCCTTTTGATCCAGATCAGCGTTCGCTCCGTCTGTTCGGGATGCTGGTCGGCGAAGTTTCCGATGATCTCGACAATGTCCGCAGCGATGCCGCTCTCGCCCTCGATCAGCTCGGCCACCAGGTCCTTGACCCGGCCCAGAGCCCGGTCGGGATTTCGTGCGAACTGGCGTTTCTCGGTGTCGATCCACTTCTCAAGAACTCCCGGCTCCAACGCTTGCAGCCTTCGCACCAGCAGTTTTTGCATGGAGATCTCCAGCACGTTCCAGCCCTGAAGGCGCAGCTCGTCGTTCAGCTTTCGGACCGACTTGCGCAGCTCGAACTCTTGCTCCGGATGGTACGGCACGATGGCGAACCGGTAGTTGCGCATCGTCGAGATGCGCGGCCCTTCTTCGGCCATCAGGTCTTTCTTCAGAGCGTCGAAAGAGCTCGCCAGACTTTGTTTACTCACGACGCCAGAACCTCACCCGCCCAGCTCTGCAAGCTGTCATACTGCCACTTGATATCCTGAACATCGCCGGTCCGACTGTAGCTAAGCCAGGGCAGCTTACGGACGCGTTGCTGCCACAACTCGCCGTCCAGGCCCACCGACTGGGTGTAAGGGTTCTCCTGAAGACTCCCCTGAAAACTCACATCGCGAAGCAGGTACAGCAGATACCCCAGCGCCTGGTCGGAAATGCGGGGGAAGCTGAGGTTCCGGATCGGTTTGAGGGGTTCGCACAGGCCTGCCTCGGAACAGGTAGAGAGAAGGCCGGAGGCCATGCGCTGGCTGGTAGAGGCAGACCAGCGCCCCTCCATTTTCGCTTCCACCCAGCGGATGGCGGCCGTCCGGTCGATGGTCGGGCTAGGGCGCTGCCATCGCTGTGCGAACAAGGACGAGGTAAACTCGCGGTAGAGCGGATCTGAAAGCTGCAGATGCCAGTGGCAGATCGCCGTACGGTCGGAGACGTCCGCCGGGCTCCACAGGTTCAGCGCTGCGAGCGCCTGAGGGAAGGCGTCGAAGCGGTGCTGGAAGTTCAGGACCAGGTAGCGCACGCGGGCCAGTGTCCGGCTGCCGAACCAGCGTTCCTGAAAAGCGGCTTCGAAAGTTTGCTCCGCTGTCAGCCCTCTAGCCGCGTGAGACCAGTAGGTCAGGCTATCGTCTTCGGCCAGGCCCATCCGCAGCATACGCGTATGAACGGCCGTCTCTTCCTGAGGCTTCGTGTCGGTCATCGAAAGGGTCAAACTCGAAAGAACGGTAGCGGGTACTCGTCGGCTAGCGGCTGGAAAGCTCCCATGAACATCCTGGCCGCCTCTGCGAGGTCGACAGGCATGGCCGCCTGGATCTCGCGCCCCGACGCCTGCACTTCGTGAGGAGTCGCGGGGCCGATGGCCTCCAGCGTCTTCAGGAACGAAGCCCGGTCGAAGTCAGAGCCCAGCTCGCAGGGCAACGGCAGAACCTCTGCCGGAGACTTCCCCGCCCACTTCAAGTCGCGGATCCGCTCGCCCAACTTCTCGTCGATCTCGAAGCCCCAGAAGAACAGCGTCCGAGCGCTGTCCGAGTCCGCCAGCCGCTGCCGCGCCTTGCGGTCGGCCAGGACCGCCGCCTCACGAGCCGCCTCTAACGCCGCCCACTTGTGGGTCCGCGGCGCCACCCGCAACATCAAATCCCCCCCACCAAACTCATCCACAAGATCCGTCCGCCACCATCCCAACCGAGCCGGCTGAGACAGCGCTTCGCCAGCCCAAGCCATGGTGAACTGGAAAGCAATAATCGTATCGTAAGGGGTCGAACCTAAGTGCTGCACTTTGGCCGCTTTCGCCCACACCAAACCATCCCCTCCGAGGTCCTGATGCTGCCCTCAATCTCGTTCTGAGCTAATTTCCTGCTGCCGCCAGCGACCTGACATCCGTCTGGGGATGGACTTCCCGAACCCGTTCCACGGTCTCGGGGTGACAGGTGAAAAGAAGGACCTGATGCCGGTCTGTCAGGGTCAGAATCTCACGCATTGCCGCCTTTGCGCGTTCTGGATCAAAATTGACAAAGATGTCATCCATCACCATGGGTAAAGGCTCCGAGCGCCGACTGAACTCATGAACGAAGCCCAGACGAAGAGCCAGGTAGGCTTGCTCGGCAGTTCCTCGGCTCAATTCCTGACTTTCGCGCCTGGAACCGGTAGCGGTCTCCATCACCACTTTACTGTCCCCAGGTGGTGCTACTAAGCGGGTGTAACGCCCGTCTGTCATTCGCGAGAAGTGGGCGCTAGCGCGTACCAAGACATCCGGTTGCCGCTCTCTTTCGAACGTTTTTCGAGCCTCTTCGAGTAGACTGTCAGCCAAAGCCAGGGCGGCCCACTCGCCGGCTCGCTCTCGCAACTGCTCTTTGAGCATCTCTTCGCGCAGCCGCAAATTGGGGAGAGCATCTGAAGCTTGAATGGCCTCCAGTTCGGATTGGACCCGGCCCTGTTCTCTGAGCAAGTTCGAGCGCTGCTGACTAACCTGCGACCTTTCCTCGCGAGTAGCGGTCAACGATAGCTGCAACTCGTCGGTGTTGCTGCTCTCTAGTTGATGAATAAAGGTAGGCAAGTCCGCTCCTCCGGCAGCCACTGTAAGGGCCTGCAGATGATTATGAATCGCCTGTCGACATCCAGCGCGGGTATGCTCTATCTCCGCCGACTCCCTGTAAGAGGCTTCGTCTTCCACTCCAGCCTGCGTATAGAGAGCCTGGACGTCGGCTCGTCGTGCCGCGAGGTCGCTGACCACAGCTTCCAAATCGCTGGCGCTTGCCGCAGCCTCACGCTGCAGCGTCGCCCGCTCGTCTTCTGCCTTCTCGTGCTGCTGAAGGTCAAAAAGCAGACGGTCGAAATCCGAGAGCAGGTCAGCCGGGGCAGGCGCCTGTCGGCCCACTTCACGGAAGACCGCGCGGATGTCTTCGTACATCCTCTCCAGCGAGTTTTCCGCCTCCTCGCGTTTAACGCTCTCGGCCTGGGCTCGGTCAAGTAGCTCCCTGGCTGCACGAGCGCGCTGCAGAATCTCCAAGGCTGTCCCGGGGGTCGTGGCGGGAAGGCCGACCCGCGCGGTCTTCCATTCTTCTTCGGCGATTTCTAGCGCAGCTTGACTAGCCTGTAAACTCTGTGCAAGTTCTTGACATCGCTCTTCGGCTCGCTCCAGCCGACGCTGCTCTTCCGTGACTCGTCTCTGGAGCTGGGCACGGTCACCGGCCTTGTCGGCTTCTGCTCGGACGTCCGATATGAAGCTGGTAATCTGGTCGTCGAAATGGCTTTGCTGAAACGTCCTCCCGGCCTTCTGGAGGATATCCACCAAACGTTTAGCGTCCGCTGAAGCCTTCTGCCTGTCAGCTTCGGCGCTCTCGGCCACACGTTCCAGACGGCGAATGGAATCTGCCAGCCGCTGCACGTTGGAGAGCAATTCGCGCGCCGTGTCTGGAGATAGGCTTTCGGCTAGGCCTAACTCAGAGAGCCAGAGTTGCCAATCTTGCTGGGCGCGAATGGTGTCGTCTTCAGCGGACTTCTGCTCTTGCCGGGCTATTTCCAGCTCGCTCATAGTGTCCGCGACTCTCTGTTCCAACCTGGCGACCTGTTCCAGTCTGGACTGCCGACGTTCAAGTTCGGCGTTATCCTTAGTAAGGCTACGGTCCAGACGGTCGAGTTCGTCTGACGTTACTATCGAAGAAAAGCCCAGAAAGGCCGCCGCATCTGACAGACTCTGCTCGACGACTACAAGCTCAGACTGCGCTTTAACAAGTTCATCTCGCGCCGCTTGATGGCGTTTTGCTTGGTCTTCAACGCTGGAGGCGTCTCTGGCTACAGCCGCTGCACGCACAGCATGTACGGCGCCTGCTACAATCAGCATGAAGAAGAAAACGAAAAGAGCAAGGTTGGTATGCTCGTTGTAAGCGAGTGCTACAGCCACGATAAGGCCGCACAGAGCAATCGCTCCCGCCAGCCATATGGGCAACCCCTGATATGATGAACCGATAGCCAGGGTTTGGGCGCGTCCCTGATCCACGGCGGCCCTGAGCTTCTCGCGGCGCAGCAGGTCGGCGCGAGACGTGAACAGGCGCTCGCGAAGAGCTTCGATTTGCTCCACAGAGCGACTTCCAGAAGGCAAGTCGTGGGCTGAGACGGCCTCGCGCTCTTTACCGAGAGCCTGAAGCTGCCTTTCTAAAGCCTGAACCGCACTTCGTGCCAACACGGCCTGCTCACGTCGCGTGGTCATGGCCTCTCTATGCTCGAGAGCCTTCTGCGAATGATCACGATGTGCGTCGGTTCGCTTGACGCGTTCCGGCGTCCATCCCGGGCCGAGGGCCTCCAGCCCATCAGTTACGGTCGCGGCGGCGATTTTGTGGTCTTCCTCGGCCCGCCTGGCCTGTTCCGCAGATTGGCGCCACTGGCCCCTGAGATCAGACAACACGCTTTCTTGTAGGCCTTGGAGCGTGGTGTCTGGCTCTGGAACGAAGGCCAGCTCCTCCAACGCTTCGTCTAGCTGCTGCCTGGCAATCTGCCGCTCTTTGTTAGCTTCCGTAAGGCGCTGCTTTCCAAGCAACTCTTCCTGACTCAAGGTCGACAGGTTCACCTGATGTGTTCGAATCGCCGCATAGCGGCCCACCGAAATGTCACAAGACTTCAACGTCTCTATTTGCCAGTCAGGGTGGATCTCTGTCAACCGGTGTCTCAGCTGCGTCTGCAGCTCTTCTTCTTGGCGTAGGTGTCCAGGTAGAGCCTGACGGAGCCGGCCCCATTCTGTCCGATGACCAGCAAGGCGGCGGATCGTCTCACCCTGATTAAGCAGGCTTTCGTCCCGCGGCAGTTCTCCTAGCCGCTTCGTCTGCTTCTCAAGACGCCTTAGATGAAGCATCTCCCTCTGTTGCAGTTCGGAAAGTCTTTCGAGAAGCGCTGTAAGCCTGGGTAAAGAATCGGCTGGAATCAATCGCTCGGCAGGCAAAGAATCCAGTCTCTCTTGCTCACTACTCCATTTGGCCCAGGTCGGCCAAGCGGCCAGCAGCCTCTCTGTCCCCATCTCCGCCGAGATCAGAGCTTGCTCGCGGGTGCCTACTTCCTCGCTTTGTCTTTTCAACCTCTCCAGCGTCTGCGTCAGCTCCTCGAACTTGCCGGCCTGGTTCAGCAGTCCCGCCTTCTCGGCTTTGATCTCCTCGAGTTGCCTGAGAAGAACATTGATCTCAGGCTTGCTACCGCTAGGCTTGAACAGTTCATCCGCCCGGCTCTTGAGATCTTTGTCGAGCTTACTCATTTTAGCAGCGCTCGTCCCAAGACCGGCGCTGTACAAAGCCGAAGTGACTTCCTGGTCGTTGAGGGTCTCGAACTGCTGAAGTTCGCCAAGACTGAAGGCGAAGACATTTCGGAAAAGGCCCTTGCCCGCTGAACCCAGCAGCCCCTGGAGAGTCAAAGCGTCGCCCTCCTTGTCGCCGCGGAAAACTTGAACCCGGCCTCCCTTCTTGCCCGAATGACGATGCAGTGTGTATGGGGTGCCATTCTCGTCTTCCAAGAATAAGCGCCCCCCATGTTGAGAACGACCTGGTAGGGTGTAGCGGTTCTCCGCGCTTCTTCCCTCGGGGAAGCCGAATAAGATCGCCCTGATAAATGCAAGGAGAGTCGATTTCCCGGCCTCGTTCTGCCCTAGGAAAATAGTCAGCCCGGGAGAGAGCTCTTCTATTCGGTAGTCGACAAAACGGCCGTAGCCATCGATGTGCATCCCACGTATCTTCATTCGTCCTCCAGCAGAGAGTCAGAGACTAGAGCGATGGCGCGCTCTAAAATCTCCTGACGGTCTGACTCTTCCAAGCCGCCCAGAAACTTCTTGGCGCGGGAGTTTTCCCAGAGGGCTTTGAGCGCGTCGTCGACATTCTCGGGGGCAAAATCGGCAGCGAGACGAAGCAAAGTGCCCACGAAATCTTCTCGCTCAGCTCGCTGCTGCAAGTCGATGTCCGGCTTGGTGCGATTCTCTAAACGCTCGACCCAGACAAAATGGGGACTTGCCGAGTCCGTACAGCGTTCGCGGACGACACTCAGAATGCCAGTAGCGTCTCGGGCCAGGTCTCGATAGAGCGGACCCCGCCCGACCAGACTGATGCGAGCGATCAGTGAGCGTCCGTCGGCGCAGAGTACATCTTGTACTCGCGAGACGAGTGCATCGACCGAGCTGAGATTCTCGATACCGATCTTGAGATGCTCCCAGCGAACCGTGTCGAGGGGTAGGAAATCGTGAGCGACTACACCGGACTGGTTCGCCCGGATAAGCATTGCCCCCCGTGCACCAGCTTCGCGAACGTGCCGACCTTGGAGGTTGCCCGGGTAAGCGACAAAGGGTCCCCCTTCGCTGACGACTTTCCTTTCATGCACGTGCCCCAAAGCCCAGTAGTCCAGGTTGCATTGGCGGAGTTCGTCAAGGGTCCGGGGCGCGTAGTCGCCGTGCCGTGGGTCTCCGTTCAGGTTGCAATGAAACAAGCCAATCTGAAACGGCTCGGATCCCGATCTCTGAAATTTACGTCCAAACTTTGCCGATACGCTTTTGGTAGGATAGCTGATTCCATGAATGCGAGCGACAGCTTTACCGTCTTTGTGGAAAGGGTGATGTTGCTCGTCGTCAGCCTGGAAGATCTTGACCTGGCTGGGCCAATCCAAGGTGGGGATCCAGCGGTCCAGCGGATCGTGATTGCCATGGATGACGTAGGACGGTATGCCATGACTGGCTAGTTTTGCGAGCCCATCGCGGAATCGGAACTGTGCCCGAATGCTACTGTCGGCGCTGTCGTAGACATCGCCCGCGACGAGTAGAAAATCAACCTTGTGCTCGAGAGCAGACTGAATGAGATTATCGAAAGCCTCAAAGGTCGCATTTCGTAGGCGTCGAGCGATCTCTTCATCCACTTGCTGCAGACCAATAAAAGGACTGTCAAGATGAAGATCCGCTGCGTGAATGAAACTGAGGCTCGACAAGTTACCACCTTTGGCTCTTAGAATTGCAATCCGCATCCATATCCGTTTGGCTGCTGGGACCAGAGGAAGACACCAGCTGCATGCCCATGTCCGGCGCTTCTCTGGCAAGATCTCCCATTCTAGGCCCTCAAATCATCTTCCCCTGACAGAAACTGTCGCTGCAACAGATCTCAAGCGTTATCGGTCAAGGAGAACACCTCTCCCCGTGCCGCCGCACCATCATCTTCTTTGAAACCCTACGATTCGTCGAAGTAGTCGCTGTCCAGCTCGGGGCGGAAGAGCGGCTTCAGGCTCACACCAACCTCGTGCTCGACCATCAATTCCGCAAGGCGTCGTCCGTCTACCAGAACCACTCGTTCGACGCTACTTGCGAACTCCATCGCCTCTCGGGTAAAACTCGAGGTCGTAAAGAACACCCCTTTGTTCGCACGCCGTCCGGCCAGCGCACCGTAGAAGCCCTGAATCTCCGGGCGACCAACGTTGGCCTGCCACCTCTTCGCCTGCACGTAGACGCGCTCGAGTCCGAGCTTATCGAGGTTGATAACCCCATCGATTCCGCCGTCTCCAGAGCCACCCACGCGCTTTAAGTCGGCGCGGCTCACTCCGTAGCCCATCTTATGCAAAAGATCGAGGACGATGGTCTCGAAATAGACCGGCGAGACCTGCAGAAGCTGTTCCAGAAGATCCGTGACCACAGCCTCGCGCAACTGGGCCAGAGCCAACTCCAACTGTTCTTCCGGGCTGAGCAGAATTCTCTGAGCGGTTTCGGCCGACGGCTCGACGGCAAGCGCCTCCGAAGGACGGACCAAGCGACCTGGGAAAGCCAGGCGGGTCACCTCCTCAGCCGGCAATCCCGCTGCGTGATAACGCGCATACTCAACCCCCTTGTCCGTCAATCTCCAGGTTCCCCGACTGGGGCTCGAGGACAGTCCATCTCTCTTCAGCCGGTCGTGAGCCCAACCGGCACGGTTCTTGTAAACGGACTGGCCGCTCGGAATCCTTTGCTCCCGCTGGGCCTGCGTCAGGCCCAGTCGGTCCGCTGCGGCATCGTGAACCTCCCGCGCTGGCAACCCTTCTGGGTTCGCTGCAAGATGGTGTAAAATCGGATGGATAAATTGGTCAAAAGTCGGCAAGGACATCGTGCGCTCATCTTCGAGACCGGCGCGAGCAACCTCTTGCTGGTTCGCTCCACCAGTCACTTCCCCAGCCCATCCAGCCCCGTCCGGGCAGCCTTCCGCAACTCAGGGTCCGAGCTGTTGTCCAATACGTAGCGGTAGTCTGCCCCCGCTGCCTTCTTGTCATTGGCCGCCGCATAGGCATCGCCCCGATAACAAACGTACCAGAGCCGCGAGGAATCGTGCTCGAGCGCCTTGCTGTATTCCACGGCCGCACGGTCGTAACGACCGACGGCATAGAACACGTTGCCGTAGACAAGGCGGGTGTCGGCGTCGTCCTTGCCCAGCTCGATGGCCTTGCCGATGTCGGAAAGAGCCTTCTCGTAATCCTGCCTTTCGGAATGAGCCCAGCCGCGATAGAAGTGTGCCGAAGCCCGTTCGGGAGAAGCGTCAATCGCAAGGTCTAGCAGTCTTACCGCGTCCTCGTAGCGACTCGCAATCAAGCACATGCGTCCGCCGTAGAAGTACGGTTCGAACCACGTCGGATCTTTCCCGATGACGGCTACGAAGTCGTCCCCCGCCGCCTCATAGTCCTCGGCAAAAAAGTAGGCCTCTCCTCGATAAGTCAGATAGCTCACCTCGTCAGGATTTGCCTTGATGGCACCGGTCCAGGCCTGCGCTGCCTTCTGATACTCTCCTACCCAAAAGTAGGTCTCGGCCAGCCCTCGATAGGCGTCCTCGTAGCCGCTATCCAGCTCCAGCGACTTCTGAAACTCCGCCACGGCGTCGTCATAACGCTCCATGCTCCGATAGGTATGAGCTCGGTCAAAGTAGTTCGCAGGGTTCTTAGGGTTCAGACGGGCCGCAGTGGTGAAGTCGGCTAGCGACTCCTCGTTCCGTCCCTGCTGCCAGAAAATCTCGCCGCGCAGCCGGTAGGCCGACTCGGACTGCTTATCGAGCTGCAGAGCCTGCTTCAGGTCGACCAGGGCCAGCTCGAACTCGGTCACCTCGAAATACGCCTGAGCCCGCTTTAGATACCCATCCACTTCCGACGGCTTGGCCACGATCTGGCGGTCCAGCGCCCGAAGCCCGCCATAGTCCGCATAGGTTGCGGGAATCGCGAAGTTCAAGTTCTGCCCTGAGGAGTAGTAGCTGACCAGAATGCCAAGCAGACGCCCCTGCTCATCGAAGAGGCCGCCCCCACTGCTACCCGGAGAAATTGGCGCGGTGGTCTGCAGCCGGAAAGACTCATCACCCAGGGCTCGCTTCCCACTGAGCACCCCCTGAGAGATGGTGTTCTCGAACCCTTCCGGGTTGCCGATTGCCACAACCCCGGCCCCAACCTGAGCCTTGTTCGCGTCGGCGATCTCCACCGAAGGGAGACCCTTCCCCGCAACCTCTAACGCGGCCAGGTCAAGCTCTGCGTTCCGGTAGAGAAAGCGCTTCACCGGCAGCTTCTCACCCTTGTACAGCTCGACGGTGTACTCCGTGTCGTCGTCAAAGAGATGCTCTGCCGTCAGGATGACGCCGTCGGCGCTGACCAGCACCCCGCTCCCCAGCACCTCACCATCGGCCTGGCGGATCACGACCACCGCCGGCCCACAGCGCTTCATGACCTTACTAAGGTCCTCGGCCAACGCAGCGGGACAGAGCAGCAGCCCTGCAAAAACAGCTACCCGAACAACCGAACCGAAAGGACCTCGTCGCCAAGTCGCGCGCCGAAAAATACCAACCATCGAATCCACCCCTACACTTTGCTCATCACCAATGTTTCATGCCGACCGGGCAAAACCTGTCGGCCGCACCTCTGACTTGTAGCAGAACAACGAGCGTCTTGGTCACTCTTCAGCGAAGGCCAGCCTTAGCCATCACAACCTTCCAGAGCGCCTCGTAAGCCGAGTTCGTGCCCACCGACGACCATCGACCACCGCCAGGCAGAACATCAGGGTCCAGGGCGACTTGCGAGCCCGACCCCTTGAAGCCAATCGCTCCCACACTTTTCATCTGGCGCGACCGGTTCAGGTAGCAGACCACGTTCATCTGCTCGAGCCCTCCGAAATCTTGCGCCCGGCGGGGCACGACGGCATATTCGACTTGGACGCCGTTCTTGGTGACGCTGATGCTGTCCCGGTAATAATAGTAGTCCGCCGACGGATGCTTGAAGAAGACCCGATCATCCGCCAGGACTGCTGTGCCGCAGCAGAGGAGAAGAGACCATCTGGCAAGGGAATCGCGCATCGATACCCAGGCTTCGCGCCCAGGCTACCCTCTCGCCTCCTCACCCCACGGCATCGTCTCGCAGAACGCCCCTGCCTATGACAGAATCTGACACTGCTCCGCCCTACAATGCTACCTATGACCAACGCTCTTCGTTTCCTGACCTGGCGCTCAGGCCTCACACGCCTGCTACTTCTGCTGCTCCTGACCCTCCCAGCCCAGGCCAAGATGGTCAACGGAGTCGTGGTCTACGTCGACGACAAACTGATCGTGATCGCCACCAAAGCTGGCTGCACAGTCGGCGAACTCTACGGAGGCTACTACTCCCTCCGAGAAAACGATCTTGTTGTTGGAGAACTTGAGTCCTACGGCTTCAAGAACGTCTACTGCCCAGCCACCGGAAAAGAGGCCCGCATCTGGATCGACAACTTCTGGCTCTCGACCGACCGCGCCGTCGAGTGGCTGGGAGATAAGAAGTAGAACCGTGAAAGAGGCTATCACTCGTTCCCTTCACGACGTTCTGACCTCGCAATTCACCGAACTGCCCGTGACGCAAAAGTCGACAATAATACGCAATGGCAGCTTCCTTCTCGCACTGTACGGCGTCGAAGGCGAGCCTCTCCTCGCCTTCGGAACCGTGAAGACAGGACGCCGCTATTTGGGCACCCCTAAACTCCTGCATCGCGCGATATACACTAAACTCGAATAACACCCGCACGGCCTCTCGGGATGCCATTCCGATGCTAATAATTAAGGGGCGGGTTCTTCGACTCTGCATCCAACCGAGCGCTGCCGAGCGACCCCCTAAGAAACTCTTCCTCTCCAGCATCGACCTGATCATCCTTCGTACCACGAAGCCGCTCCACGGCCCGCTCCACAATCTCCATCTCGGCGGGCGAAAGCGCGTCGGCCATCGCAGGCAGTCCCGGCAAGAGCGGATGATGAAGCCCGTGCTCCAGAAGATGCTCCATCAGATTCACGGTTTGATGCTCATGCAGACTGACCAGGTCTCCGAGAGCGCCCTGAAGCGCCTCCTTTAGCACCTCGATTCGAGGCACCCGAGTCGCGTTAACCGTCAAACTCCCTGAGGTAAGGTCAAGCACAGCTTCGACCTCCCCCTTACCAGGATAAAGGTAACGGTGAGGTCCATCTTTAGCGAAGACAGAAGAAGCGCCGAGCGCCTTGACCACCCGACTCCGCGCGCCAGGCTCGAAGGCGTAGCGCAGTTGGTGATGGTCGGGGAAAGCGGGCAGACTATCCTCACTTGTGTTCTCCCCGATAAGCCGGCGAAAGGTCGAGCACCAGGCCGTGAAGAGTCCTCCCTGAACGTCCGGCTCCATCAACTCCAGATAGCTCATAGCTTTTCGTTTGCCAAGAACGAGGCGCAAAACGATCCCCGCAACCTCTTCAGACACGCGCACGGGCCCTGGCGTAAGCAGGAACAACGACCCCTGCCAGTCGACCACCTTGCCGTACATCACCTGCCCCGGCTCGCAGTCCGAATTCCGGCCCGCCAGGGTGATTTTCCGTGAACCTCCCAGCAGCAAGTCACGCACCGTCGCGACGCCCGATACAATCTCTTCGACCACCCAGAGAGAAAACGGAATCGTAAGAGTCTCGATAAGAACCTGCCGTTCCGACTCTTCCAGACGTCCGTAGTTCAATACCCAGTGAGCAAGACTCGTAGCGCCTTTGAACGGCACGTGGCACGCTACAAAAGATTTGAAAAGGTCAACTTCAAACTCCGCATTGCCGCCCTGATACGGCCTGGACCACGTCTCGAGAGCGTTCAATCCCTGGCAGCGAATAGCGTCGATGTGGACCGAATCGACCGCCTCGAAAAAGCGCTCTTCGAACTGGTCCCCGACCGCTGCAACACGCCGCCGAACGTTGTCGCTCTCCAGACAGCACTTCTTGTACTTTTTCCCGCTGCCGCAGGGGCAGGCGTCATTTCTTCCCGGCATAAACCCTCATCCTTCCACCGTACCAACACCAGCCGCCCTAACCCTCCGCCAGGAACCGGCCCATCCCAAAGTGCGAATTCCCGCCAAGACACAGCGGCCCCTCGACCTCTCCCGCGAACTCCAGACGAAACAAGCCCCACTCCCCCGGCCCCTTCCGTCCCTGCCGCGCCATCTGATAGCTGCGCCCATCCCCCTCCAGCGCCTCCACCCGAACCTCCGGCAGCCCCCTCAAACCGCACTCCCGCCGCAGCTGCTCCTCCAGCCCCTCCCCATGCCGCGAGCCGCAGAACGGAGTGTAGGAAAGCCACACCCTCCCACGCCCCAGCACAGAAGCGTCGTAATAAAGCTCATACAGCACCAGATCCATAGCCGGATACCGCCCATGAGACGGCAGCCGACAAAGCCCACTCAGCCGCGCCAGCTCCTCGGCACCGAACCCCTCCCCCGCCCACAGCCAGACCCGCGTCAGAACCTCCCCCTCCACAGGCCCCTCTGGCAGAACGTGCAGATGCCGATGCCCATCCTCGCGCACCCGCCCCTCCACCTTCCCGGAAAGAGTCGCCGTCGCCCCACCCGCCGACAGCAACGCGTGACGCACCCGATCAGAAAGCGCCAGAATCTCCGCTCGCGGAACCTCCCCCCCCACCAGATACAGCCCAAGACAAACCGACCGAGAAGGAACCGCCCCTCCAGCGCCAGACAAAGCAACCCCACCATAGTTCACCCAGCGCGACCCCGGAGGCCTCGAAAACCCGCGCCGCCGCAACTCCGCCGTCTCCACCATCAACTGCTCCAGCGTCACCGACCCCTCGGCCCCCAGCAGCTCGACCGCCCCCGCCCCAGGCACCAGGTTCGGCTCCAGGCCACCCTCCAGCCGAACCACCTCCGTCCAGGAATCCGCCCGCCCCAGATACCCCAGCCCAACCAGCAGTAGGTCCAGCGCCTCACAAAGCTCCCGCTCGAGCTCGACCTCAGGCCACTGCATCTGCAGCGGCCCCTCGACTAAAGTGAAGGCGTCCAGCAACAGCCGCTGCCCCTTCTCCGTCGGCACATAATGCCGCAGATGCCCCGAAGAAGACGGCGGCAATGAGTACTCAGGCGCCCCACTCAAAGCCGTAATAATTCGTCCCACCACCTCCGCAGACAGCGACGGAGCCGTCCTCTTCCAGGCCGAAACCAGCGCCCGCAGCAGCCGCCACGGCGACAGCGGCCACTCCACCGCCCCCTCGTTCACGTGCCGTCCCCACGGATTCGCGTGAAAGCGCCCGGTCAGAAAGCGCACCTCCAGGACCAGCACCTCAGAACTCCCAGACGGCCGGATCCGGGAACTCTCCGCTGGCCGACAACGCGCTCACAGACATGCCCAACCGATGAGACAGCTCCGCTTCCGAAGGCAGCTCGAACCCTTCCGCAGGACGAGTCACCCGAAGTTCCACTACCTCGAAATCACACGCCGTGCGAAGACGCAGCCCACGGTCCAGAACCCGACGGATCTTGTACAGCGCCAGGTCGAACAGAAAGCCCGCCGCCAAATCGCTCAACCCGTAGGAGCGCAACTGAACCAGGTCCAGGTTAAAGAACGCCACGATCTCATCCGACAGATACTCCGAACGGGCGAACGGCACGTGCCCCTTCCCGTCCTTCGACGGCCCCGACGGATCGTTGTGATCGAACTTCACACCCCCGCTCGGCACCATCGTCACATCCCTGGCCTCAATGAACGCCGACAGCAGTCGAGGCAGCTTCACGTTCCCCGGCTTCATCATCGAAAAGAACACCCCGTGCAGCAAGCTCCCCGGGTCGTAGCGCAGCAGAACTCGCGCCACCTCGTGCATCTCCGGCCGACGCTTGCCGCCCCAGTTCAACTCCCTCTTGATCTCCTCCACCACCAGCGGCAGCAGGTAAGGACTGGCCACCCGATGCGCCTCCGTAACGGAATTCACGGACCCCTGTCGCACGTACGGCATCCCGCGCAGGGGCTCGACCAGGTCGCCCTTCAGCGGGTCCCAGATCGCCATCTCCAGATGGTTAGCCATCGACTGGGCCGACTCCACCAGCAGATGGGTGCGCCCCGAAGGCGTCACCATTTCGGCCGGCCCCAGGTCGGGAAACCCCGCAGGCTGGAACCGCTCGCCCTGCACGGGACGCAGCTTCGCCTCCAGCAGCAGGCGGTGGGAATCGGGTAATACAGTCACAGGCTAGACTCCAGTCACAGATTTCCGCAGGTCGCGGTACAGAGCGTCAGAGATCGGAAACAGCAGGGCGGCAGCCATCCGGTGGCCGTCACCTTCAGGTAGGCGGGGCCATGTCAAGGGGAGGTCCGGATGCCGGGGTTGGAGGAACCGGGCGGCCGCGTCAACCGCCCTGTCCAGGTCGCCCCGGCACAACGCCTCCTCCACCTCCCGTGGAGCCAGTCGCGGGTCGCCCGCCTGATGATAGGCCATCTTCGCCAGACGGTAAGGCAGGGGGAGAAGCGCAGCGGATTCTACCGGTGGAGCAATCGGAATCAGGTCGAACAAGACCAGAGCGTGCAACAAACGCTCCAGTCGCGCTTCGTCGATCTCCCCACACAAGAACGCGTGAATCGCCGCCGACGGAGCCGGACTGATCGAGAGCAGAGCCGGATTGGCACGCCGCCCGCCGTTCTTCCGCTGACGCTTGAAGATCTGATGCGCCTGACGCAGCCGGTGGCGCACCAAGGTGCGCATCCTGGTCAGCAAATCCCCGCCAACAAACCTGGTCATATCCGGACTCAGCCCGGCCAAAGCTCTGGCCAGAGCGAACTCCGCCGAACCGTCATCCGCCAGCCCGACCAACGCGTAATACGGCTTAGGAAATTTGGAGCCGTGCAGCTTCAGCCGACCAAGCTCCTCCACAAACCGGGTCAGGTAGACCCGATGCGAGGTCTGGTTGTAGCCCAGAGCCGCCTCCTCCATCTTCCGGTCGGCCAGCCCGCGCTCCCTCAGCCAGCGCATCGGCGCATCCAGTCGCGAGGGGACAGCGCTGTTCGGCAAGACGGCAGAAGGAAAGGCAAAGTGAGCCCGACCGTTGCGCTGAGCGCGAGCGTACCGCAAGGTGTCAGGGAGCGACCTCTCCTTCATCCTCGCGACCAGAGCCTCCGCCGTCAGCGGCTCCGACCAGAGCGGCAAGATCAGATCGTGCGGCTGCTCCTTGTCCGAGACCAGCGAAGCCTGTCCCACCGGCAGCACCTCAGCCACGATAGCCGCCTCGTTCAACAGCAGCGCCCCCTCCAACGCCAGAAGATAACTCCACGGATTCCCGCTCAACTGGCGCCCGTCGCCCTCGCTCGAGCTGCTCAGACCGGCCGTGCTGAACGGGTCCAGGTAACCCGAGGTCAAAGGCAATAAGCCGCTCGCCAGCTCATCCCACAGAGCCGCCCGCAGCAGCTCCCGAGACGACTGCGCCCGCCGCTCCTCCCACAGCCAGGCAAGCCGAACCATCCCGTTCCGCGCCACCTCGAACCGTCCGTCGTTGCCTCCGGTAAAGAACAGCGGCCGCGTCACCAGACCCCTCTTGGAGAGGTCGAACACCGCCTCCAGCCACCGCTTCGCCGGAGTAGGAAGCTCGGTATGAAGCGTGCGAACGAACTGCTCCTTCGCCTCTTTCACAGGCGGCCGGTCCAGCTCCAGTCGCCTCATAATCACGTCGACTGCAGTCAGCGTCTCGCGGTAGACCCCGAGCCGAGGGCAGGTCGAGGCCTCCAGCGCCACCCGAGGCTCGTCCGGTCCGTGGGAGAAGAAACCGCCGTCGCCGTTCCAAGGACTGACCATCGGGGTTGGAGCGTAGCGGTTCAGAAAGAACCCCTCCACCTCGGCCGCCGTCAGGCCCGTCTGCAGCGAGAACCGCCCCTGCTCCCACCATCCCACAGCCTGCGGATCGAGCTGCTCGTTGAGCAACCGCAGCACGCCTAATGCCGACAGATAGCTCGCCAGCGGCTGCAGCCGAAGACCGGGAAGAGCTATGGCCGAGACGTCACCGGACACCATCCGCTGAACTACGAGAGCCCCCGCGCACCCGCCTTCGAGCGGGACAAAAAAATCGCCCCGAGACGCTTCGCAGCGGTTCGAGGCGGCGAGAAAGGCATGTTGCAATTGCTTCAATGGGGCTGGCTCACACCAGATCTCGGAGCAACCTCTCGCCAGAGTAAATTCCCCACCACAACCCTTCCACCCCTCCACCCCGGCGGGAACGAGCCGAGCTCCTCCGAAGCCACCCCCTGATGAACAAGCCGGTCACCTTCCACCTCGAGCTCACCCTCCACGGCATCGAACCCGCCGTCCGCCGAACCCTCGCCGTCCCCGGCCGCTTCACCCTGGCCAAGCTCCACGGAATACTCCAGATCCTGTTCGGGTGGGAAGACTGTCACCTCCACGAGTTCCGCATCGGAACCACCCGCTACGGCGACCTCGACGTCCTGGACCCGCACAGCCACGAAGACGAGGAGATCTCGCTGGCCGAAGCGCTCGGCCAGCGCAAATCGCTGGTCTACCTCTATGACTTCGGCGACGACTGGACCGTCAACGGCAAGGTGCTCAAGCGCTACTCCGGCGACCTCGACACCCCCGAATGCCTGGACGGAGCTATGGCCGGGCCTCCGGAAGATTGCGGCGGGGTCTGGGGGTTCCAGGAGATCCGAGAGGCCCTCGCCGACCCGGACTACAGCCCACCCGACGACGACGATTTCGGTCCCGAGATCCCCCGCAACTACGACCCCTCGGCGTTCCCTCGAGAGGCGGTCAATAAGAAGCTCCAGCGAGCCTACGGACGGAAATCGAAGGGTCCCAAAGCCGATCCCGACGCGCTCCTGGGCGGCTACCAACTCTCCAAACTCAACGTCATCGGAGCGATCGTCGCAGCCCTCACCGAACGCGCCCCGCTCTCTCTCGACCAGGTCGAAGCCCGCCTCACCGAACTGGGTTATCCTCTGCCGCATGGGCAGCAGAGTCTGATCAAGTCGATCGCCAAAAGCCCCGCCGTCCGCACCCGCCACGACGGAACTCTCGAACTCGAGACCGGCGAGACGTTCCGCAGAGCCACCTACCTGATGAGCCGCGCCGATCCCGCGAAAAAGGTCGAGCCCGTCACCCCCGCCGAGCCCGAACCGCTCACCGGCCCGGTCACCGCCGCCGAGCTCGAGGAAGCCCGTCCCAACGGTGTCTTCCCTCCTACGCTGAGCGTCCGTCGCCAGCTTCTGCTGACCTTGGAGGCGATGGGTGGCAAGGCCTCGCTCGAGGACCTTGTCCCGGAGATGGAAAAATTCAGCCGCGTCACCACGGCAGCCAAAGCGCAACTCACCCTGAACGGCAGCTCCGCCGTCTCCGAACAAGACGGCATCTACCAGATCAAGGAAGGTCGCGAGCTCGACCAGATTCGCGCGGTCTACCGCGCCTGGACCCTTCCCCATCGTCGACACGCGCTGAACGGAACCAGTTGGCGCGAAAAGTTCGAGCAGGGCCAGGCCGACTACCGGCAGCGCATGCTGACCGAGTATCGGCAGGCCCAGACCCTCCGACCTGCGGTCGTCGCGGTGGCCGGATCTCCGGACGAAGGTGGAGGGGACAGCGCCTTCGCGCTGACGCTATTCGACACCCTCGAGCGCAGGGCGCGCTGGTTCACCAACCCCTCCGAAGCCCTGGAAGCTCTTCGCGATTACGACATCCTGATCGGGCTGAACCCACGCTCGAGCTTCGAAAGGCTGGGATGGGAGTGGGAGAAGATCACGGTCGACCTTACGCCCACCTTCAAATCGCGACCGCTAAGCAACGGTAAGCGCAAAGCCGTCAGCACCAGCGAAGCCGTAGCAATGGTCACCCGAACGCCCCTCCTCGACCCCGCCAAACTCCAGAAGTGGCTGGCCAGGGGTCAGGTAGAGAAGGCCCGCGCCGCGCTCGAAGAGGAGGCTCAGAACCTGTACCTCTACTGGCGCTTCGGAGTCCTTCACGGCA
This sequence comes from Vulcanimicrobiota bacterium, assembly GCA_023447635.1. Classification (GTDB taxonomy): domain Bacteria; phylum Vulcanimicrobiota; class Xenobia; order Xenobiales; family JADMJV01; genus JAEXNA01. Next base: position 19,551 of record JAEXNA010000081.1, on the reverse strand, counting down.
ACGTGCTCAGGCGCGACGAGTGGATGGAGGTCAGCTGGAACGAAAGGCGCGAGCCGTCGCTGGGACGCTACCTCCAATGGTGCCTTGACGACATGCAACCGCTAGAGGTCACTCTGAGCAACGGAAGGACGGGACCGTTTCAACCGCTCGAGATCGAAAAATCGCGAGACTACCACGACAGAATCCACGGACTATGGACAGAGACGTCCCAGCGCGTCTCCATCGAACTCGCCGACATCCTGGACTGCCGCTACCCCTACGACATCCCCGAAGAGCGCCTATCCACCAGCATCTGGATCTGAAGGAGAGCGTATTTAACCGTCCGGGTCGTCGATGAGAGCCTGCAGCCTCTGAGCTAGCTCAGAGGGAAGCTCGGCGATCGCAGCCTGCTCTATCAGCCCTATCTCGATAAGGTCCTGAAGATGCACCTGGTCTTTGCGTCGGTACGAGGTCAACTTCATCCGCACCAGAGCAGGGAGACTCAACACGCTCACGTCGCCAAAGCGTTCTGACTCCTCGACCATCGGTGTGGGCAGCACATAGTCAGGTCGAACTTTCTCGTTGGCAAACACTACATGAACAGCGTCGCGCGCCTTCGCTTCGGGACCATCCAGAAACATGTCGATACCAGCGGCATGTCGAAAGACAAATCCGGAAGCTTCCAGAGCCTTCCTGGCGTCTTCCAGGTCCGAGCGCCGAAGCAGAACATCCACATCCTGGGTATTCCGCACGGCTGCTTCATCCACGCTCGCCACCCAGGCAGCCACAGCGTTGCCCCCCACGACAGCATATGGAACCTTTGCGATTTCCAGAGCTGTGCTGGCGCGACGCAAGCGGTCACGAACTTTTTCCACGGCGGCCACCATTCTATCGAGGACTGTCACACCTCTAGTATATCACGGGCCCACAATCCCGCGATCCGTCCGCTGACCCACGAAGGGGCCTGCCCAACCATCAGGAAGTTAGTAGCAGGGGTCGATGGCCCCACCAGCTTGGGGAGGGATGAGCGATGACAGTTCTGACGAACGAGCAACTTCACGTGCGCAAGATGACCCGGGAGGAGCTGGACCTTTGTTTAGGCTGGGCCGCTGAACTGGGCTGGAACCCTGGCTTGCACGACGCCGAGGCGTTCTGGGCCGCCGACCCCGACGGGTACGTCGTCGCGGAGTATGGTGGAGAGATCATCGGGACGGGAGCCATCATCGCCTACGGCCGCCACGTTGGAGCTATGGGACTATTCATCGTCCGCGAAGACCACCGAGGCGGCGGACTGGGTCGCGAACTCTGGTACAAGCGCAAAGAGATGCTGCAATCCCGCCTGGACCCCGGCGCCAGCATCGGGATGGATGGCGTGGTCGCGATGCAGCCTTTCTACGCTAAGGGCGGCTTCGAGTTTGCCCACACTGTAGCGCGCCATCAGGGCAACTTCCCAAGCCTCATCCCGACAGAGGGCACCGTCGACCTCGCGACCGTCCCGTTCGAGCAGGTCGCCGCCTTCGACCTGGCCCACTTCGGCGCGCCCCGCGACAGCTTCCTGAAGATCTGGAACCAGCCCAGGGAGGGAGCAGCCCGCGCCATCCTCGACAATCAGGGCACACTACGCGCGGTTGGCGTGATCCGCCGCTCCACCGACGGCTACCGAATCGGCCCTCTCTTCGCGCAGACCCCGGAGCAAGCCGAGACGCTCTTTCTCGACCTGGCCTCCCACGCCCAAGGAGCCCCCGTCTTCCTCGACGTCCCCACAGTGAACGAACCCGCCATCGCCATGGCGACCAGACACGGAATGGTCGAAGTCTTCGCCTGCGGCCGAATGTACCTGGGCACCCCACCCCCGCTACCCTGGAAGGAGATCTACGGAGTCACCTCCCTAGAGCTGGGCTGAACCCGCGACCCCCGCGCCGTGAAGAGCCTGACGCCCGAAGCCTCTACTTCGGCCGCCCCAGCTGCTCCATCATCGCCTCGATCGCATCCACCTCGCTGAACTCCTCATCCTCTTTCCCCGCCTGCCGCTCCCACACATAAACCCGGCACAACCGCGAGGGGAACACCTCCAGGTAGAGCGCCCATCGCCCGCTAACCCGTCCCGCCCCCATCACTGGATTCTCCGCCCCCGCCCGGATCGCCAGCGACTCCGCAGAGCAGGTCCGATAGGCCCCATCAGAAGAGAAAGCAAACTCGATAGCGCGAGCCCTGTACTCGTCCGTCGCCAGCTTGCGCGCCTCCACCGGCCTCATCCCGCTCAAAGCCGAAGCCTTCACCGAAGCCAGCTTCCCGCTCGAGCGGTCCAAACGGTAAGCGATATCCTCGTGATGTCCAGGGTCCGACTCGAAGTGACTCATCTTCCACACTCCAGCCTCGGCCCAGCCGTAGTTCCGACCATCGCTCACCAGGTTCTCCCCGTTCGGCACCTCGTCATCAGGAATTGCAGGCTCCATCCGCTGAAAAACTCCACCCCCACCCCACAGGTACAGCGGCAGCTGCGACCCACCCCAGCCGCTGAACAGCAACTCCCCCTTCACACCCTCGGCCAGCAAGGTCAACGGATGCCCGCCGTCCGGCCACAGCATCACCTTCCCCGACGTCAACGCCACCAGCGACTCCGACGTCGAAAGGTACAGCTCGCCGCCGCTGCAGCGAAAAGCCTTCAGGCCTCGCAGCGACTCCGTCCACGGCTGCCGCTCGCCTTGGGAAAAAGTATTACGCGCCATCTCCGGCAGCGTCCACTCCGCCACCTGAACCGGCTCGCGAAAGCCCGACGGCAGCGCCACGGAGCCCGCCGCAGGCCGAGCGCTCTGCCCGATCAGCGACTCCAGAGTCGACAGGATCTCCGGCGACTCACTCCACCGCTGCTTCAACGCCTCCGCGTCGCCCAGCGTCTCCACGATCGGCTGCCCGTAGCTCTTCAGCCGCACCAAAGCCGACCGCACCAGCGCCTCTTTCGGCGAATGCAAAGCCCGCCCCAGCACCGGCAAGATCAGCCCAACCGGAGCCTCCTTGAGCAGCTTCAGCCAGTCCGCAAGCTCACCCTCCGGCACCTCCATGGCCGCCGCCACCAGCGGCTCCAACTCCACCTTCCCGGCCTTCCCCAGAGGATGGCTCCAGTTGGTCCAATCCATCGGCCCACCCAGCTTCACGAAGCGCCGGAACAGCTCTAATCGAAGTCCTGGTCGGTTCCGCGCCAGCCCGCACGCCAACCGGTTAGGACGCGTAGGATCGCTGGGGATCGTCCAATGCTCTGCCTCGGAAACCAGCCGCGCCTTGCGCTCCTCGCTGTCGGCCAGCTCCCCCGCAAGCCTCACCAGACTCGCCGTGGTAGCGAAATGACTCAGCGGCATACGACACAGTTTTAGGACCAGCTCGAACCGAACCTCCCGGTCTCCCGGCAGCCTCACCCAGATCTCGGCCAGCTGACTCACGATGTCCGGAAAGTCCTCGATCTGCTCCCCTTCCGGGGTCAGGAACTCCCGCTCTTCCTTGCTCCGAACCCTGGGCGGGGGCTCCGGTCGGGGCTTCGGTGCAGAGCCGAACAGCTTCGCGAAGAAGCCGGGTGCGGGAAGGGAGGGTGGAGAGGAACGCCTGGCCGGAACTCCTCCCAGCGGAAGGTGAGTCAACTCGACGGCCAGGACCCGCTCCAACAAACCCTGTAGCCGATCGGCGTGGAGGACGTTAAGGGAGCCGGTGGAGGTCGCCAGCAGCGCCTTCCCGATCTCCAGCAAGGTCAGATGGGAGTCTTCGGTGAGATAAGCTTCATACAGGTGGAGGGCAGCAGTTGGAGCCGACAGCTGCGCCAGGCTCTCGGCCGCCGCCGAGCGCACGCTGGACTCCGGGTGGTTCAGGGTAGAGACCAGGCCCCGCACCGCTTCCTCCACCCCGTCCGTCGCACCGCCCAGACCGTAAGCAGAGCCCATGGCCACCCGCCACTGCCAGCAGCCCAGCCCCTCGACCATAGCCCTGGTCGCCGCAAGGTCGACCGGCCGCCCCTTCTTGAGTTCATACATCCGTGTGACGTCGTCCCCGGACGAGGAGATCACGTCCCGCACCCGCTTGGCTGACAGAGGCTGCCGTTGGTCTTTCATCAGCGCCCCTTCGCGGCCCACAGAAGAACTCCCGGCTTCAACGATCGAGGAGTCGCTAGAACTTCGCGAGAAACTGTCCCGATGTCCGAACGAGCCGTCACCACGGGGACCGCAATAGTCGAGTACCAGCCGCTCCACCAGCCTGGAGTCGACCTGATGATGAACGGGATCGCGTCAGAGTTCGCCGAGCCGGTCAACGGCCCCCAATCCACCAGGCTTCACGAGGTCTATCAGCTACCGGAGCAAAAATTCTGGGTCGCTCTTGATGGAGAAAAAGTGGTCGGGACGGTCGGCCTGGTTCTTCTCCCGTGTCATAACGCCGTCCTAAAAAGGATGATGACGGACCGCGCCTATCGTGGGCGCTCCACCGGACTCGCCACCAGACTTCTCCAGACCGCCCTCTCCTGGGGACATGAGCACGGCGTGCGCACCGTCTATCTGGGCACCATGGGACAGTTCGTGGCCGCTCAGCGCTTTTACACGCGACACGGGTTCGTACTCACGCCCGAAAACGCCCTTCCGTCGACCATGCCCGTCAACCCGATCGACAGCCTGCACTACCGTCTCGACCTGCCATAGAAAGGACCACTCGCAACGCCAACCTCGGCCACGATATCTGAGAAGAGGGTGCTCCAAGCTCGGCCCGGAAGCGGTAAGGATGGAGACACCCTCATCGCAACTCCCCGACGGGGAGCCGAGCCGCCCCCTGAAGAGCGGTAACAAGCGACTTTTCGTCCTGCTCTGCGTTAGCGCCATCCTCTACAACGGCGTCTTCGCTTTCGGCCACGCCAGGCTGATCGGGTTCGGAAAGCCCATCAGCGCGACCGTCACCAGCCGACAGGTCGTTACGCCTCCGTACGCGGTCAACTACAAGTTCGAAGTTGATGGTCAGAGCTACTCGGGTACGACGACCGTGACCGAGAAAGACTTCCATCGAATCTATGACGGCATTCCGCTGCCGGTGGTCTACCGCCTCGGCGACCCCTCGATCAGCGCCGGAACTCAGCACTCCTGGCACAATCTCTACTTCCACGTCTTCCTGATGGCGCTCTTCAGCGCGGTCGCTGCAGCAGCCTTGACGATCTCGCACCTGAGATCGGGCCACTTCGCGCCGAGGAAGATGGTCAAGAAGTAGCCTGAGGCGCTCGACTGCCCAGGCACAGATCAGTCCGTTGTGCGAACAGATATCAGTCCGCACAACGGACTGATCGCGCCTGGGCAGGAATGAGGCAGGCGAAGTCCCACCCGTGACCTCTTCCGATCCCCATCCGCCGAGAGCTCCTCTCCACCTCGGCAACTGGCTGAAGAACGCCGCCAGGTCGTTCAGACTGCTGCTGACCGTCGCCCTTTTTGCCGGCGTGATCCTCTACAACGGAGTCCAGGCATTCGACTACGTCCGACTCCTCGCCGTGGGAGAGTCCACCACCGGGACCGTGCTACGCAAAGACAGCCGGAGCGGCAACGGAAGCACGCGCTACGGGGTCGAGTACAGCTTCAAGGTTGGCGAGAAGGCTTACACCCGCTCTGTCGTCGTCAAAAAGAAACACCACGACCAACTGGTCAGCAAAGCGCCCTTGCCCGTCGTCTATCTGGCCAGCGACCCGCAGACCAACAACTACCGAGAGAACCTCTGGAGCGGCCTCATTTCCCGCCTGGTGACCCTGGCGATTTTCGGCACCGTCGCGGGCGTAGCCCTCGCCATCGTTCTCCTCGCAACAGCAAAGCGCTCGACCGAGCCCGCGACCACAGAGCCTCCTCTCAGCTAATCCCCGGCGGGGCGTCCCGAAGGGAGCCAACGCCCGACCATGAAGAGAGCCGGATGGAGATCTTGCTCAAAACCGCCTCCCCCGCCGATGCCCAGACCCTGCTCGACCAGCTCGATGAGCCAGGAGCGCAGCTCTCCCCCGACCAGAGCGCCGTCACTCTGCCCGTTGAAGAAAGCACGGCCTACAGCAGGTTCCTCCACCTGGCGAAACTCCCCACAGTGAGCAAAGCCGCCGTCTCCCTCCCCTCCCAGTTCAAGCTGGGCAGCAAGCTGTTCGAATCGCCCTGGACTCACGTCACCATAACGCAGGCAGAGCGCGACCAGCACCTTCGCAGAGACATCTGGGACATGATGGTCGAATACGCCAAAGAGCAGCTCCCCGATGGCAAAGTCGTCTACAGCTTTCCCAACGACTCGGTCAAAATCGCCGACCTGGCCCTCTACGTCGCTCACAGCTGCCACCCCGACAGCCTCATCGCTCCATCCCTCCGACCGTCCCCCGAAGAGCAGGCAGCGATCAACCGCCAGCCCATCGCCCTCGATTATTACGGTTTTCAGAACGACACCGAGACTATCGACTACATGGTCGAACTCACCTACGATACCTACTTCAGCCTTCGGGACTACCAGTATCTGGACCGACTGGCCAGGGGCTCGACCTTCGCCTACGACGTCCCGCTCTGCACCGATGATGCCCGCGTCAAGCACGGACTCACACCCAGCCTGGAGCAGTCCGTCGCCACACACCGCGCCCGGTTCCCCGACCGCACCTACAAGAACGTCCGCATCATCGCCCGCGACCAGGAAGGCGCCCAAGAGTGCTGCAGCATCGTGAAATCGCTAGGCTTCCAACTCGCCTTCTACGACGACCACCTGGACCGCATCTGCGACTTGTGAAGTCGCGAGGATCTCCCATCCCGGACGGTGTAACTCTCAGGATGACAGCCCTCAGAAAGCTCCTCGCCTGCGCAGCGCTCCTGGGCGCGCTGAGCGCCCCCGCAGCCGCTCAGCCCTCGACCAGCCCCACCGACCAGGCCTGGCCTTTCGTCGAAGTCTCGCGCAGCAACACCAAGACCGACACGAACCCCAAAGCGTTCGGGCCGCTGACGCTAGGCATGGACGAATCCTCGGTCAAGACCCGACTTGGCCCGCCGCAGCTCACCACTCGTCGCTCCATGATGGGAATGTCCGACGAGTTCACCTACACCTGGGACTACACGTCGCTGGGCGTCACCCTGTACTTCTCCGCCTACGACGAAGTCTCGCCCGGCACCATCATGGCGATCCGCGCCAAACCGCCGTGCGACTGGACAGCCTACGGCGGACTCAAAGTCGGCATGCCGATCGAAGACGCCAGCAAGATCCTGGGAAGGGGAGGCGGAGGCAGTTCGCCGATCGGCTCCGTCGGCACCGAGATGGCCGGCCTCTTCTTCGGCCGCATCGACACCGCCGTGGTAGCCGCACTGCAGATGGGGATGATCTCGGTCCTCTACGTCGGCCCCAACATGCCGTAGCGCTACGCTACATCTCGAACGAGATCGTGCCGTCCGCGTTGAGCATCATACCGCCGCCGATGGAGGTCGACATCTTGCCCGATCCCAACTCCATCCTCACGCCGCCGCCCATATCCTGAGCGACCTTCCCGGTCCCCACCTCGACGCTGAAGCCGTTCCCCATATCCATATGGCTGCTGGCCTTCAGCGTGTTGGCGTTCACCGACTGACGCACGGTCGGGCCGGGAGATGCCGGACGGGAAGCAGGGCGGTTGGAGGGAGGCGGGGTGGAGGGTCCAGCGGGCGCCTTGGCGGCAGCCTTCTTCGACCCCTTGAACATCGGAGCCAGCGCACCACCCAGGTTGATGGCAGCCACGACAACCGCGCCAGCCGACATCACCAGGCCAGCCGGACCGCCGATGAGCAAGCCGCCCAGGGCCAGTCCGCCGGCCATCATGCTGCCGAACAGGGCGTCGCGGAAGTGAGTGTTCTTCTTGGGCCCTGCCGAGGCGCCGGCCGAGGCGACGAAGGTCTCGCCCGGCTCTTGAGAGGCGACCTGACGCTCCGCGCTCTCCGCCGGTCCCGTAGGACGAGCCGTCCCACGCATCTGCGCCGGATTCTGAATCGGTTTCTGACCAATGAGCACTGACTAAACTCCCCCGCCCTGACGGCGTCGCGCGAAACTTACTTCAACCGAGAACTATTCGAACAGAGTCCAAAGCTACCTTCCGGCCAGCAACTCGGAAACGCTCATTTTCCCAAACTCTTCTCCTGGTATCACATCCAGACTATTAGCAATGGAAATGTCGCTCAGCGCTGCCTGTTTGCCCGTCACGAACCGGTCCCCGAGATGCTCCTCCCAACGGGAAGCAAGCTCCACCTGGCCGATCTTCTCTAACTCCATCCGCTGGTAGTGTCGGCTCGAACAGGTCGCCGCGTGCTCCAGGTTCCAATCCGGCACCTCCAGAACGGCCTCCAGCGAGGGCTTCTCCTCCCCGATCCGCTGCGCCTTGACCGGCCGATACCAGGCCAGGTAGCCGAAGATCCGATCCGCCTCTACCACCACGGCAGCGCCCCATCCGTTCTGAACCCAGTGCTTGTCCGCCGTCCGATCGCCTCGGTACGGATTCACCGGCGCCCCTTTGCTGAGGGGGTAGACGATAACCTCGCCCACCTCCAGCAGCAGAGGCTGCGGCTTGCTCAGAGTCTTGCGCTTCTTCTCCGGCCACTCGCGCAGCTTCGCCGCCAGCGTCTCCAGGTTCTTGGCCCGCTTCTTCAGCAGCGGCGCCGACATCCCCAGCCGCTCGCAAAGCTCCAGGTTCTGACCGCTCTCGAGGATCTCGAGCGCCTTCGTCCGAGCCTCGGAAGAAGCGACCCCCTGCTTACAGAACTGGTCGGCCACGACCAGCCAGTGCACCGACTCGTCGTCCGGGTCCGGCTCCCCCTCCTGCTCGGCCAGGATCCTCAGCAGTTCGACCCCATCAAAAGGAAGTCGAGTTACGGCCTTCAGGCTGTCCCGCAGATCGCTCGCGTAATCATCATCGTAAAGGCCAGCGCCCCATGTTCCCATAGACAGGCGATTCCCGAGAGGCGAAATCGACTCCTGGTCCGTCTCGCCACCATAGGAAACCCCAAAGCGCTTAACCCGCTTGTGACGTTCTCATAACGCCGCCACCGTAGAGTGAAGTCAGTGAGATGAGCAATTGGATGGCCTCGAGGTCGATGCGCAAGCGTCCCTCGAGGCTCTTTTTTTGCCCGGCATCAACGCGTCCCCCAGGGGACGTTCTAACTCAGGAAGCTTCAGGGAAACGACGCTTCAGCTCTTCGATCTCCCGTTCGACCCGAGCCAATCGCTTCTGGGTGCTGGTCGAAGTGTCCGCAAATCCCGTCATCGCCTCCAACAACAGCTGCTGCTGTCCCAGCGACCGCTCGGAAGAATCGACCAGACCCTGCTGAACCTGGTGAAGGTCCCGGACCTGGCCACTCACGCCGTTCAGCCGCTGCCCGAACGCGCCGACGTGCTGGCCAAGAACGGTGACCTGCTGTCCCAACTTTTCGACCTGCTGGCCAAGCACGTTGACCTGCCCTTTCAGAGTTCCGACCTCCTCGCCTAACAGTTCGACCTGGTCATTGAGACCCGCAGTGCTCTTGCTCTGCATCTCCAGCAGCGACAGCGTCCTGCGTTGCTCGGTCATCAAACCCGTGATCGCCTTGATAGCCAGACGAAAACCCGCGTCCTCATTCTCCATACAAGTCACCTCTTCAGGTTCGTGGTCCATAGAACCACTGTACCACGAACCGGATCTCTGAGACAGAGCCTAGCCGTTCCCCAGAAATCCAACAGTGACGACCATCACCCCGCTACATCTCGAAAGAGATGGTCCCATCCGCGTTCACATCATCCCGCCGCCGATCGAGGTCGACATCTTCCCCGAGCCAAGCTCCATCCGCGCGCCGCCCAGATTGACCAGAGCCACCGCCCCTCCTCCGAGAACGCCTGGGACACCCTTCAAAGAGTAAATCCAGCGCCCCGCGCGAAAGCTCGCTCCAGTGGAACTCGTCTTCTTTGCAGGTAACCTGCTCACCCTGGCCATCCTCGCCACCATCGTGGCGCTGGGCTATCGCATGTTTTGGAAGGCCCTCGTCGTGGTCACACCGGCCGGCGACCAGGTAGTCGATCTGTTCGCCGACGACGACCCCTCTCAAGAGTTCTGGCTCCACCCTAGCGACGGCAAAGCCCGGCGAGTAGGAGCCGGTATTACCGTGGGCAGCGACGCCAAGTGCGACCTGCACGCCCCTGGCGAAGCGCTCCAGTTCAAGCTCCTCCCCTACCGCGACTGGTGCGCCGTCCAGGCTGTCACAGCAGTCCCTTACGCCATCGACGACCTCCCCACCGAAGGCAACTCACTGCTGAAGGAGGGCCAGTGTCTGACGATCGGAGACCTCTCCATCCAACTCACCCGCCGGCCCCTCTAGTCCGCGCGACCCTCCCCGTCCTACTCCTGGCCCTCGGCTTCACCCTCTCTTGCCTTGGCCGCGGCTCCGTCGACCCCGCCTCTGCCGTCGTCGTGTCGCTGATCGCCCTCGTCACCTTCTGGGAAGGGCGCCAGCCCGACCACAGCTACCGCTACGTGAACAAGGGCGGCAAACTGGTCCGGGAAGGCCAGTCGTCCCCCGCCGGGATGGTCGCCACCACGCTCCTGGTTCTGGGCTGGGTCATGCTCGAGCGCCTCGATCACGAACTCTCCATCCGCCAGGGCGTCTGGGTCCTGGTCGCCTTCGCCGCTCGTAACTTCATCAGCCGCTCCAAACTCGAACTGCAAAGCCTGGAGCGCGCGGTCATCCCACTGGCGTTATCCACGCTGGCCATGCAGTGCTCGCTCTTCTTCTTCGGCACCGAACGGCAAGGCGCCAAGAACTGGCTTACCCTGGGTCCACTCTCGATCCAGCCGGGAGAGTTCGTGAAGCTCACCCTGGTCCTGTTCCTGGCCTCCCTCTTCAGCCGCTACCGCAAGCGAATGCAGGCCGCGCTCTCTCCCCAGCGCACGGGTCTCCCTCACCCCTCGATCTTGCTTCTGGCCGTCGTCGTGGCCCTGGTCGAGGCTACCCTGGTCTGGCAGAAAGACCTCGGCATGGCTCTGCTCAGTGCCATGGTGTTCCTGGCCATGTTCTACGTCGCCACCGGACGCCTCGACATCTGCCGCAACTTCACCATCGCCGGGGCGCTGGGCTGCGTCGCCGCCTTCTTCGCCTTCCCTCACGTGCAGATCCGCATCTTCTCCTGGCTGGCCCCGTTCAGCGATCCGCTCAAGACCGGCTACCAGTCGGTGCAGTCGATCTACGCCCTGGCCGCCGGACGGATGCTGGGGCAGGGCCTGGGCCGGGGCGAGCCGGACCTGATCCCGGAGGCCGCGACCGACTTCGTCACCGTCGCCTTCGTGGAAGAGCTAGGGCTGCTCGGCTTCCTCCTGGTCTTACTGCTGCTGGCGCTGCTGATCGGCTGGTGCTTCGTGGTCGCCCTGCACTGCCGCGACGAATTCAGCTCGTTCGTGGCGTTCGGACTCGGGGCCGCCTTCCTGGCCCAGACTTTCCTGGTGGTGGGAGGCTGCCTGCGCCTCATCCCTCTCACCGGCATGACCCTCCCCTTCGTCTCCTACGGAGGCTCCAGCTTACTGGCCTCCATGATCGGGATCGGCCTGTTAGAGAAGATCCACGCCGAGCAGAGGCGCCGTGCCGGTTAAAGAACGGATGGCTCGCCTGGCGAAAGCAGGGTTATTACTGCTGATGCTGCCGCTGCTCACAGGCTGGTGGTTCTCCGTGGTAAGAGCGCGGTATTACAATGAGCGGGAAGGCAACCCGCGCCTGATCGCTCACCCCGAACTGAGGGGAGGTTTCCTCGACCGCACCGGTCGGGCGCTGGCCCACAACGACGGTCGCAAACGCGTTTACCCGCTGGGTCAGGCGACGGCGCCTTTGCTCGGCTACTTCGATCTCAGGGTGGGAACCTCGGGGTTAGAGGACGCTTACGACCAACAACTGTGGGGCCGCCGTCAAGCCGACCTGATGGACGGCACCGGCCTGACCTCGACCCGAGTGAAGGGCCCTGACGTCATCCTTAGCCTGGATGCGGGGCTGCAAGAGCTATGCTACAAACTTCTGGCCGGGCGGAGGGGAGCCATGTTGCTGCTGCACATCCCCTCGGGAGAGATCGTGGCGGCCGCCAGCGCGCCGTCCTATGACCCCTCCACGCTGGGAAATCGATGGGCTGAGCTGAGCACCTCGCGGGAGGCGCCTCTCTTCCATCGAGGCCTCGCGGGGCTGTACAGCCCAGGCTCGACCTTCAAGGTTCTGACCCTGATCGCAGCGCTGGAGGAAGGCGTGCTGGGTCCCACCTCTACCCTGACCTGCGCGGGGAAGATCCCGTTCGAAAACTTCACCCTGCGCGACTCTTCCGACACGGCGCACGGCTCGCTTTCCGTTCGCGACGCCTTCGCTTACTCGTGCAACGTGGCTTTCGCGGAGACCGGACTGAAGCTCGGTGTGAACCGTATGAACGAGTGGATGAAGCGCACGCTCCTGCTGAGCGCCTCCGTCCCGGGCTCCGCCAGAGGCATTCCCGCAGACCTCGACGGCAGGAAGCTCAGCACCGCGCAGGCCGCAATCGGGCAAGGAAGTCTGCTGGTCTCTCCCCTCGGCATGGCCCGACTCACCGCTGCGGTCGCTAGAGGAGGCATCGACATCGAGCCCCATCTCTACCGCGGGTTCAAACTCCAGGACAAGGTCGACTCCACCGTCCCTCCGCTGAAGAAGCAGAGGGTGATGAAGCAGAGCACCGCCGACTTCGTGGCCCGGGCGATGCGAGCGGTGGTGGTGGAGGGGACAGGGACGGCCGCCGCGCTGCCGGGAGTGGAGGTCGCGGGCAAAACCGGCACCGCCGAGAACCCCCGAGGCCGCCCCGACGCCTGGTTCGTCGGCTACGCTCCCTACGCCAAACCCAAGTTCGCCGTCGCCGTCATCCTCGAGAACACCGGCTACGGCGGAGAACACGCCGCCCCCCTGGCCGCCCGAGCCCTGCAAGCCGCCCTGAACACCCCCCTGGGAAAACGCTAGACGCCGCCCGGTAGGCTCGACTACACTAAGTCTATCAAGAAGTTCGTCACCATTCACGAGGCGGAAGCAGATCTCGAGGCGCTTATCGAAGAAGCTCGAGCCGGATGCGAGATTCTCATCACCAGGGCGGGTGAGCCCTGCGCCCGCTTGGTCGCACCAGAAGCGCCGCGCCTTGTTCCCCTGGGGTTCCTCGAGGGAACGGTCCCGGACTCCGTTCTCGACCCCCTGCCCGAAGCCGAGCTGGAGGCCTGGGAGAGACGCTCACTTCCTTAGTCACGGCCACCCGGCCAGCCCAGCAGGAAGCTGTCGCGAAAGAGAAACTGAACCAGTCAGAGTCTGGGCACGTAGGGGTAGCATGGAAACTTCCCTACCCGACCATCAAGCCTGCTGGAACGACGACGAGCCGTCCACTCAGAGGGCCAAAGAGCTCAGCGCTGCCTGGCCTACCGTCGTCATTGTTCTCATCCTCAGTCTCCGCCGTCTGGAACTGGGTTGGCTGCTTGGCCCACTTTGTATAGCCTGGCTGACGGCCACGCTTGGCAGTCTGTTCGTTGTCCTCTTCGACCCGATGCTGTCGGTCTGGAAGCGGAGTCACCGCTCACCGCTTTATCTTCCCTACTCGATGGCACTCTGCGCCTTCATCACCGGTTGGTCTTTGCTGGCCCTAGCACTGCCCCACTACCTTATACTGACGGAGGCTAGCCCAGAAACGAGCCACGAGACCGCGATGATGAAGAGCCTCGACAAGACAACATTCGAGCTTGTCACCCAGGTGGGGTTAGGCTGGTTTCTGGGCGTTGTGGCCTGCCTCTTGGCGCGGCGAGGGTGCGCTCTATACGCTCCCGTCCGACCCGCTGCCTTGTGGCGCGACTCCCTGGCTCTGTTGATCGCTCCCACTATCGTCTTTTTCTCTGCCTGGCTCGGCTATCTGTGGTGGAACGGAAGCCAGCTCGATCCCGACCTGCTTCGAGTGCATGGACAATTGCGCATATCGAACCCGGACGCTCCTCTGGTGGATGCGGTCAAGAGAGTTGACTGGCGTGGCGACCTCGTCACGAGTTACGAACCTCGCTCCATCTGTGGCCACTCCTTGTCCGACATTCCACCAGTGCCAGAACTCCTGAAGTGGCCCAAACGAGCCCGCCTCAACGCAAGATGGCGAAGCGGAGAGTTCTCCGACTAGCGGTCCCTTGCCCACAACGCAAAAAGCTCCAGGTTCTCGCAAGAGCCCGGAGCTTTTTGTCGGAAAAATAAAAAGAACCTCTAGCATCGGGGGGGGTCATCCGCCAGGGGTTCGGAGGGGTTAACCTCTGCAGTTAAGATACCGCAACTAACAAGAACTGATAAGGTACATTTATCCCATCGGGAGCCGGTCTATTCCGACCACCCAACCGGTTGCGCATCTCGTCCTGGACGGCACCACACCGCAGCAGGTATTCTGCCTTATGTTTGTTTGCCTGAACTGTGGAGCGATGAACTCTCCCGGCGCCGCCGAATGCGAGATGTGCGGAATGGACCTCACCGGTGGCCCCTCCGCTCCTCCCCTCCTCCCCACCAGCGAAGCGCCGGAGGCGCAGGCCGCAGCCTCCACCTCGACCCCAACCACTCACGTCGACGACATCACCACGCGCTACGACCAGTTCGCCAAAAAGATCGAGGCGCTGCGCCTGGGCACCGTGACCCCGGCCGAGTTCATCGAATGGCTGGGAGATGCCAAGGTCGAGATGGAGAACCGCCGCAACCTCTACCTCGTGGCCGTCGAAGCGTCAGGCGACGATGAGGAAGATCAGGCCCAGATTCAGGAAGCGCTCGAGGGGATTCTGGACTTCGAAGACGCCATCGAAGAGATGTGGGCGTTCACCCTGGGACAGACCGGGGTCGAAGGGCTGGACTCCGCCCTCGCCACGATGTGGCGGGCCAACGCCCGCATCAACGACGCCATGCGCAACAACCGCCAACACCGCGCCAGCCTGGAAGAAGACTGGGGCTTCATGTAGCCAAGTCGAGAGCCTCGCCGATCGAAAAGTAGCTGATCCCTGGTCCCGCGCGGTAGCCCTCCAGGCCGCGTAGAGCGAACTCGAACAGCGGCTCCGGCAAGGCGTCCAGCGAGTACCAGCCCCAACCCTCGACCTTGTCCGGCTCGCGCGTCTCGGGGGTGCCCTCGACGTACTCGACCAGATACTGGATGTCGACGTAGTGCCGGTCGTACTTGAGCGCATTGCTCAGCGAGACAGGCCGCACCGGACGCACGGTCAGCCCGGTCTCCTCGGAAATCTCGCGCGCGATGCACTGCTCGATGGTCTCGCCATATTCCAGATGGCCGCCGGGCCAGGCGTACTCCCCCGCCCCGTGCGAGCCCTTGCGCCGCCCCAGCAGCACCTCGTTCCCGCGCACCACCATGATACCGACGCCCACCTTCACCTGAGGAGGCGAGGGACGGTGGGAGGGGTGGAGCTCCGGCTGGTACCCCCGCGCCAGGACCATCAGGGCGGTTGGAGGGGTCAGCACCGTGAGAGGAAGATCCGGTTGGAGGGTCATCGGCGCGCCATATCCCGACGGACTCCAGGCGTAGGCGAGCTGGCCGTGCAGCAGATGTGGGAGACGGTCGACCAGCACCATCGCACCGTCAGGTAGTTCGCGCCCGGTCGACTCGTGGGTCTTCTGAATTCCTCGGCGCCGACCAGTCTCCAGGGCGATCCTCTCCTGGTGAAGCTGAGCGTCGAGCTGGTCCAGGTTGGCCTGCTCCCGAGCTTCCGGTTCCAGCGTCTCCAGCCAGAGTTGATAGAACTCTTTAGCGCGCGGTCGACGACATTCAAAGCAGGGCCGATGGCCTGCGGCTAATGCAGTGGCCTCGTCGAGGAAGAAAAGGTGAGTGTACTCGCCCGGCGCCATAATCCTGGCCTTGCGGTTGTTGAACTCTAGCGCGCAGATGATCCAGCGCTTGCTGGTAAAGTGGCGAACTATTCGCTGCCCGTCGTCGTGCAGCGCTCCGCCGCGGTTGCCCGTGAAGAGCCCCCGTTCCGGCCGCGCTACGATCTCACCAAAGGGAGTCACGCGGTTCTGCTTCGGATAGACGAGGTCAGCCATCGCCTCCGGTTCGCCCTCCCCCTCTCTCCGCCTCTCCAGCCAGCGGGTTCTCGTCGCGCGGCCCAATTCGGCCCGCATGCAGTCCCAATCGAACCGCGAAAGCTATCTCGTCGGTCGCGCGGCCCAGTTCGGCCCGCATGCAGTCCCAATCGAACCGCGAAAGTACGGCGTATCCCAGGTCGGCCCATTGGCCAGCGAGTCGCAGCCAAGCAGCACCCTGAACCCAGTCCTCGCCCTCGCAAAAAAGAGACCCGGCTCCCACCAGGTCTCTTTAGAGAGAATCGTTTAAAGTCGCGTCGGACGTCGCTATCCGCAGCCGCCACCACCGCTGGACGGAGGTCTCGCTGGCGGTTGAGGACGCGAGAACTGCTCGCCCAGGAAAGTCCTGGTCAGAAAAGCGCTCCGGTGGTTAGCCGACTTATCCGCGATGGCCAGTGCGTTCTCGGCATCCACCTTCTGGGCGGGGTCGCTCGAGTGATCGCGCACCATCGCCACGAAATCTTTTCCGACGTGCGCCTTGTCACCGTTCAAGGCCGTCGGAATCATGCTCATCGCCGAATAACCCACCATCGACAACACCGCAGCGGCCGGTCCGCTGACACCAGAAGCTATATGTTTGAGGGCCGACGCGAAAACCTCATCCCGAACTCGGGGATGCAGAGCCTTGGGGCCAAAGCCCAGCGCCGCCATCAGACCAGTGCGCGGGACGGGCGCCGCTGCCTGCAGAGCCATTTTGGCTACGGTCTTCTCGAGTTCGTTCTCACTGCTCTTGGCAATGCTGCCCAGATACTGCTCACCGACTTCGGCTCTAGCCTTATCGTCAGACTGGGGCAGACGATTCATCGTCTGCATGCCTTTTTGGGCGAGGGTGGGTCCGATGCTCGAAATGTTCACTGTGGGTCTCCTGCTAAGCGATAATTCATCTGGGCGATTCGGACGTCTGTGACGTCTCTCTATCTGACCACAGGCTACAAGACCAACGTGAAACTATCGTCACCATAACGTCACAAGGGCCGTGAATACACCCCCGGCAAGACTTGCGACGTAAAAGCGCGCAACGTTGCAGGTAATCCCGCTGCAACTTTCCGCCCACCCCGAAGCAGCCCGCTCCAAAATCTGAAACGACCGCCCCCGGCAACCTTCAAGCCGCTCGGCCTACCCCGGCGCGAACGCCGCCGCGCCGGCCGCCGCCACCTCGTGGTCCTGCTCCACGCTCCCCGCGCTCACGCCGATCGCTCCCACCGGCTGGCCGTCCTTATTACGCAGGACGATCCCGCCGCCAAAGGTCACCATGCCGCCACTGGTCTGCTCTAATCCATACAGCGGCTGCCCCGGCTGGGTCAGCGGGCCGATGTCGCGCGTATCCATCTTCATCGCCGCCGAGGTGTACGCCTTACGACACGAAATGTCGATGCTGGCAAAGATCGACCCGTCCATGCGGGCAAAAGCCACCAGATGACCGCCCGAGTCCACCACCGAGATGTTCATCGGATGACCGATCTCCTCGGCCTTCGCAACCGCCGCAGCGACCACCGCCTGAGCTTGCGCATAACTGATATTCATGGAGCCTCCTTCAAGAGATCTGCGGCAGAGGGCAAGGCCCCAACCGAAGTCGCCAGATTCAAGGGCAGCCCCTTGACCAGTCGTGCGGCGTCGTGTCCCAGAAGACGCCACTGAAAAACATCGGCCCCCGCGGGGAGCGACAGCATCGGACCGTCCCGGGGCAGGCGGGCCATATGCACGCAGCCCCCTTCCTCTCCCCCGGCCACCGCCACCCTCAGCAGAGAGCGACCCGCCGCCTCGTGAGCCGCCCCGACAAAGTCCGCCGAAGAGAGCCGCTCCAACCGAAACGGAATCCCCTCTTCCTCCAACCCCGCCGACAGAGCCTCCGCCTGAGCCTTCCACCCTTCGGGCAGCAGCAGAGGCACGAACGGCGGCAGATCCTCCACCCTCACCCCTGAACCTCCAGAACGTGCGCCACCACCAACCCGGTAGCGACCGCGTTGCGCGGCCCCTCGACCCCGCGCACGTTGCCCGCTCCGCAGACAAAGCCGTAGGACGCCGAAGCCTCGGCGATCATCTCGGGAATCTCGAAGTCCAGCGACGACCCGCCCAGCAGCACCACGAACCCCAGCGAGCGCAGGTTCCCCGAAGGCGCCACCTGCTCCAGAGCGCGCAGAGCGTTCACCACGAACACCTTCCGCTTCGCCTCTCGCCGCACCCGACGCAGATGCTCCAGCGAATGGCGCCCGGGGATGGGGAACGACGGCTTCCCGTCGACCAGCGTCACCACCCGGGCAAAAAGCTCCGGACCCAGCGGCTCAGAGAAAAAACTCACGCTCCCGTCCTCTAAACGAATAGAAAACGGACTCTCCACCCGAGCCAGCGGATAGCGCTTCAGATTCTCCGCAACCTCCAGCTCTTCCAGCCCCAGTTCCGAAGCGATCAAATGGGTCACCAGGTCGCCCGCACCGGCCACGTGCACCGTCCGCTGCTCCCCGTCCGAGCCCAGATAAGCCGCGTCGGTCGAACCGCCGCCCAGGTCCAGCAGCGCCAGCGGAGCCGCCGTCCCCGGTGTGGTCAAAGCGCCCTTCAGCGCCATCTCGGCCTCGACCCCGCCCACCTGAACCGGCACTCCGTCCAGCTTCGAACTCAGCTCCGCCGCAAGCCTCTCCATCGGCCCGCGCGAGGTGCGAACCATCGCCGCCAACCCCACCGCGTTCTCCAGAGCAAACTCTCCGCCCAGACCGCCCCGCACCTCCTGAGGCACGAAGGTGTCCACCGCCAGCAGGTCGCCGATGCGCACCTCGTCCATCTCCAGACCGTGCAGTTCGGCCATACTCTCCTTGACCCGCGCCAGCATCCCTCCAGCGTTGGTCCCCGCCTCGCCTGAGGCGTCGGAAAGCGGTAATACCCGGCGCAGCGCCTTCATCACGGCCGCCGCGCCCTCGCTGATGTCGACCTCCTGGGTCAGCCGCTCGCCCGACAGCTTCAGACTGCCCGCCGGGATCACGCGGTCGCGCACCTCACCGGCCGGCGTGCGCACCACCACCGCCGAACGCAGCCCCACCAGGGCCCGCGCCACCGGCGAGATCATCCGCGTCTCGTCCGCGTCCAGCCCGAACAGCGTGGCCAACCCGTAAGGGTTCGAAAGCTGACGAATGGTATGACCGGGCAGCGCCACCTCGACCGCCGCCTGCATCCCCAGGGGCACCTTATCGATAGCCGACACCTCGTCGACCACCGGCACCGTGTAGGGCAAACGGTTGGCGATCAGGCGAGCATCATCGCGACAGACGATGCAGCCCTTTAAGGCCACCCCACGCGAAATCGCCTCGCTCATCAAGGCCGCCGCCTCGGTGAACCCCACCTCACGAGGGACCACCACGATCACTTCGCGCTCGGCCTCCACCTCTCCCAGCCCCGCCAGCGCTACCGTCTCGCCCAGGCCCAGCCCACCCCCGCCAGGGGGCGCCGGGTTGTGCCCCATCATGGTGGACTCGGTGATGTTCGTCTCGGT
>JAEXNA010000070.1 GCA_023447635.1 Vulcanimicrobiota bacterium | reverse complement strand
GGCGAGGGGAAAGAGTCGCCCGCGCGGGTTCGGGAGCTGGCTCAGCGAACGCTGCGCATGGCCGAGTTCGTGGGGGCGGCGCCGTTCGGCTGGTGCGCTATCGAGCTGGCTTTTCTGCTCTGGGACGCAGGCTTTGCCGAGGACGCCCGGTCGCTTTTAGAGCGGGCTCGACTGGCTTTTTCGTCGTTGAAGCTGAGCGTCGGAGAGGGGGCGGTGCTGCTGGCCCTGTTCGCGCTGAGCGGCGAGGGGGCGCAGGAGGCCGAGTTGGCTTCGGCTCTGGATCTTGTGCTGCGTTCGTCCTTTGGTGAGCGGTTGGCACCCCTGATTCAGCGCCTGTTGCCTCGCGTCTTGGATAGCGAGGGGGCGCTGGCCGGGTCGGCAGCGCGGTTAGTGCGTGACTACCCGCGCCTGGTTCTCGAGTGCCTCTACAGTCGGCGCTTGTCGCCGGGCGGCCGTCTGCGCGTGGCCGAGGTTCATACGCGGTATGTGCTGCCTCACCGTGAGGCGATCCTGGACCGTCTATCTTTAGACGAGGACGATTGCGTGCGGGCGGTGGTGGAGGGGATCCACGGGGCCGAGGAGGGGACGCCGTCGGTGCCTTTGCTGCGGGTCTTCTCCTTAGGACCGCTCTCGGTGTATCGCGGCGACCAGCGCGTTCAGGAGACCCAGTGGCGGTCGCAGAAGGCGAAGTACCTTCTGGCGATGCTGGCGGCGGCGGGCGACAATCCCGTGTCGGAGGATAAGATTCTCGAGAGCTTTTGGCCGGGCTCGGTGCAGAAGGGGCGCAACTGCCTGTACTGGTCGACGTCGACCCTGCGCCAGGCGCTGAAGGTCGAGGGGTTCGAGATGGACCCGATCGTGCGCACCGGGTCGGGGCTGCAGCTCAATCCCGAGATTCCGCGCTGGCACGACCTGGAGCTTTTCGAGAAGCTGGCGGATTCGGTGCGTAAGGGGTCGACTAACGCTTACAACATTGAAGAGTATCTGCACGTGCTGGACCTGTACCGCGGGCCCTACTTAGAGGGGGCGTACTACGACTGGGCCGTGCACGACCGGCATCGGCTCGAGGTTCAGGCGGCGGAACTGCTCTCGCGCTTCATCGACTGGACCCTGCAGAAGCAGCGCTTCAGCAACACCCTGGACTACGCGCTGCGCCTGCTCGACATCGACCCGTCGCGGGGCGAGGCGCACCTGGCGGTGATGAAGGCGTGGCTGGGGATGGGCAAGGCGCGCGAGGCGCTGGCGCACTACGAGCGGGCCGAGAAGTTGCTGCGCACGGAGTATGACGAGGAGCCGTCGATCGCGATGCTGGAGTATCGGCAGCGGGCGCTGATGGCGCTGGACTGAGCGGCTGGCCGTGGGGGAGTGGAACTGAAGTGGAATTTTCCGTGTCCAACTGTTCACAACCGTGTAACATTTGACCGGGGGGATCTTGGGGTGCTCTAAAACCGCCTCGATATATTGAGCCTAAGAAAACGACGCGGCCCACCGCGATAAGAAAGAGGCTCCCTATGTCGACCATCAAGAAGAACTCTGCTCCCAAAGTTGCTCCCAAGCGCACCGAGGCTCCCAAGAAGGAAGCGCCCAAGGCGCCCGAGGCCAAGAAGAACAACGACGTCGCCAAGAAGGACGAAGTGAAGCTCTCGGATGAGGCTAAGGGTAAGGACAAGACCGAGCGCGCCGGCGATGTGAAGAAGCCTGAGGACGCCAGCAAGCCTGCTGAACTCGATGAGAACGGCAAGCCGATCGAAGAGGGCAAGCCGGTCGACGAGAACGGGAAGCCTATCGAGGAGAACGCCGAGGCTGAGAAGCCCGCGGACGCCGAGAAGGAAGAGATGAAGAAAGAGATCGAGGAGATCAAGGGTCTGCTCGAGGGTCTGATGGAAAACTTTGGCGCCAAGGCCGAGGAAGCTGCCGCTGGCGGACAGTCCGGTGGTGGCGAGTCGGGCGGCGGTCAGTCCGGTGGAGGCGAGAGCGGCGGCGCTCAGGCTCCGCAGGCGCCGCAGCAGGCGCAGCAGGCTCAGCAGCCGCAGCAGTCCCAGCCGGGACAGCTGGACACCGCGCTGTCGCAGATGGCGATCGCTATCCTCAGCGGAATGGCGGCCGGCGGTCAGGCTGGTCAGAACGCTCAGAACGGCCAGTTCGCTCAGGGCGGTCAGCAGAACGGTGGTCAGCGTAACGGTAACGGTGGCGGCGGTCAGATGAGCATCAACGGCGGAGCTCAGGGCGGCGGCGCTATGGCTGGACTGCAGGGGGCGGCCGGCGGCGGTCGCGCTCAGCTGGCGAACCTGTACCAGCAGACCGGCGGCGCCAACAACAAGAGCGTTCGTCCCGAAACCCATCAGCTGGTCCAGCTGGCTCTGGGTGGTGGCGGCGCCGGCCTCTCTAACCCCGGTGTCGGCCAGCCCGGCCAGGCCGCTCAGGGCTTCCAGAGCCAGGGTTTCCAGAGTCAGAGCTTCTCTCCCAACCGCGGCGTCTTTGCCTAGACGCTCCTACATCACTCGTTCGTTCTAAGTTCGTTCTCCCTGGAAGGTCAGGCCCGCGTCGTCACTCTCTGCGACGCGGGCCTTTTTTCGCGTTCCGGGAGAGTCGGCTGGTTCGAGGGCGCGGGCACTCGGCGGGCCCGCACGCGGGCACTCGGCGAGCCCGCGTCGTCTGGTTCGAGGGTGCGGGCACTCGGTGGACCCGCACGCGGGCACTCAGCGAGCCCGCGTCGTCTGGTTCGAGGGCGCGGGCACTCGGTGGACCCGCACGCGGGCACTCGGCGAGCCCGCGCGGTCTGGTTCGAGGGCGCGGGCACTCGGCGGACCCGCACGCGGTCACTCGGCGAGCCCGCGTCGTCGGTGCCAGCAGCACCGGACGCAGTGCCTTGCCAAGGGAGGCCAGCGTCTCACGCCGATGTCCCTTCCGCCTCGCTTCTTCGTAGAGCGCCCAGGCTCGGTCGAAATCTGGAGAGATGCTCATTGTTGTCTGTTAGCTCCCACTCCCAGCATACCTCGCTCCCCTCCAACCCCATCCCCGCCGGGGAACGAACAGCCATCGAACAGAGCTGAGATGGCGGGGTGGAACAGATGTGGAATGGCTGGATCGGAGTGTTAACAAGCTGGCAACATGAGGCGGGTGGGATCTTGGGGCTCGCTAAAGCGGTCGCGGTACATTGAGCTCAAGAAAACCACGCGGAACACCGCGAACGAAAGAGGCTCCGATATGTCGACCATCAAGAAAAACTCCGCTCCTAAAGTTGCTCCCAAGCGCACCGAGGCTCCCAAGAAGGAAGCTCCTAAGGCGCCCGAGGCGAAGAAGACCAATGATGTCGCCAAGAAGGACGAAGTCAAGCTCAGCAGCGAGGCCAAAGGTGACGACAAGACCGAGCGCGCTGGCGACGTCAAGAAGCCCGAGGACGCCAGCAAGCCCGCCGAGCTCGATGAGAACGGCAAGCCGGTCGGTGAAGACGGCAAGCCGGTGGACGAGAACGGTCAGCAGCTCGACGAGAACGGCAAGCCGATCGACGAAGAGAAAGAGCAGATGAAGAAGGAGCTCGAGGAGATCAAAGGTCTGCTCAACGGGCTGATGGAGAACTTCGGCAAATCCGAAGAAGCCGCGGGCGGCGGTGAGTCCGGAGGCGGTGAGTCGGGTGGAGGCGAGAGCGGCGGCGCTCAGGCTCCGCAGGCGCCCCAGCAGGCGCAGCAGGCCCAGCAGCCGCAGCAGGCTCAGGGTGGACAGCTGGACAGCGCGCTCTCGCAGATGGCTCTCAACATCCTGACTGGAATGATGGCGGGAGGCCAGAACGGCCAGAACGCTCAGTTCGGGCAGGGCGGACAGAACGGTCAGCCCGGTCAGAACGGCCAGATCGGCGGCTTCCAGAACGGCAGCGCCGGCGGTCAGATGAGCCTTGGCGGTAACTTCGGCGCTCAGGGCGCTGGCGGTGGACGCGAGCAGCTGGCGGCTCTGTACCAGCAGACTGGCGGAGCCAACAACAAGTCGGTCCGCCCCGAGACCCACCAGCTGGTGCAGCTGGCTCTGGGCGGAGCCGGTGGACTCGGCGGCCTGGGCAGCGTGCTCAACGCCGGCAACAACGGGCAGGGATTCGCGATGGGACAGAGCCCTAACTTCGGCGGCGGTTTCGCCGGAGCTAACCGGGGCGGCGTGTTCGCTTAGAGCTCACCAGAGACAAGTAAAGCCCGAGCTATCTGTTAGCTCGGGCTTTTTCGTTGCGAGGCTGGACCCGTATTGGCCGTAAACGGGACAAGTAAAGCGCTCTGATTTTTCCATCCCCTGGGTGGCTGCCTAGCGGCGAGGCCTTGCGGGGTCCGGCGTCAGACTCCCCCCGCTGCTTCGCGCCGTCTCCTCGCTCGCCCTACTTGCGCCTAGGCTCGACCTGGACAGCTCGCAGACTCTCCCGGTTTTTCCGCTTATCGAAATGCTTGATCGTGTGGTACCTCACTCGGGCTCCGTTTCGACGCACCTCGGCTGGAAGATCCTGGGCGACAACAAAGACCTGCTCGCCGCCTCCGATCGGAGAGATGAATGCGAAGGTCCGCTCGTCGTCCCAGCTAACGACCCGCCCTTCCTGCGCCTCGCCCTGGACCGGGCGAAACTCGCTGGCTAGTGAAGCGCCGGGGCGCGTGCCCCAGTGATCTCGGCAGACTTGCTTCCACTCGCGCGATGTCTTTTGCGGCAAGGCCAGCAGCCCGTTTTCGGCCAGCACCCTCAAGATAAGGTCCTGGTGGGAGGGACGCAGCGGCCAGTCTTGCTCCCTGCGGACGGCCTCCATCAGCCCCGCATGCCTCATGGCAACGTCGGGCATTCCCAAGGCCAGGCTGGTCCGCGCCATCAGGTCCCAGAGGTTGACTTTCGCGCTGTCCTGACCTACCGCGTGGGCTGCCTCTTGAGCCAGCGTCCAGGCTCCCTCGATATCTTCGAGTTCGAAGGAGTAGCGCGCCATATCGGCCAGAGCGTACCAGGCGATTCGCGGACGTAAGCTGTCGAGCAGCTCGATGGCGTCGCGAGGTTGGCCCAGGCCCGCGAGGGAATTTGCCTTCCACCTTATGAAATTAGGGTTCTCCGGGAAATCACGGCAGGCGTCGCCAGCGACGGCTGCAGCCAGATGCCATTCCTCTTGATGGACCAAAGCCTTGAGCTTGGCGAAATACCATCGTTCCCGATCAGAAGGGATGCTGCCGTGTTTCGTCACCTTGGCTCGGGCATCGAGTTCGGCCGGCTCCAGAAGGTCGCACCAGTTGGAAACCAGTTTCCACTGCCCGCGCGTTTTAGCCGCTCCCATCACCGCGAAAACCGCGAGTTTCAACGCGACCCCGCTGGCCTCGGCAGAAACCATCGCCCTGGCCGCCTCGATCACGGCAAAAGCGTCGCCTTCCTGCTTGGCCGGAAGAAGGCGACCCTCGTACAGACCCCAGACCAGCTCGTCCCTGATCGCATCGTGCTCGGGATGAACTTGCTCTAATTCCTGTAACAGGTTTAGCGCCATCTCGACCATGCCGCCTTTCCGTAAGCAGTGGGCGTAGCGCCAGCCCGCTTCGGGGTTGGCCGTCTGTTCCCAGAAGCTTCGGAACGCCTTAGCCGCCCGTCCATAGATCTCGGCCTTGCGAAAGGTCTCGGCCTTTTTCCACTCTTCCGAGCCTTCCAGGTTCCTCTCCACTGATTCTTCCGCCTCGATGACCATCGTCATACGATCAGAATCGCTGTCCTCGGATCTTCCGTCACGGTTCCCCATCCTGCTACCTCCACTGTGTCTACGCATTTCTTGCAGAGCCGGTAGTACCGGATGCTGTCCGTATCGAAATCCATAATCTTCTCGACCTTTTCTCGAAGCTGCAGAAACTGCTTCTCGGTGATGACACATTCGAAAACGCTTTTCTGCACGCGGTTCCCGTGGTTCTCCAGGACCTGGGCGACGCGGCTGCGTCGTTTGTCGACCACGATGTCATAGGAGATCAAGAAGAACATCGGACTACCTGACCAGAAACGACTGGTAAGACTCCTCGCCTTGAAAGTGTCGGGCGAGAAGCCGCGCCTGCTCTAACACGATCTGGCCGAACGACAAACGGCAGCCGAATCGCGGGTACTCGATGGGGCTACGCAGCTGCTCTTCGTAGAGAGCGATCCACTTCTTGACCCCCAGTCGTCCCAGAAGAACCGGGTAGTCTGCACTTCCCGGCGACTCACCGTCGGCAAAGTCCACGTCGTGAGCTACCTCTGTCCGGTACTCGAACTCCTCGGCCAGGAACTGACGCCGATTGACCGCTCGTATGGCGATGGCGTCGACAAGGAGCGGCCGAAACTCTTCCATCAGGTCCAGAGCGATCGAGGGCCGACCTCTCTGAGGAGAGTGAAGCGCGCCCAGATAGGGCTCTAACCCGACCACCTGCACGGCGGTCATTACTGTGCCCAGGAGCATGGTGTAGCCGAAACTTAGCAGCGCATTGAACGGGTCGCGAGGCGGTCTGCGGGTGCGTCTACGGAACTCGAAGCCGGGCTGCTTGATCAGATCATTCAGGCAGCCGAAGTAGCTGGCGCTTCCGTCGCCCTCGTACCCCCGAACCTCGTCGAGCGTCGAAGCGCCCTCGAGCAAGCTCAGAGACTGTCTCATCCGCAACAGCGCGCGTTCGACCTCGGGACTTTGGGCTCGACGCTGATGGCGCCGTAAAAGAGCGCGGCAGTTGCCCAGCTTACCGGCCACGAACCGCTTCCCCAGGTCGACCAGGAGCTCGTCTTGGTCGCAGAAACGAAACTGAGCCTGACGAAGCTCGATGTTCCCGCCCGAGTACGAGGTCAGGCGTCCTCGAAACCGCCCGGTGCGGGTCATGAACACGGTGTCGATCTCCTTCTCGAGTAAGAAGTCGCGGGCCGGAGCGGTAAGCTGAACCCTACCGAAGAGAAGGACCTGTTCCAGGGCAAACGCGGGAACGGTGGTCAACAGCTCTCCGTCTTTGCTGACCTGGACGACCTCGCTGCGCTTGCTCACGACCGCCCCCTGTTCGACAACATAGAGAACAGCCATCAGACGGAAAGCTCGAAGGTCGATTCGCCGGCGGCATCCACCTGGCGCCGAAGTAGGCCAAACGGGGTCCGCATCTCCTGGACCCCGGCGTCTTCGAACCAGAGTTCGACTTTAGCCGAATAGTCTTCCATCAGTCTGGCCCAGCGAAAGGCCTCTCGCTTCGCCCTCAAAAAATCGCTGAGCAAAGCCTGGAACTGCAGCTGCTCGACGGGCTGCCCGGAGCCCGCAGAGAGGTGAAGTGAGGGTGTCGGGTAGAGACCGCCGTTGTTGGCGAATCGGCAGTCGCAGGGGACATTCGAGGTGACTTCGGGGATGCGGGCTCTGATGGTAGCGCAGCTCATCGGGTTGCCTCGCAGAGGCCGTTTCATGAAGAGAGCGGGGTCGGTCTGTAAGCAGCGCGCCAGCAACCAGTTGACGGCGTTGGGGCCCGAAGCGAGGTGGCCCACGGTATGAGTCAGCACACGAATTTCGTCATGTTCCAGCTGGCCCACGTGGTCGACCCGGGCTACCAGAGCGCGCAGCGTCACGCAGCGACTGAGCAGAAGCTGCAGCTGATCGTCGTTCTCAGGGTGGTAGAGAGGCGGCTCCGGTTCCGGTACGGATCGCAGCGAGGTGTCGACGTCCGTGGCCGTGAGCACCAGCTCATCAGCCGCTGTCAGAGTAGCCAGTTCCTGGTCCGCATAAGCTTCCTGACAGTCCGAAAGTTGGTCACGGTTCAGTAAAGTGGCGCTTCTCAAGTACTCGCGCTGGCCTTCCCAGGTGCGCTCGGCGCCGGTGAACCAGGCGCGTCGTCCGGTTTTCCGGTGCACGCCAAGCGGCACTTTGATAAGATTGCCCAGGCCGTCGGAGGGCAAGGTGCTTTGCTTAGGAAAGATTTCATAACGCACAGACGGCGGCACCGTGATGCCCATCGCTATCACTTTACACATCTGGCGGGCCTGTTTGGCCGGGACCGGTTCGCTGAACAGCGCCCACAGGTGCAAGCCTTTGTAGCCGCTGTCGACTCGGTGGAGAGTCAGTCCCATCTGTTCGGCACGACCTTGCAGCAGGTCGGCGTAAGATTCCATCTGGACCATCGCTTCCTTCCAACCTGCAGAGCCGGGAGCGCAGCCCTTGAGGACGGGTGGCGACAGGTCCAGGTCGAACGCGGCAAAGAACACTGTGTTATCCATTCTCAACGGATAGATCCCCAAAGTGTGCCCGCCCTGAAAGTGTACCTTGACGGCTTTCAAGCTCAGCGGCTCACGAACCGGGCTGTAGCCGGTCATTCCGTTGGGGTTCACCCATTGACGAGCATAGACGCCTTCGCGTCCTTGAAACCGCTCCTGAAATAGGGCCAGGAACGCTTCGTCGGGCTCATGTTCGGACGGTTCGCGGCCCAGCAGGGGGTCGGGGTGGTCGAGCTTCCGCGCAAAGCGGGGGTCGGAAGTCAGGATGGCGGCCCGTTTGCGGGACTCTTCGGCCTCTTCGGACTGACCCAGCTGCCGCAGGACCTCGATCAGAGTCTCCCAGGCGTCGACCTTAGCTGGCTCGCGTTTGACGATGGCGCGCAGGGTGCGGGCGGCCTTTTCCAGTCGACCCGCGTCCAGGTACGCTTCGACCAGATGGCCGGCGACCGCAGAGTCGTCGGGTCGGTCGCGCAGCGCCAGGTTCCACTCCCGAAGCGCGATGTCGGCTTCGCCGACTTCCTCGGCC
>JAEXNA010000037.1 GCA_023447635.1 Vulcanimicrobiota bacterium | reverse complement strand
GCGGGTGGCGGGGGGGCGGCAGGGGGTTGGGCCGCTGGTTCATCCTCGGCGGCCGGCTTGGGCTTGGCGGCGGCCGGCGAGCCGGCCGGTTCGCTGGTGCGCACGGTGTAGCGATAGCCGGTAGCCGTTTTGCTCAGCGTTGCTTTCGGTTTGTTCAGGAAAAAGACTCGGACCGAAGCGCCGTCACCGTCCTGGACGGTTTGGACCCGTTGCACCAGGCCGCGGTCGATCGCCTTGCTCAAAGCCGAGCCGTTCAGCTTGGACTTGGGGAAGGTGACTTCCAGATAGTTTCCGCTGGCCCGTTGGGCCGGATTGGCTGCCGCTGTCTTGGCGTCGATAAGCAGGTTCTCGCCTTGCAGCTGGACAGACCATTCCACGGGGACCGGAGCCTCCGCCAGGGCGGGAAGAGCAAAAAGGAGCGTCAAAAAAACGATACGCGAGAACCTGAACATAGGCTCACAGGCTTATACGAGCTTCCCTTTGGCTCCTTTCGCATGGGCAAAAAGATGGCACCCTGTATCAGGGTGCCATCTTTGCTGTCGAGGCTGCGGAGGTTTATTCGTTGGGCTGGAGCTGGATTCGGGTGAACTTATCCAGGTACCAGAGGCTGTCGTTGCCCTGGACGGCATCGACCTCGACTAGAACGCCCAGCTGCACTTCGGGCGGGACCTTCCGGTCGCGAGGCACCATGATGCGGATCGTCTCTCCGCGGTCGCCCATAAGGACGAAGTTGGTCGGCTGCATGTAGCTGACGCGACCACGATAGGTCGCGCTAGGAGGGCCAAACAGGGCCGCAGCGGGGACGATCAGTGCCAGCAGAAGGAGCAGGCTGGCCAGGTTCAGGGTTTTCGCACGCATAGATGGAGACCTCGTCGAAGAAATGTTCGAGCGGGAACTTGGTCATCCTCGCCCTCATTCCTCCGTCTGCCTTTAATCGAGAATCCAGACCGCAGAAATGCGGGCGCCCTGTTTGACGTTGAGCACCTCGGAAGGAGAGAGGCGCACCAGGGGGCTGACGGCCTTCTCGGCCAGTCCGTAAGGAGACAGGTCGAACATGTAGTTGAAGCACTCCCAGTGGTCACCCGTCCAGGTCGGCAGTGACCGGGAAGGGATCTCCACCCGTTCCTGAGCCACGTAACCGCCGATGGCCTGGCTCCGCCGGATATGTTCGTCCCACTCATCCCTGGTGCAGCGCCAGCCCAGGTAAAGCCCTTGGGCTCCCCAGCCGTCGGCGGGCTTCAAGACGAACCGCTCCTTCTCTCGTCGCACCAGTTCGATGTTGTCGTCGGTCAGGCGAAGGGTGATAGGTACCAGTTGGTCGACCAACTCCCGTTCGGCCGAGGTCAACAGTTCTCGCCCCTCGGGCGCGTGGAAAAGGGCCAGGAGTGATTTTACAGTCAACGGTTTCGAGCTAAAGTTGTTGACCAGGCAGACCGTTCTCGCTCGGCAGGCTTCGACCAGGGCCATGGACCCCTCGGGATCGCGCAGCATATCCTCGACCAGAACGCGACGGTAGACCAGGTCGATCGGTCGGCCGTCGTAGTCGCGCAGGCGGCCGTTGGAGTATTGCAGCTCGCGCGGGTCGGCCACGATGGTGTCGAAGCCGCGCTGCTTGAGCCCCTCGGCGAGCAGCTCGAACTCTCGATGGGTACTGACGGTGATCCAGTCGACAATGGCGATGCGGGGCTTGCCGCTGGGAGCCGAAAGCTCGGGGTTGTCCTGCAGGAACCCTTGCCAGACCTCGGCCAGGTGGTCGTAGAGCGCTTCTGAGAAGGGGATGGTTCGGCCGGGCATCTTGCGAGCGAACTCTTGCCACAGTTCCGACTTCTGAACCACGTTCGAGCCGACGTCGAGAAAGGCGCCGCCACCGGGAGAGTCGATGTTGAGTTCGACAATCTTATAGTCGTGGGGCGTCGCGGGGTTCTCGCTCAGAAAGCCGTCGACGCGAGAGATGGTCATGCCGGGGCGGACTTGATGAGCGATCCGGATCCACTCTTGCTCTTGAGGGCGGAAGCCCAGCCAGTCCAACCAACGTTTCTCGTGTAACACTGGCTCGAGGCGGGTGAGCATCTTGTTCAGGTCAGCCATCTGTCCCGCCAGAGTTTCCCAGCGATGACGTGACAGGACGGTCGGCGCGAAGATCAGCGGAATCGGTTTGTCGCCAAACAGAATCCGCTCGGCCACCAGGTTCTGCCGGATCGACTCGATCTCGTCCCAGGCTTGTCGAGGGTTGCTAGAGAGAAGAGCCAGGAAGACGTCCTGGGCGTGGTGCTCTTGGTGAAGGGCTTCAGCCCCCGTCGATTGCGACATGATGGGCGGCGTTTCGAACGTTCAGAGCATCTGACCTGTCGCCCAGAGGCTGCAGGACGCCTCCTTTTGCGTCGAATCGATAGGGGAGGTCCAGGAAAAGCGGGAGATGGTAGGCTTCGTGCCCGACGGGAAGGTCGCCCAGCAGGGCGATGCCCAGGTCGCGCAGGCGCTCTCGGACGATCAGGTGTCCAGCGTTGTCGCTGCCGCAGCGAGTGAACTGACCAAGAAAGACCCCGTCGCAGCGAGCAAAGAAGCCGCTGTCGTGGAGTTGGGTTACGAAGCGGTCCAGTCGGTAGGGCGACTCGTCGACGTCTTCTAGAAAGGCGGCGCCGGAAGTGAGTCTGGGAAGCCAGGGGGTGCCACAGAGGGAGGCGAGCACGGCCAGGTTGCCGCCCCAGATCGTTCCCGAGAAGCTCGCCGTTTGCCCGTCGGGCGCTCCGACCGGTAAGGAGCACGGAATTCCCTCAAGGGCCCGGAAGACGGTCTCTGGCTCGGGGTGGTCGGGGAGCTCTGTCAGAACGGGGGCGTGCACGCAGTCGATCGGCAGTTTCAAGACCTTGATCAGGGCAAATAGGGCCGTGATGTCCGAGTAGCCCAGCAGGCGACTGGGCGGTAGGGAGGTTCCTTCGAGAGAGCTCTGGAGGAGGCCCAGGAGCCGGGTGGCTCCGTAGCCGCCCCGTCCACACCAGGAGCGGGCCGGGCCGCTCTCGCTCCACATAGCCATGAGTTCCTCGGCTCGCTGCTGGTCCGAGCCGCAAAGGTAGCCCGGCTCGGAAGTCCAGCGCTCGGCCTGTTCGAGAAGGGGGCAGAACGGAGCGAGTTCGGTGTTGGACCGCAAGAACTCCAGAGCACGCTCCACCTTGTCTCGGACGGGACGGCCTGAGGGGAAAGGGACGCCTAGGCGCTGGGCTGAGCTCATCCTGCGGTCGGCTCTTTCGTGGCGGGCACGCCCGCTCCGTCGCTTTCGCTCCAGGTCCAAAGGAAGGGCGAGTCGGACTGCCAGGCGCTATCCAGGGTGTTGGTAGCAGATTCGACCAGTGCTTCCGGTTCGACCGTGCAGCGGCTCGACACGATCAAGCCGGCTCTGGCCTGCAGCGGCTCTTTCCCAAGGATCGCCTCGAAGCGACGAGCGAGGAGTCGAGCCTGTTCTTCCCCGCTGGCGGGAAGCAGCACGGCAAACAGATCGTTGTCCCAGCGGCCAAAGAGGTCGGCGCCCCGGACGGTAGCGGCAAGATGAAGTGCGGCTTTATGGACGTTTTCGTCCGTTCCACGTAGCTCCAGGAACATCAGGCAAAAGGCGACGCCGTCCCGCAGTTGCTTACGGCAGTAGACCTTGAGCTGGTCCTCTAAGAAGGTTTTGTGGTAGAAGCCTGTCTGTTCGTCGGTGAAGCGAGCCGATCGCAGATTGGCGACCTGCAAGACCGAGCGTTCCAGCGCGGTCAGTCGAGCGTGGAGAAGATCCGTGTCCTGGTCCAGCGTGATCAGTGCGCTGGCTCCCGCTTCTAAAAGGGCTCGCAGATGCCCCCGATCGCTATCGCCCTGGGCGAGAAGCAGGATGGGCGTCCAACGGGTGTCGGGGTGGGAGGCCAGGGATTCGACCGCCGTTAGCAGTTGGGGATCCCGATCCCGGACGGCAAGGACTATCAGGAAAGGCTGCTCTCTTCGAGCGTCGCTGAGCAGCGAATCCGAAGACGAGGCACGGAACAGGACATGGCCGGCCGAAGACAAGATAGGGGAGATTAGGGTTTCGCTTTCGCCGGAGTGGCTCCATAAGAGAATTCTCAACTGTTCGCTCCCTTTCCGCGTTAGGCTGGGGAGTTTCCTCAGTCCAGCGGCGTTTCCCCTCCTCTGAAACAGGCGAAAGCCCGAGGTAGGGGGCGCCTCGCCTTGGCTAATCAAGGGGCGTCGAGGAGTGAGGGCTCCCTGGAATGCGGTATCTTTGAGGTATCTTTGAGTCCGCCCGGACATGGGTGGTTGACCCCTGGCGGCAATCCTGCTACATTGAGCCCCACTGTTTATGCCCCAAACGATGGGGCTAGCGAAAAAGGGAGAGCTAAGTGGCCAAGAAGAGCATGGTAGCCCGCAATTTGAAGCGGGCTAAGATGGCAGAGAATCAGAAAGCAAAGCGCGCCGAACTGCGCGAGAAGCTCAAGGACCCCAGCCTGGGATTCGAGGAAAAGCAGGAAGTGATGTTCAAACTTCAGGCCCTTCCTCGCAACGGCGCCAAGGTTCGCGTGCTGAATCGCTGCCAGATCTCCGGCCGCCCTAAAGCCGTCTATCGCAAGTTTAAGGTCTCGCGCCTCGTTCTGCGCGAGCTGGCGCATAAGGGCATGGTGCCCGGCATGCGCAAAGCCAGCTGGTAGCTCTACCTCAGAGCAACGCTTCCGCGTAGTCCCGTTTACGGGACGCTCGGAGACTCACCAGTCTATCGGGGGACATCTCCATCTTCTATGGAGCCCGATGCGGAGTTCAAAAGAAGAGTTACCCGAATGGTCGACCTAGGTTAGCCTCGGTCGGCCATTTCTATTTATCCTAAAAATCCCCACTGGAGGACATTTCGGTTGAGTTATCACCTGTTTACCTCGGAGTCCGTAACCGAAGGACATCCGGACAAAGTCTGCGATCAGATCTCTGACGCGGTGCTCGACGCCTACCTGGCTCAGGACCCCGCTGCCCGCGTGGCCTGCGAAGCCTTCGCCCACACCGGCTGCATTCACGTGGCCGGACAGATCACCTCGACCGCTCGTGTCGACCTGACGTCCCTGGTGCGCCAGACCCTGATCGAGATTGGTTATAACGATCCCGCTTACGGCATCGATGGCCGCAGCTGCGCCGTCCTTCTTTCCATCGACCCTCAGAGCCCCGACATCGCTCAGGGTGTGGACGCAGCGCTCGAGAACCGCGGCGACAGCCCGCAGGGTCTCGAAGAGCAGATGGGCGCTGGCGACCAGGGCCTGATGTTTGGCTACGCTTGCCGCGAAACCGAAGAGCTGATGCCGCTGGGAATCCACATGAGCCACAAGCTGGCCGAGCGGATGGCCAAGGTTCGCAAAGACGGCACAGTGAAATACCTGCGTCCTGACGGCAAGACCCAGGTCACCGTCAAGTACGAAAACGGCCTGCCGAGCGCCATCGACACGATTCTCATCTCGACCCAGCACGACGACGGCATCGAAGTCGACCAGATCCGTAAGGACCTGATCGAGCACGTCATCAAGCCGGTGGTCGATGCCAAGTACCTGCAGTTCGAAGGCGACAACCTGGTCCATCCCCGCATCCTGGTCAATCCGACCGGAAAGTTCGTCATCGGCGGCCCCGAAGGCGACACCGGTCTGACCGGTCGCAAGATTATCGTCGACACCTACGGCGGCATGGCCCGTCACGGCGGCGGAGCTTTCTCCGGTAAGGATCCGACCAAGGTCGACCGTTCCGCCAACTACGCCGCTCGCTGGGTAGCCAAGAACATCGTTGCCGCCGGCCTTGCCGAGCGCTGCGAAGTGGCCCTGTCGTACGCCATCGGTGTGGCCCAGCCGACTTCGGTCGCGGTCGACGCCTTCGGCACCGGTCGCCTGAGCAATGACGCCCTCGACAAGCTGGTCGCTGAAGTGTTTGACCTGCGTCCCGGCGCCATCGTCAAGCAGCTGGACCTGCGTAAGCCGATCTACCGCCAGACGGCCGCCTACGGCCACTTCGGTCGCCCCGAGCTGAACCTGCCCTGGGAGCGCACCGATAAGGTCGAAGAGCTCAAAGCGAAGGCCTCCGCCGAGGCCACCGCTTAAGCTGGTTCCCTCCAACCGAAAAGGCCGCTCCCCTCTCGAGAATGAGGTGGGCGGTCTTTTTTTTTGCCAGGTTTTCCCAGCCGGGAAGGGGAAGTTATGAGGCTGTGAGGGGCTCCTTTTTGTAGAGTATGTCGGGAATCAAGATTGGACGATATGAGGTCACCAGCGAGCTTGGGCGGGGCGGCATGGGGATTGTTTACAAAGCTGTCGATCCCATGCTCGAGCGGGAGGTGGCGATCAAGATCCTGCCTCCGAAGAAGCTCAGTGACGACCTGGTAAAGCGCTTCCTTCGAGAGGCCAGAGCGCAGGCGCATCTCGACTCGCCGAACATTATCAAGATCCTCGACATCGGCGAGCAGCCCGATGGCGAGCATAAGATCTACTTCATCGTCATGGAGTTCGTGAAGGGTCAAACCCTGGGCGAGCGCTACGCCGATGGGCCTCCTGGTCGTTTCGAAGAGCTCTGGGAGCGTCTGGACCTTTTTGATCAGGTGCTCGAAGCGATGGACTATGCCCACGGTCAAGGAGTTATTCATCGCGATCTCAAGCCGGACAACGTGATGGTCAGCTCTGGCGACCGGGCCAAAATCATGGACTTCGGTCTGGCCTTTTTCGCGGGGAGCAACTCCTTGACCCGAGCCGATCAGATCATGGGAACGGTGGCTTACTTTTCGCCGGAGCAGGCGAAGGCCGCCAAGGACATCGACCACCGCGCCGATATCTACTCCCTCGGCGTGATCCTCTTCGAGTTGATGACCGGTGAACTGCCGTTCACGGCCGAGCATCCTCTGGAGATGATGCAGAAGTTGTTGACCGAGGCGCCCCGACGCCCCAGCAAGCTCAACCCCATCATCACTCCTGAGCTGGAGGCGATCTGCCTCAAGTGTCTGGAGAAGCAGCCAGCCGTGCGTTACGGTAAAGTTGCCGACCTTCGTCGCGACCTGCAGGCCGTAAAGGCGCCTGCCGCCCGGCCCAGCGTCGTTGCCGCCCCGCCGCAGCCGTCCGCTTCGTTAGCGGCTCCACCGTCCGGCGGAACTGTTCGACCAACCCACGTTACCGGGTTCACCCCTAAGCCGTACACGGCCCCGCCCTTCACTCCGACGGTTCTTCCGACCACAGCGCCCCAGGATGCAGCTGATGTCGTCGCTCCCTTCGCGGCTATGGGGCCGGGTGTGCCACCGGTGGGTTCGAGCGGGACGGGAGGGGGGCCGGTTGGAGGCGTCTCGGCCATGCTGGTGACGGCCTTTGATGGACCGGCCGAGCCGCCGCCCGAGATGGCGGAGGCAAACCCCTCCGGAGGGCCAGCGGTGCACTCCCTCCACCCCTCCCTGGCTTCCTCTTCCTGGCAGAGGTCCATGCAGGCCGACAAGCGCGAAGAGGCCCCGCCAGAGCCGGTCCGCCCGAAAGGCGCCTCGTTCAGCAATATCGGCCCTTCGGTTTACTGTCAGTGCGGCGGCGAAAACCCCCCGGGTAGCGATATCTGTCTCGAGTGTGGCGAAGAGATCCGCCCTTCCATCTATATCGTTCGCCGCGAGGCCGAGTCGCACTACACCGCCGCCATGAACGCTCTGGCGCGGGGGCATCTCAACGAGGCCAGGGCCGAGCTTCTTCAGGCGATTGCGGGGAACCGCGAGTTCGGCGAGGCCTATCTGGAGCTGGGCCGGACCGAGTTGAGTCTCGGCATGTTCGATGAGGCTCACGAGCATCTCGAGTCGGCGTTGAGTTTTATGCCGAGTCGGGTCCAACCGCTGCTCGCCCTGGCGGATCTGTACCAGCAGGTCGAGCAGCCCGAGGACGTAGCGTCTTGTCTGCGCGATGTTCTGAAAGACCGGCCTCGCGACACCGAGGTCCGCTGCCGACTCGCTCTGCTCTACTGTCAGCTCAACGAGACCGGGAAGGCGCTGTCGACCTACCGGATCGCCATCAAACACGACCCGAATAGCCTGGCTGCGAACCGCCAGCTCGGCCTGATGCTGGCTTCCAACGGCCAGGATGATGAGGCTATTCTGTACCTGGAGACGGCTTGCCGTCTGGACCCGCACGACGGTTACATTCGCGGTATCCTGGGTCGGCTTTATGCCAACACCAACCGCTTGCGGCACGCCGAGGAGGCGTTTGCCGAGGCGCTGCAGTTACGCGAAGACGACCCTGATCTCCGGGTCGAGCTGGGCGACCTTTACCGACGCCAGGGCCATATCGAAAAAGCGGCCAATCAGCTGCGCAAGACGCTGCGGAAAGAAGAAGGTCACCTCGGCGCCAGTCGACGTTTGGCCCAGGTCTATCAGGATGGAGGACAGGTTGACCAGGCGTTAGAGCTGCTAGGGAAAGCCGTCCGCTATCACCCGGAGGACGACGCGCTCCATCGTCAGCTCGGCGAAGCCTACCTGGCCAAGGGCCGGCTTGACGAGGCGATGGAGGCGTTCGAGAAGGTCGTCGAACTCCGTCCGGACTGCGCCGAGATGCGAAATCGTCTGGGCCGGGTCTACCTCAAGAAGAAGTACGACGAGCGGTCCGTCGTTCAGTACAAAGAGGCGATCACGCAGAAGCCGTTCGAAGCGTCCTATCGTGAAGATCTGGGAATGGCCTACTACGTCAGCGGTCAGCTGGATATGGCTGCTTCCGAGCTGCATAAGGCCGTCAAGCTCGACGCCAAAAACGTCGACTACTTCCGCGCGCTGGGGTTTATCTATTTAGAGCTCGGGCTTTTGCCTAACGCCATCGAGCACTTCCGCTTCGCCATTCATATGGACCCTCGAGACGCCAAGACCTACGGCGCCCTGGGCCAGGCGCTGGTCCTGCGTGGCCTGGCTCATCAGGCGATCGACAGCTTCCGGGAGGCGCTGGCCATCGACCCGTCGTTGACTCTTCTACATCTCTCCCTGGCGCGAGCGCTGGCTGCCTCGGGACAGCATAAAGAGGCGGCGACCTCCTTCCGTGCGTTCGCGGCTTCGATCGACCGCTCTCAGTCCTCCCAGCTGCTTTCCAGGGCCTTCCTCGATATGGGGCACACTTTGCTTCTGGCCGGCGACCTGGGCCAGGCGGCCGAGGTGTTCCAGGCGGCTCTTGGCCGTCCCGACGAAGAGGCCAGGGCCCGCGTCGGCCTGGCTCAGGTGGCGCTCGCACGCAGCGACATCAAAGCCGCCGAGGCTCAGGTCAAGAGGGCTCTCGAGCTCGAGCCGATGAACGCCGAGGTGTGGAACGTCTGGTCGCAGATCGCCGCGGAATCCGAAAGCTGGGATGAAGCGATTCGACGCTTGAAGAAGGCGATCTCTTTCGACGATAGCCAGGAAGAGTTCTGGGTCAATCTAGGGCGTAGCTATCGCAAAGCCGGGCGGTCCAAAGAGGCCGATGAGACGTTCCGTAAAGGGTCGGAAAGATTTCCGCAGAGCAAGGCGCGCTTTCTCTGGTTGCGCGGTCGCTTGGCGGCCCGCCAGAGGGACTGGACTCGGGCTTTGCAGCATTTGAGCTACTCTTTGGAGTTGGCCCCCGGCTCATGGAAACTGCATGAGGACCTGGCCCAGGCTTGCCTGGGGTTACAAAACTGGAGTCAGGCCGAGCAGCACATTCGTCGAGCCGCCGAGTTGGCGCCGTTGGACAAGCGCGATTCGGTGCTGACGCTGCTTCAGCGTTTGCCGAAGTAGGATCGGATGCCGGACGGGGCTCAAGGGGCCTTGTAAGGAAACAAGGCGCCGTTAACCGCGTGGGGGTAGGTGGGGTCGACAAGGCCTACCAGCTGCCGGTCGTGGACGCCGGGGCAGGCCAGGACGTATTCCCTGAAGTCGTCTGACGGAGTATAGCCGTCGATATACTTCACTCCATTGGTCGGGCATACCGGAATCGACTGGATGAAAGGCTTGAGTCCCGTAGCCAGGAGATCAAGATCGGGCGGGTACATGTTTCGGGATTCGATCTGGTACATCTCCAGAGCCGAGGCCAGGTTGCGCTCGTTCTGAACGCAAGCGGTGTGATAGGTCTTGAAACGGGCTCGGATCATGACCGGGGTGAGGATAGCGGCGAGAATGCCGATGATGGCGATAACCACCATCAACTCGATAAGAGTAAACCCCCGCTGTGTCGCTTTCCCGCGCCCTGCCGAAAACATATCAACCCTCCACGCGGCCCTGTCCAGATGGAGCGGCAGGAATCTCGCGTCGTTTCGATTATACCCCCGCCGACCGATTTCGGACGGTTGGACCGGAAATTCATCGCGAATGTCAGGTTTGACATGGGGCCGCGTAAAAAGGACCCGGTGACCCCTTCCCGCGAAGCGGCGGCTTCGGCGAAGTGCCCAGGCTGTTCCTACTCCAGGAAGAAAGCTTCCTCGGAGCGCCGGAGATGGAGGAAGAAGATGACTTATTCGAGAGCTATATGCATGAAGGCGGCGGTACTGGCCGGAGCTTTGACCCTGTTGATGGGATGGGGATGGAGCGGCTCTGTCGCGCAGGCTCAGGCTTCCGAGCCCGCTTATGCCGTCTTGATTGTCGGAGACGAGGGCGACGCGGAGATGCTGCGGCTAGAGAAAGTGCTCATCAACGAGATGGCCAAGCAGATCCGCAGCGAGGCTTCGGCCGAGAACCTTCCGATCTACAGCTATCACTTCAACAAAGAGCGTGAGCGCGCCTACTGTGAGAACAAGCTGAACGTTCTGGCCGAGGACCTGCTGTTCGTCGGCGTGGTGACGCTCGAAAACAAGGTGCCGACCAAGATCGTGTACCGTATCGACCGCATCGTGAACTCGCCCCGCGCCGCCAAGGATGTTCTGGATCGGGCAGAAGAGTTGGCCGAGGGTCCCGCTCCGGCTCGCACGGCACCGGCCGCCCCGGTCACCCCGCCCGTCGCTCCGGCTCAGCCCCCCAGCACACCGCCGGCTCAGCCCTCCAACCCTCCAACCTCTCCGAGTGGTGCCTCGACGGCCCCTGCCCGAGTTGCCGAGGAAGGGTTCCGGGTGCAGCTAGGCTCTTTCACCCAGAAGACCTACGCCGATGACCGCAAGGCCGACGCCGATAAGGCCGGACTGACGGTACAGATCGTCGAAGCCACCGGATCGGATGGCGACACCCTTTACAAGGTTCTTTCGCCGACATTCAAGGAGAAGGCTACGGCTGACGCCCAGTTGGCCCGATTCAAAGAGGCCGGTTTCGACCAGGCGTTTCTGGTGCGTAGCAAGTAGCCGTTGCCCTACGTCGACGTCGTCATTGATGGAAGCGGTCCTCATCTGGACCGCTTCTTCACGTACCGGCTTCCGGACGGTCTCGACCCACCAGGCGTGGGCCGGTACGTCAAGGTGCCCTGGGGCAAGAGCACTCGAGGGGCGGTGGTGCGCGCCTACCGAGATGGCCTCCCTGAGGGGCTGGAAGCGTCAGCCGTGCGGGAGTTGCTGGAGGTAGGGGAGACGCCGGCGTTGCTCGATGAGTCGACCTGGCAGCTGGCCGCCTGGCTTCGAGATTTCTACTACGGAAGCTGGCCGCTGGTAGTGCAAACCTTGATTCCTGGCCCAGTTTTGACCGGGCTGCGCCGCCCGCCGAAGCGAAAGACTCGCGGTCTGGCCGAAGCGGCTGAGGTTTCTCCCGAGGAGCCTCCGACCCTGACGGAAGGACAGGATCGGATTTGGAAAGAGCTCCGGGCCGAGCTTGGCGAGGGGCGCACCTGGCTACTGCACGGGGTGACAGGAAGCGGAAAGACGGAGATCTACCTGAGGGCCTGTCAGCAAGTCCTGGAGAGCGGCCTGGGGGTCATGGTCCTGGTGCCTGAAGTCTCTCTGACGCCGCAGACGCAGGCGCGCTTCGTGCGGCGCTTTGGGCAGAGGGTCAGCATTCTCCATAGCGGCCTGACCGACGCACAGCGGCGCGAGCAGTGGTGGCGCATACGACGAGGCGAGACTCCGCTGGTGGTGGGGACTCGTTCGGCCGTGTTTGCTCCGCTGCCCCGGCTGGGGCTCGTGGTGATCGACGAGGAGCACGACTCGTCGTACAAGCAGAACGGCGACCTACGATATCATGCCCGTCAGGTCGCGGCCTGGCTTTGCCGTAAGCACAAGGCTACCTTACTGCTA
The DNA here is from genome assembly GCA_023447635.1 of Vulcanimicrobiota bacterium. Taxonomy (GTDB): domain Bacteria; phylum Vulcanimicrobiota; class Xenobia; order Xenobiales; family JADMJV01; genus JAEXNA01. Next base: position 104,763 of record JAEXNA010000037.1, on the reverse strand, counting down.
GGAAGCGCTACTCCGTGTTTGGAAAGCTATTCGTTGGCCGGCCAGGGGCGCTATCGGCTACTCTCCATGCCCGATCGGGTTCGAGGTCAGAGTATGCCGTCGCTTCAGATGGTCAAAGGGTTCGGGATCCCCGGCCTTGTCCTTCGGGCACTCAAAGAGGTGAAAGCGCGCGGAGAGCAGTCGGTCGTGCTGCTCAATCGACGGGGCTTTTCGCGCTATCTCCTCTGCCAGGATTGCGGCTGGGTGCCCCAGTGTCGCGACTGCAGCATTTCCTTGACCTATCACAAGGCCTCTCGCTCGCTACGCTGTCACTACTGCGGAGCCAGCCAGCCCGCTCCTCCCGCCTGCGGAGAGTGTTCGGGTCGTCATCTGGACCTGCCCGGCCAGGGCACCGAGCGGGTCGAGAGCGAGTTGGCTACCCGCATTCCAGACTTGCGAGTCGCGCGCCTGGATCGGGACACCGTGGGCGGACGCGGGAGTGTTTTTGAAGAGGTCTACGGCCAGTTTGGAAGGGGCGAACTGGACTGTCTGCTAGGGACTCAGATGGTCTCGAAGGGGCTCGACTTTCCCTCGGTCTCTCTGGTGGTCGTGCTGGAGGCGGACACGGGGCTCCATCTGCCAGATTTTCGGGCTGCCGAACGTACCTTCGCGCTGTTGACCCAAGTTTCCGGGAGGGCAGGTCGAGGCGACATCCCCGGGACCGTGATGCTGGTCTGTCAGAAGCCAGACCATCCTCTTTTTTCCGACCTGGCGCACTACCGATGGGACGCCTTCATGCAGTCCGAACTTGCCCTGCGAGAGGCACTCTCGTACCCACCTTTTCGGCGAATGTTGCGCATTCTTATCAGCGACGAGAAGGTCGAGAAGGTCGAGGAAACGGCTACCCGGTTAGGCGATGCGCTCGACCAGGCAGCCCGGGGCAGCCGAGTCGAACTGCTGGGGCCGACGCCGTGTCCGATCGAGAAGCTGCAGAGTCGTTATCGCTGGCACCTGATCCTGAAAGCCCCCACGGTGCAGGATCTGCAGTCCGTTATTAGGAAAACTTTGCCTGACTTTGACGGCCGTGGCTCACGCCTGGCCCTCGACCCTGACCCGCTGGAACTTCTCTAGGGACGGCGGGTTCGAAGATGCACCGGGGCCCGAAGGAACATCCGATCGGCAACTCGCGGTTATGGAGGTAGACGATGTCCCAAGTAGCTCTGATGAGAAAGGCCCTGACCGGGCTTTTGATGTGCGCGGTTCTGGCCTTGCCGGTATTCGCTGTGGATCGGGTCAAAACCGACGGAAAGAATAAAGATTCCCCCATCAAGGTCCTCAAGCTGGACTTCCAGGACTCCGGTTACGGCCTGCCCGGCCCGACGGCCGAGATTCGCGTTTCGACCACGATTCAGAATTCGTCGACCACCGACGACCTCAAAAACGTCGTGATCCACCTTCAGTTGAAGAATCTCGAAGGCGACGTCGTTCAGGAGTGGACCAAGAATCTGCCCGTCATGAAGAAGGGCACCACGGTCGAGTTCCAGCCCGATGCGGTCTACTACAACTACACTTTCAACAACCTGCAGGGGGCCGTCATGGTCGAGCACGACAAGGTCGAGCCCGCCGACGCCGCCGCACCGAAGACGAAGTAAGCCTTGGCCGTTTTACCCCTCAAGTACGTCGGCGACAACGTTCTGCGCCGCAAGGCTGATAAGGTGGACAGGGTCGACAAGACCCTGGCCCGCCTTCTCGACGACATGGTGGACACCATGTACGCCGCTAACGGTGTTGGTCTGGCCGCTCCTCAGATCGGGGTCTCCAAGCGGCTCTTCGTGGCCGATGCCGGCGACGGTCCGATTCGCTTGGTGAATCCTCGTCTGGTGAGTCACACCGGCCGGGCGCTAGGGACCGAAGGGTGCCTGTCGATCCCCGGGATCTACGGAGAGGTCGAGCGACACGAGATCGTGATCGTGAAAGGCCTCGACGAGAACGGCGAACCTGTGACCTATGAGGCCTCGGGTTTGCTGGCTGTGGTGTTCCAGCACGAGATGGACCATCTCGACGGTCAGCTCTTTACCGACCTGGCGATGGACCTGGTCGACGCCGAGGCGTTAGAGCGCGATGCTGATGAGGATGACGACGAAGACGAGGGCGACGACGAGTGAGAACCATCTTTATGGGCAGCCCGGAGTTTGCCGTGGCTTCCCTCGACCTCGTGCACCAGAGCACCGAACTGCTGGCTGTCTATACTCAACCGGACAAGCCGCGTGGGCGTCGAGGTAAGGACCTCGAGCCGACGGCGGTCAAGAAGCGGGCCCTGGAGCTAGGCCTGCCGGTCCACGAGCCGAAGCGGATTCGCGATGAAGACGTGATCGCCCAGCTGAGGGAGTACCGTCCCGATGTCATTCTGGTGGTCGCTTACGCCAAGTTGATTCCGCCGGAGATTCTCGAGCTACCCAAGCACGGCTGTATCAACGTTCACCCCTCTCTGCTGCCGCGCTATCGTGGGGCTATCCCGCTGCAAGCTTCGATTTTCGCTGGCGATAGAGAGACTGGCGTTTGTACCTTCTTCATGGACGAAGGCTACGACACCGGCGACATTATCGTCATGCGGCGTACCGAACTGGGTGCCGAGGAGACTTTCAGTCAACTCAGCGCCCGTCTGGCGGCTGTTGGGGCCGAAGTGCTGGGAGAGACCATCGACCTGCTCCGCACTGACAGCGCTCCTCGGGTGAAGCAGCCCAAGGAGGCCGTGGGCGGCTATACCAAGCCAATGTCCAAGGCTGAATTGGCCGTCGATTGGACCCAGTCGGCCGAGGCGGTGCGGAATCGGATTCGAGGCCTGGCTGATGAGCCTGGGGCTGCCACGACGCTGGCCAACGGCGAAGCGCTCAAGGTCGGGAAGGCTTCCCACGCCGAAGGACGCGGGAAGCCGGGGGAAGTTTTGGGCTTGCTCAAAGGCAAAGGGCCGATCGTCGCTTGCGGCGAGGGCGCCCTGGTGCTCGAGAAGGTCAAGCCGGCAGGCAAGGGATGGATGGACGGAGCCTCGCTTTGGAACGGTGGCAAAGTCGCCGCTGGTCAGACCCTGGGCGGCGAGGTTGTTACCGCTTAGGTTCTCTCTAACGCCATCGCAATCAAGCAGGCCGCCGTTGTATGGGCGGCCTGTCTTGTATCCTGGCCCTTTTCTCCCCAGCTACCGTCGCGGCGCTGAGCGATTCTCAGGGCGTTCCAGGCCGCTTCAGGACGGCGAGCGCACGCCGCAAGGCAGATGACAGCCTCGGCCAGCAGGTCCCACTGACGTTCGCGGATCAGCGGCTCTAGCGCGCCTTCGAGTTCCCCGAGTTGCTCCGTGTAGTCAGCTTCGGCTAGCGGCCTGGCGAAGTAGTCGCTGTCGACCATAAAACGGTGAGCCAGGTAGTACAGCCGAAGCGTAGGGTCGTCGGAAGAGGCGTCGGTAGGCGAGTAGGCCCGGTCGACAACTCCGGCTCGTCGAAGCTGTTCGCTCATGAGCCAGGCCGATAGCCAGCCGTGTCTCCGGAAGCTGTAGTTCAGGTAGTCCTGGATCTGCTCGCGGTCCAGTGAGGGCTGGGGAATCCCTTCCAGCGAGCGCAAGTAGATGGCGTCCACGCGGGACATTGCGGCGTCGAGTGACAACCTCTGCGGAAACTCGATCGGCATGAGGTTGAGAGCCTGGATCGCCTCGTGGTGCTCTCGACTCAGCCCCTGTTCCTGGTAGAAGCCCGGCGCCAGGCCGCGCAGCATATGCAAGGTCAGGGCTCGGTCGCCCCGTCGCCAATCTTGTTCTCCGGCATGGAGCTTACGAAACGCGGTCAGCCCGCGAACGGCAGTGGAAATCATGGGTAAGGTTCCTAATCTTGGGTTGGGTTTTGGTCAAGGTCGGCCTGCAGGTCTGCCTGCCGCTCCTTGAGGTCCCGCAGGCGCAGTTGTCCACAGGCGGCGTCGATGTCGGCGCCCTTTTCCTGACGGACGGTGCAGCGGATGCCGGCTTTTTCGACAATCCCCTGGAAGCGGCGAATCGCTTGAGGCTGGCTGCGCTTATAGGGCACCCCGTCGACCGGGTTCCAGGGGATCAGGTTCACCAGAGCGCTGATCTGATGATGCGTCAGCAGGGCGGCCAGTTCGCGGGCTTCTTCGGGGCTATCGTTGATCCCGTCGAGCATGATGTATTCGAAAGTAACTCGGCGGCCGGTTCGCTGGTAGTAGACGCCGCAAGCTTCCAAAAGGGTCGCGATATCGAATCGCTGGTTGACCGGCATGATCTGAGAACGCAGCTCATCGCGCACCGCGTGCAGGCTGATGGCCAGGCGGATCGGTAGACCGGTGTCGGCCAGTTGGTGGATCTGAGGGACCAGGCCCGAGGTCGAGATGGTCAGGTGGCGCATCCCGATGCCCAGTCCGTCTCCCAGATTCAGCAGGTGGACGGCCCGCAGGACCTCTTCATAGTTATGAAGCGGTTCGCCCAAGCCCATAAAGACCACGTTGGCGACCCGTTCGCCGCCCTCGCGGATGGCATTCTGGATCTGCAGAACCTGGTCGACGATCTCCCAGGTCGAAAGGTGGCGCTTGAGCCCCATCACTCCCGAGGCGCAGAAATTGCAGCCCATGGCGCAGCCGACCTGGGACGAGATGCAGACGGCCGTGCGCCCAGCGCCCATCTCTTCGGAGTAGCGCATCTGCACGCTTTCGACCTCGCCTCCGTTGGGAAGATCGAAAAGAAACTTTTGCGTGTCCTTGCTGCGGCTTTCCGAGGCGCGGCGAACTTTGAGCACGGGGATCACCGCACACTCTTTCAGCTTCTCCCGCAGCGCTTTCGACAGGTCGGTCATAGCGTCGAAGTCGCTGACCCCACGTTGGTACATCCAGCGCAGAATCTGCTTGGCCCTGTAGCGCGGCTCGCCGATCGAAGCCAGCCAGGCCTCGAGCTCGCTGGGAAGCAAGTCTTTGAGGTTCTGGCGGCCGTCGAGCATCCGCTCCTGAGGCGAGCGGGGCAGTCGGGCAAAGGGGTAGGGGTCCACGGAGGGCTTGGGCAACATGCGGGTAGTATAGAGAACCGCCCGTCAATTGTGAAGTTTTCGCCAAGTCTTAAAATGCTCTGAAAAATCATCTTGAGCATGCTTGAAGCGTCCCTATATAATAGGCTATCCACAAAAGGGTCCGTGTCGGGAATCGCGGACTTGAGGAAGGGTCTTTCCATGCAATCAGGCTCCGTTGGCGGCTCTCAGCCCCAATACTCTATCCGCAAGCCTCAAATCAGCTACGGCAGCGCCGAGTCGCCGGCCGTCGCGCCCGAGCCCGAGGCCGTCGTCACCCCTGAGGTGCCGAAGGAAGAGGTGACCCTGGCGGCTCGCTTCAAGACCACCACCGAGGCTTTGCAGAGCGAGGACGCCGGAAACGGGCAGCTGCGTTCGAAGATGACCATCGCTCTGGTCCCCTACGCCAAGCAGGCCGAACTCGAGCAGCACGGGGTGATGTTTCCCGAAATCGAGGAAGTCCGCTCCAATATCGGCCTCAGTCCCGAAGGCCGTCTCGAACTGGTGCCGGTGGATGGCACTGGAAACCCCGAGACCACTCATATTCTCGAGACCCTCGAAGTTCCCAAATCTCACCTGGTCAAGGACGCCCAGGGGCACGCCCCGATCGACGACCTGACCGCCCACCTGGTCGAACGCGGAAGCACCGTGATCCCTCAGGGCTGGTTCGGGGTCCCCGAAGGGACGGCGGTTGCTCCCAAAGGCTACGAGTTCAAGATGGGCACCTCGCCCACGGGTCTGGCCACCGAGAAAAAGCGCCTTCGCCTGAACAACCTTTCCGACGGCCTGGGCAACTTCGCTCAGTCCTCACTGGCCGGGGTAGTGAACATCCCTTACGTTTCGGCTGCTGCTCCGCTGGTCGCCCTGGCCACGGCCGGCGCTTCGCTGAACAAGCAGTACGAGTCGCTCAAAGAGAGCCAGGATCTGATGCATTACGTGCAGCAGCGCGAGAAGCTCTCTAAGACGGACATGATCACCCTCGAGGTAGGCGTCAACGCCGCCGTCCCTGTCTCGGCGGAAGCCGAGAAAAAGCGTCTGGAGCTGAAAATTCGTACGGCGAAGGCCAAGCTGGCTTCAACCTCGCTGCTAGGTATGGCTGGAGGTTCGTCGGTGATCGGCTTCATGGCCGCTGGCGGCGCCTTCGGTACCGGCGCGATGGCCGGCGCTTTGACCGGGGCCGTCGCCGCGACGCCTTATCTGGCCGGCGCTGCGATGATCATCGGCAGCGGCGGAATGGTGCTCAACTCCCTGGCCGAGCTGAAGTCGCTCTCGAAAGAGAAGGCTGAACTGCAGGAGCTGCAGGGCAAGGGCCAGACCCACGTCCTGAAGACCATCGAGAAGATGAACCCTCAGATCGGACGCCCTATGGCCGTGGGCGAGCAGCAGATGCCGATCGAAGAGCGCCTCAAGAATATCACCAAGGAACAGCGCAAACACCGCCTCATGGCTACCGGCCTGAGCGGCGGCATCGGTTCTATCGCGTTGACCGTGGGGATCGGCGCCAGCGCCATCTCGATGGCTCCGCTGGCTCTGGCTCCGGCCGGGGTCCTTGCCGCTGGTCAGAGCGTGGCCAAGCTCAAAGAGCTCAGCGCCGAGAAGAAAGAGCTGGTCGAGCTGCATAAGAACGGCGCGACCATGACGCCTCGCCAGGTCGAGCGTCAGGACGGCAGCTGGAACGAGGAGAAGATCCCGATCTCCACCCTGCTCAAGGATATCGAGCGTAAGCAGAAGACCAACAAACTGATCTTGACCTCCGTGGGCTCGGCGGCGGGCATGTTTGCCCTGACCCTGGGAGCGGGCGTTTCGATGCTGGCTGCGGCCCCCATCATGCTGATCCCCGCGCTGGTCGGCGGTCTGATGTTCCCCGATAAGGTCAAGGCTTTCGCTGACAAGGTGGCCGGGTTCGTGACCGGCAAGTTCGGGGCCGCTGCCAGCAGTCGCAAAGAGCTGGTGGCCGAAGGGCGCGAGAAAAACGAGCAAGCCAAGGCCGACCTTCAGGGCCAGCTGCAGCCGCTGATGGAGAAGAGCCCGGAACTGTTCTATGTTCCGTCCGACGCCGAACGCAAGGCTGCCGCCAAGAACGGGCAGCATCCTCCCATGGGTCTGTTCACCACTCTGAGCCTGCTGATGGACCAGTACGCCGAGTCCGGCTCCCGGGTGGCCCGTTTCGAGGCCATGCAGCAGATCGAGTCGCTGCTCGCCGGTGCACCGCCCGAGGCCGCTGAAGCTATTCCCGGGGTTCGGGCGCGACTCAAAGAGCTACACATGGACACGGAAGCTGGCTGGGTCGCTCGTGATGTGATGCTGGAGATGAAGAAGGACACCACCGACAAGGTGGTCGAGGACAGTCGTGTGCACGAGCGCCTGGGCGAACTCGGCTTCTCCACCGACGACCTCCGAGGCCAGTACGAGCAGTCCCTCTACATCGACCACGACGAGCGTAAGCAGAACGAACTGCTGGGCAAGTCTCAGGCCGGTGACCGCGATGCCACCCTACAGTTGGCGCGTCGTGAAGTGTTCGGGGCAAGCCGTATGTACTTCCAGTCTCAGGAAGAGCTCGGTCAGGACCTGTTGGCCCGCTTGCTCGATGGTCTCAAGCGCCCCGGCGATGAAGAGAATCTCGAACTGGTCATCAAAGAGGTCAACTACAAGCTCGGTCGGCCTATGGCTCCGTCAACGGCGGAAGGCGGCACGGACAAGTGGTGGATGCAAGAGTCGACGCTGGGCAGCGGGCAGGGCTACAACGAGCCGCTTCGCCTGACCGACTTCAGCAATCTGGCCAACGCGGTCGCCACACTCGAGAAGCCGCTGGATCTCAGCGCGCCGGCCACGCCGACCGTGCCCGAGGGGCCGCAGTCGCGCATGGCTTCGGCGTTCCGCGAACTTCACGCTCTGGATCCCGAAGGGGCGGCTCAGCTCGGACAGGCTTTCGCTACCCTCAACAGCTCGGAAGCTTACGAAGGGCTGTCGCCTCAAGAAGCCCAGCAGAAGAAGCTGCAGGCCGGGGTCGACCTGACCAAAGCCAAGGTTCGCCTGGAAGAGAAATCTCCCGAGCTGGTCGGTCTGTGGGACAAGGCTCGCGTGGATGTCGAGGAAGAGCTTTTTCAAAGCTCCATCGATCACGAGTTCGTCGGGAAAGTCCTGGCTCGACCCGAGGTCAACGACACCGTCAGCCGTCTTGGTCTGGGTCCCGAGGACGCCAAGAACCTCTACAACGGGCTGCTGCGTTCGCTCGTTCTGGGAGACCAGTTGGCCTTGCAGAATCAGCTGGTCGACAGCACGGGTAAACAGATCGATCCTCGGAAATCCGAACTGTTGGAAGTTCTTGACCGTTCCATCACCTCGGCGACGGCCGAAGCGACGGGTGGAGCCAACGACACGGTCGCTCCGGAGGCTGACCTGGGAAATCCTATGGCGGATCCTCAGGTCGCTACCTTCTTGCAGCAAAACCCCGCCGTGGGCGGCGTCCTGCAGTCGCCCGAGCTGGACAAGCTGGCGGGCGAGCTAAGTCTGCCCCCCGAGCAAGTTCGTGAGGCCTATCTGACCCTGGTGCAGGCTCAACTGAATCCGGTTCTGACCGCCGAGTTCGACGGCCGACTCCAGGCTGGCGATGTCAAGACGGCTCAGACCTTCGACATCGGCAGTCGCGTCGGTCAGCTGGTCAAGGCGGCCACCATGCCCAGCCCCGAAGTGTTGGCTCAGCAGCTCGACGCCGTGATGCAGGGGCCGGTCGCCAATGCGGTGCTGACCCACCCCGACATCGTGGCTATGGGGGAGCAGCTGAAAGTCGACAACGGGGCCCTGCTGCGCACCCTGTTGACGGCTGACCTGGCGGGCGACCCCAGCGGTCTGGCCGCCATTCAGGCCAGAGCGCAGAAGGGCGAGACTCAGGCCCAATCCGAACTGCAGATGATCCAAACGCTGGCCCAAGCCGCCCAGCACTTCGGCCAGCAGTTGGCCGCCGCCCAGGGTGGGGGAGGGCAACCGCCTGCGCCCGTGGCCGCCTGAGCTTTGAACTCGCGCGCTTGAAGAGAATCCCCGCCGTGGCCCGGCGGGGATTTTCTTTTCCCCACCTGGCAGGTATGGATTAGCGACCGCTTCTGAGCTGTTCATACCGCGTTCATAACTTCAGGGCAAGGTGATCTTAAGATAGAAGCGAAGAGCATCCGTACCATAGTGCTGTTGAACGTCGAGCTTGCCGTGCGTCAGGTCGCGGAATCGAGCACTAACCACACAAAAGGCTGTTCTAGCTGTAATTCGTAGGGAGTTTTACCAAGTCACATGATGATCAACCCCACCAGCCCCAATGCCGCGGGCGTCTACCAGATCAAGAAGAACGAAGGCGCCAAGGCCGCTGCCTCCACCCAGGCCGCTGCGGAAACCCAGGCTTCCCCTTCGGACTCCGCCCAGGTTCAGTTCAGCAAGGGCGGCGTCAACGTCGCTTCGCTGCTGGCCACCACGGCGGAAGCCGCTGCCCAGATCGAAAGCGCCTTGCCCGAGCACGTGCCCGGCCAGGTGATCGTCAAGCTCAAGCCTGACTTCGCCTTTTCCACCCAGGACACCAACGGCGTTCTGGGCGGATTCGCCCAGGATTACGGCGCCGAAGTCGCCCACCGCTTCGACATCCCGCAGAACATGTTCAAGAGCTTCAACGGCGAAATGATGGTCGTTCAGCTTCCCGCCGGCATGACCACCGCTCAGGGCATCGCCGCCATGGGTGAAGACCCTCGCGTCGAGTTCGCGGCTTCCAACGACGTGGTCCAGCTGGACCCCGCCGAGCTGACCGCTGACAGCGACGCCGAAGTCTCGGCTACCCCCGAGAAGCTCAACAGCAAGCTGTGGGGCCTCAACAACGAAGGGCAGACCGGCGGTACCGTCGATGCCGACATCGACGCCCCCGAAGCCTGGAACATCCAGACTGGTAAGAACCAGGCCGAGAACGGCCCCCTGATCGCCGTTGTTGACACCGGCATCAACTACAACCACGAAGCTCTCCAGGGCAACCTGTGGACCAACCCGGGCGAGATCCCCGGCAACGGCATCGATGACGACGGCAACGGCGTGATCGACGACGTGCACGGCTACAACGCTGCCGCCAAGACCGGCGACCCGCTCGACGACAACGACCACGGTTCGCACTGCGCCGGTACCATCGGTGCCAACGGTGATAACTCCAAGGGCCTCTTCGGCGTGATGCACAAGGCCAACATCATGGGCGTCAAGTTCCTCACCGCTTCCGGCGGCGGAACCCTGCAGGCCGCGATCGACTCCGTGCTCTACGCTTCCAAGATGGGTGCTCGCATCCAGTCGCACAGCTGGGGCGGCGGCGGTTTCAACAAGGCTCTCTACGAAGCGTTCAAGGCCTCGCCCTCGATGCACGTGGTAGCCGCTGGTAACGAGCGTAACAACAACGACGCTCGCCCGGCTTACCCCGCGACCTTCGACCTGCCTAACGTGATCTCGGTGGCCGCCACCGATCATAAGGACAACCTGGCCAGCTTCTCTAACTACGGCGCCACCACGGTCGACGTAGCCGCCCCCGGTGTGGACATCCTGTCCTCCACCTCCGGCAAAGCTGACGCCTACAACACCTTCTCGGGCACCTCGATGGCCACCCCTCACGTCACCGGCGTGGCTGGTCTGATCGTCAGCGAGTACCCCGAAATCACCAACGACGAGCTGAAGGCTCGCATCATGGAGACTGTCGACGCTAAGCCCCAGCTGTCCGGCAAGATGGTCACCGGTGGTCGCGTCAACGCTCACGAGGCGCTCAAGCCCAAAGACGGCGAAGCTTAAGCCTGAAGCTTCCGAAAAAAGTAGCCCCGTCCCGAAAGGACGGGGCTACTTTTTTTGCCCGGGCTGGCCGCGAAATTTAAGGCGGTGTGCTAGCTGGGCTCGCTGACGGGCGGCTCTTCCGGCGGGGCAACGCCTGGAGCGGCTTCCGTTTCGACGAGCATCTCGTCGGAAGACGTCGGCGGCACGGGGAGGGCTGGCGCTGGCGGAGCGGGCAGCGGCTGAGAAAGGGCGTCCGGACCAAGCTTCTCCAGTTGACTCGCTAACAGATTCAGGCGGTCGCGGGCCAGCACCAGGTCGCTATTGACGGCCTTGAGCAGAAACTCCCGGGCTTCTCCGGGTCGACCCATCAGAAGATGGCATTGCCCCATCCCATAGTGCGCTTCAGGGAGCTTGGTGAACTTCTCGGTGGCCTTATGATAGCAAACCAGGGCAGCCTCCGGACGTCCCAGGTTCTGCTGGACCAGGGCCAGGTAGAGCATGACGTAGGGGTTGTTCCCATCGAGTTGGACGGACTTCATGAACCGCCGCTCGGCTTGGTGAAGGGGAGCGCGGCTGTAGGGGCTGCCGGTGCCTTCCTTGGCGAGCAGAAGATAGGCCTCTCCCAGATAGTAGTTCGTACGGAAGGCGAAGGAGTCCATGCTGTTCCCCAGGCGAAGCTGGCGAACGGCTTCTCGGGCCAGAGCCTTCTGCTCCGCGCTGTCCTCCGTTGACCAGGCTTTGGCCAGAGCGCGCTGTCCCTTGCGAAGCGGGCCGCCGCCCTTACAGGAGCGAGGAATGTTCCGAATCTCCTGGGCCAGTTGGCGCTTAGGAGGCTCGAGGGCGTCGAGTTCCGTCGCGATGTCGCCGGTTCGATGCTCGAGCAAGGGGGATTCCAGGGGCAGTAGTCGCTTTTCGACCTCGACGAGGATCGGCCCCAGGAGATACTGCGAGGAGCTAAGGTCGGGGGGGAGCCACTTAGGGTCGCCGATCCCCAGGCCGGCCATCAAGGTCTGCCAGTTTTCCCCGCCCGCGCGGCCTTTCTGGCCAAAGCCAAGCTCGGCCAGGACGGGCCCGGGAGTCCCTCGGCGCAGCTCCTTGAGGAGCCTCAGGGAAGTGAGCCCCTGATGGCGAGGGCAGGAGTTCGCCAACTGCTCGAGCGCCGCGTCGGCCAGTCCTACTTCGCCCTGCAACTCTCGCGCCAGAGCCAGAAAAAACTGGGGGGCGGGGTTTTGGGGCTCCTTCGAGAGGGCCAATTCGAAGCCGTTGGCGGCAGCTTCGGGGCGCTCTCGGCGAAGTTCGAACAGCCCCTGCTGGAGGTGCGCGAAGGCGCCGTCGGGGTTCTCACCAGTGGCCCTCCTGAACTCTGCTTCTGCTTGCGTCCAGTCGCCTTGCTCGTAAGCCTTCCATCCGCGTTGGACGGACTGTGAACCCTTCATCGGCTGGCGATTCGCTCGGCGGCCCATCCATCCCTTGAAAGAGGCGGGCATCCCGCAGGTGCGGAACTGCTCTCCTATGCACAGCATCAATGTGACGCCGCTGACCGATGTGCTGCTGGTGCTCCTGATCACCTTTCTGCTGACGGCGAGCGCTTTTCAGGCCGGGCCCGAGACGGTGCCGTTGCCCCGGGTTGCCGAACTTCGCGAAATTTCGGCCCGGGTCACCTCGGTCACGGTGGGGCAGGACGGCACGGTGGTGTGGCCCGCTCAGGACCTTGTGGGTCGCCCGCTCGAGCCGGCGTTCCGTCGTCTCCAGGAAACATCGAGCAGCTCCATTCTGGCGCTGGCTGTCCACCGCGAGCTAAGCTACCAGAGGCTCTATCCTGTTCTGCTGGCGGCTCGTCAGGCCGGCTGGGAGCAGATCGTCTTGCTGACCGAGGTTGCCCCGTGATTCGGCGTCGGCGCTCTAACCCACGGAGGGAAGCGTTCGAGGGGATCAATATCACTCCGTTCACGGATATCTTGCTGGTTCTGCTGATCATCTTTATGATCGCAGGCTCGGCTATGGCTCCGAGCGGGTTGGCGCTGGCGGAACTCGGCCAGCCTGAGACTGGGTCCCATTCTGCCGGAGGGGCGGACGGTTTGATGGTACTGATGCCAGCAGAGGGGGAGAGCCCCCGGATGCTGTTGGAGGGGCGGACGGTGAGTTGGGCCGAATTAGAGCGGTTGCCGTCGACAACACCCGTCACGCTGCGAATTGCGGCCGAGGTGACGTCGGAGCAAATCGTCTCCCTGGTCGACCGACTGTCCGCAGTCGGACTGCGCAAGGTTCAGTGGGGGCCGCCAGCGTCAGCGACGGAATTTCAGCAGTAGCGCCTTCTGTTCAAACTCGGTCGAGCGAGCGTAGTCGCCCAGTAGGTCGTGGAGTTCGGCCTGAAGTTTCAGCACCGGGACAAGGTCGCGAGTCTCTTTGCCGTCGCAGAGCGCCAGTTGGGCTTTCTCGGCGTCTTCGGCGTAACGAAGGCTCTCCGTGAGAACCCGATTCTTCTTCAGGATCTCGGCAAGTCCCAGAAGAGCTTTCAGTTCGTTGCCGGGGTCGGCCTGGGGCAAGGCGCGGTAGAGTTGAAGGGCGCGCCGATAGGCTTGCTCAGCAAAGCCCAGTCGCTGCTCCTTCCCGATGTCGGCCAGTTTCAGGTTCTTCGCCGCCAGTTCCGAGGCTGCCGTCCCCAGTTTTTCGTGTAGCATCAGCGCCTTTTGCCAAACAGCGGCGCCCTCTTCGAAACGGTATTTGTCGAAATGGTTGAGCGCCTCGCTTTCCCAGACGTGGAGAACCTTGGCGTACTGCTGATGCGCTTCTTCGTTCTGTCCTGCGGCTTCGAGTGAGGCGGCCAGGTCGAGACGATTGCTCAGCACCCGAGGGTCCGAGGAAGGTGAGCAGGCCTGACGCAACTTCAGAAAGGTGCGGTCCAGGTCGAGCGGTGGAAGGCCCATGGTTTGGAGCATGCCTCGATGCTGCTCCAGGAACCCGAGGATCTCTTCCCCTACCTCTTGCGTCGAAGCCGAAGCAGCGTAGGTGTCGTACAGCTCTTTGACCATCGCCGCAGAAAGCAGGTCGACCTCTTCCCCCAGGCGGCCTGAAGGAGCGTCGTCGCTCACCACCAGGAAGCCCCAGGTGCGAGGCGGCCAGGCGACCTCCGACATAGCTCGGGCGACCCCGTTGGCCACCCGGTACCAGCCGGCCTCGCTGGGGTCTTTGGCGATGCCGCAGACCCCAGCCTTGACCGTTTGGAGGCGCCCGGCGATCTCGGATAGGTCGACCGTGATGCCCAGGCCTGGTGAGGATGGCAAGGCGGCCAGGGCTTGCCCGGCTTCTCTGTGAAAGTTCGACCCCGTGACCAGGGATAGGGGAAGTCCACTGTAGCGCGTGATCGGCCGACCGCTAAGCTGCAGGTCGAGCGGAGCCAGGAAACAGCGTCGGCGGAGGAGTCCAAATTCGGGAAGTTCGTTCCCCATCGCCTGGTTGACGCGACGGTAGTTGCCGGTGCCATGCAGGACGATCTGAGTCGTCATTCTGGCCAGTTTCAGGTCGCTCAGGTCGGCGTCGGAGAGGGTGGGGTCTTTGGGTCCATTGAAGGCGGCTTTGTGCATGCCAAGGGCCGAGAGGAAGTGGATTTCCAGCTTCGCCTCGGGCGAAGCCAGGTGCATGCGGACGGCTTGGGACAGTTCCCGATGAGTCCCGCTGCCACGACCCAGCGCGGTCGCCTCGGTGGGGTGAAGCATTTTGCCGTCGTGGGTCAAGATCAGGTCGTTGCTCTCGACCCGAACTTCCAGCCGCTGGGCGCCTGCGGCAACGGCTGAGGCCACCAGGCCTAACACGGCTTCCTCCGGAGACTCCTGAACCGGGATCACTTTGCGGAGCTGGTCCTCGGCGATTCTCACGGTCTTGTCCTTGATGCCACTGACCAGGCGGTTCATCAGGCCGCCGGGCTGTTCCCCATTATCCATGATTCTCAGTTTGGAAAATCCGATGATTACCCCTGCCGGTTGTGATGGAGATCACATTTGCCCGGACGAGTTCGATCTATAATGAGCTTAGCAAAACGATACTCCCAAGACACCCAATCCCCTCGAAGCCCGGAGCGCCACTCCGGGCTTCACCCTTTTCCGGGGCTTTTTTGCGTTGAAGCGAGAGGGGGTCGCCTACCTCTCTTCTTTGGAGGGCGGGGAGTTTTCCGGGATAAAAAAAAGAGACCCCTCTACGAAAGAGGGGTCTCTTGGCTCCGACAGCTGGATTCGAACCAACGACCAACCGGTTAACAGCCGGTTGCTCTACCACTGAGCTATGTCGGATCGGGTACCGTGGGCGCAGTATAGCAGGGGGTCGTTGGCCTGTCTAGCCCTTTTTCAGATTCTTCTGCAAGAAGCTCCAGGCGGGCAGCAGGGCGTCTCTCTCCCGCTCGATATGATGCTCGAGGAGGTGGTAGAAGTCCAGGTCCAGGCGGTCTCTGGCTTTTTTCTCGAGTTCGCCCCGGCGGTGTTGCGCCACAGCATCACGGACCCGGGCTGCGCCCTTTTCCAGCCCGCGATGTTCGTAGCCCAGTTCGCGCAGCGCTCGCTCGATAGGGAGAGCTGCGCCGATGGTGGCGAAGAGCTGCGTCTCCTGATAGCGGATATGCTGTTCGAGAAGGCCCAGGTAGGCCTCGACGTCGCCATCTTCTCTGAACAGGGCGTGGTAGCCCCTGAGCAGCTCCTGGTGCTCTTGCTGAAGTTCTGGGGGGAGCTCCGGTAGCGCCTCGGGCGAGACCCACAGCACCAACTCGTAAAGCGGCGCGCTGGAAAGTCGTAGCGGCCTGGCAAAGTTCAGCCCTTCCATCCAGCGGTTGGAAGGGCGGCGGCTCAGGATCAGGGTCGCCGGGGGCGTCCACTCAAGTTGGACTCGCTCTGGGAGATCTTCCAGGGGCGTCTCGCGAAGATCGATGAGTTCGATCACGGCAGCGGAAACTCTATCCACTGGACGTACTCCGGGTTCAGTTGGCCGCGTAAGGCGAACTGGGTTGGAGCTGTATCGGAAGGGTCGTAGGTGAACAAAGCCTGGTCCTTGACAAAGATAATCTGGGTGCCGTCGGTAGAGTAGCAGGAAGAACGAGCAGGGTGCAGGTCCGGGAGGAGAATGCGCTCTTTGCCGTTTTCCAGGTCGATTTCCAGAAGCTTGGTATACATTCTCGGGGGCACCACCCGGCTGGCGATGATTCGCTTGCCGTCGGGGCGCCAGTTGCCGGACCCTTCGTCGAACGGGGTTTGGGTCAGCCGTCTCAGATCGCCAGTGGCGACGTCGCGCAGATACAGTTCGGCCTGTCCATCCCGGCGGGAGAGGAACAGGATCGTTTTACCGTCGGGCGAGTAGCGAGGGTAGAGGTTGACCCCCTGATCGTAGGTCAGGCGGGTGATCTTTTCGCTCTCGAGGTCGAGTTCGGCGATCTCCATGGCGCCCCACTTGTCCGTGCAGTACAGCAATTTCTTGCCGTCCGGGCTAAGATTGGGATGGATCGCCTTCGAGACGCCATGGGTGTGAGCCTTGAGGTCCTCACCGTCGAGATTCACCGAATAGATATGGGGGTGGCGATCGATCAGGCGGACGAAGAAGATCCTTTGCAGGACGGGGGAAAGCACGGGCTCTAGCTGGTCGCCCTCTACCCGAGCGAGTCGTTGCAGATCGCGTCCGTCGGTCCGGCAGAGGTAGACCTTATTGATCCCCAGGACCGGCGCTACGAACATGACGCGTTCGGACAGAGGTCCCGCCAGCGCTTTGCCACCCGCCAGCCAGAAACAAAAGAGGCTGAGGGTCGCAAGACCCCAGCCTCCCCTGTTTCTGGAGAAGCGACCGAAGTCTCTACTCAACCCACACCGCAGGGTGGATGTGCGTGATCAGATAGGCCAGGTCGGTGTTCGACTTGACGTTGTAGCGGGCCGTATAGGGGCGACGCGAAGCGAAGGCGTAGGTGTTGCCGAAGCGCTCCCAGGCGTAGATTTCGTAGTAGTAGTTGGCATATTCGTCCACGCCGGTGGCGCGAATCACGGGGATGCCGGCGACGTTGTACTCTTCGGGATCGGTCCAGTCGCCACAGGTCAGGGCCATCAGGCGGCTGGTCATCTCGCTGACCACGGTGGTCGGGGCGGTGCCGGCGATGCGGCCGTTAGCCCACACGCCAAGACGCTGGCAGTTGTCCAGCCGGATGAATTCGCGGTCGGCACCCATGGCGCCCAGGCGGTTGACCAGATAGGCGTCGGTCGCGCTCCAGGCGTGAATTCTGTCTTCGTCGAACATGTAGACGGCAGGTCCGCCGGTGACGCGCTGCTTCTCGCCCCAGATGTCGATAGGAGCATCGGTAAGCGAACGGCAGTCCGTCTTCTTGTAGACGAAAGTTTCCGTCACGGTAGCGGGAGGGGCGACCACAGTCTCTTCCCGCTTGGTTTCTCTGCGAACGTTGTCGGTACGGCGAGTGGGCGCGGTCGGGGCGCGCTCGGGGGCGCGCGGACTGCGGTCCGGACCCATCAGGGCAAGATCCGCATTGGCTGCGGGTTCGGCAACGGCGGCTCCCAAAAGCGCACCGCTGAGCATGCAGGCCGCAACGGCCTGGCACAAACGTTTGTTCATCATAACCTCCTCTAGTTCCCCAGTTGATGGAACGCTGGCGGGTTCGGCGGTTCCGGAACCCTTCCCTCTTCGAACAACTCCCTGGTAAGGCATCGGTAGAGGAGTCCGCTAGCGGGCTTGAGAACCTTCGCGGGTGATTGTCCTAAAACGCAGCGAACATCCGATTTCGCGGCGACAGATCGATTCCGGCGCCCTTCGGGTGCTCAGCCGCCTCTATCGCGCCGGCCACACCGCCTATCTGGTGGGCGGCAGCGTGCGCGACCTGTTTCTCGAGCGCACCCCAAAAGACTTCGATGTGGTGACCTCGGCCCGCCCGACCCAGGTGCGTAAGCTTTTTCGCAACTGTCGTCTGATCGGCCGACGCTTTCGCCTGGCCCATGTGCACTTTTCCGGCAGTGAGATCGTCGAGGTTGCGACCTTTCGCTGCCAGCCCGAGGCGGCCACCGATGACGAACTGCTCCTGGTGACGGACAACCGCTTCGGTTCCCCCGAAGAGGACGCCTATCGTCGCGATTTTACCATCAACGGTCTGTTCTACAATATCGCCGACTACAGCGTCATCGACTATGTTGGCGGCGTGCGCGATATTGAAAAAGGCGTGGTTCGGACTATCAACGACCCCTGGACGCGCTTTCAAGAGGACCCGGTCCGGATGTTGCGGGCTATCAAGTTCGCCTCGAAGCTGAACTTCACTATCGAGAAGAAGACTTGGAAAGCGCTGAAAGAGTCAGCGCCCGCGATCTGCAAGAGCCCGGTGCCCCGAGTTCAGGAAGAGATCGCTCGTCTGCTCGAAGAGGGCGCCTCGGCTTCGGCCATCTCTCTGCTTTTCGAAAGCGGGCTGATGGCGCACATCGAGCCGAATCTGCACCGCTACCTGTCGACTCCGGAAGAGTTCTCCTCCTGGGACCCCGACGGCCAACTGCTGTTCGACCTTCTGGCGGTGGCAGACCGTTTCGCAGCCGACGGGAAGAAGGTCTCTCGACCTATCTACTTCGCGCTCTGGCTTCTGCCGTTCGTTCTCGCCAAAGGCTTCTTAGAGGCCAACGCACCCGACAGCCTGGTACGCCGCGAAGCCGAACGCGTGCTTCCGGCGGTGGGGATCTCGCGACGCGATATGGAGCGGGTGGGCCAGATCTTGCTCGCTATTCGCCGATTCCGCACGGCCACCAAGAAAGGGAAGCGCACCGCCCCTCGGGCCTTTCTGGCGAAGTCCTATCTGGATGAAGCGCTCTTGCTTTACGAGATTTTCCTGGACGCGCTCGACGAAGATACCGAGCACCTGGACTGGTGGCACGAGCAGAAGGACGAGTTTGCCAAAGCCAAGCCGGCGGCTTCGGCAGCGCCTCGCGAGGGTCGCTCGGCCGGTGGCGAATCCTCGGGCGGCGGCGGTCGCTCGCGGCAGCGCCGGTTCCGAAAGAGGTCCTGAGTTTTATGACTTTGCACCAGGTGATCGCTCAGGAGGCCAGGTCGCTCGACGACGCCGAGCAGCGCGCAGCCAAGCGCGCGGCGGCCACGGCAGCCGTGGCTCTGGTTCAGGACGGGATGACCGTTGGCCTTGGAACAGGTAGCACGGTAGCCTACTTCCTGGAAGGGTTGGCCACTCGGGTTCGTGAGGAAGGGATCCGCGTTCAGGGCGTTCCGACCTCGCGCGGCACGGAAGAGATCGCTCGCGACCACGGCATCCCCCTGGTCGGCGAAGGCGATGTTCCGCTGCTGGCCAACGACTTGTGTGTGGATGGAGCAGACCGCGTCGACAACGGTGGGCACCTGATCAAGGGAGGCGGCGGCGCGCTGCTGCGCGAGAAGATGGTCGCCGCGCATAGTCGTCGCCTCTGCATTCTGGTGGATGCAACGAAGCTCGAACCGGTGCTGAGTGAGAGCTTTGCCCTGCCGGTCGAGTGTCTTCGCTTTGGTATCGAAAGCACGCTCGTTCACCTTGCTGGCCAGGGATGCAAGCCTTCCCTCCGGCTCAAGGGCGGCCAACCGTTGCTTACCGACAACGGTAACTTCGTGGTGGACTGCTCCTTTGTCACGATTCCCGAGCCTGCCGTGACGCAGGGTTCGCTGCTCGAGATCCCCGGGGTGGTCGAGGTGGGGCTGTTCGTCGGCATGATGAGTACGCTGATCGTCGGGCGACCTGACGGAACCGCGCTGGTCTGGCCCTAGACCTCTAGGGGGTCGGCCTCTTAGAAAAGCCCTATCGCGTGGGCGATATGGGGTGAGAATTTGACGGTGAGGCCGGCGAAGACCACGGCCGCGCTGGCCATAAACTTGACCAGTCCGATCAGGGCGGGCCTTGTCGCCGCGGCTTTGACCCCTCCCATCCCTTTTTCCGAGCCGGGTCCGCTGAAGGCGATGGCCGTGAAGCCAGTGGCAAGGCCTGCGCCGAGAAGCCCCATGACGGCGGCTGGTCCCAGTAGCAGTCCAAGGCCAAGGGGGATGGCCAGGGCCAGGAAAGCGGGGAGTCTTGTCCAGGTCTGAGCTATCCTGGTGAGCGTCGTGATGGAGGAAGTCGTTTCCGGTCGAGATTCGTCGGGGGTGGTCTCGTCCTGGGGGTGTGGCGTCAGTGAGGTTGCAGCAAAGCGAACCGTCGCGCGTAGGAGAAGCCCGGAGAAGCCCAGCCAGAGTGTCGCTCCCAGGATCAGGCCAGAAAGGGCCAGCGGACTGGAAAGCGTGACCTGGTACCAGTTCATCAGGTCAAGGCGAGAGGCGGCTCGGGCCGCCACTTCGTCGATGCGAGTATCGCTCCAGACCAGGACCTCGCGTTCTCGCATGGCCAGACGGATCAGGGCGAGCTTCAGTCCTTCTCCGTAGGCGGCGAGGAGCGCCAGGGTTGCCAGGGCGGCGCCGGTGACCGCAAAGCTTTCGGCCGCTTCCGTGGTCGACGGGCTCTGCTCGGGGGTGTCTGCAGTCTCGATCTGGGTAGGCGAGGATGGATCTTCCAGGCCTACTGTGACCAGGTGGCTTGCGAGCAGGCTCAGCATCCCTACCGAGACCAGAGCGACTCCGTAGAGTCCCAGGGAAACCCGTTCTACTCCTCCGCAGAGGAAGAAGGCGCCTGGCAGGACGAGGATCACGAGTGCCGCCAGGGGGGCGGCGCCGAGTCTGGCCCGCGCCTCTCGTTCTATCAGGCTCAGCTCGGCTTGCCGCTCGAAGGCTTCGGGGCTTTGTCTGCTGGTCGTCGTGCGGTGGCTCCCGAAGTGGGCCGCCGACCACCTGGTTGCCAGTCCAGCGATCGGTCCCAGGATGACACAGCCCCACAGGCCGAGCCAGCCGAAGCTGTTCGGCAGGAGGACCGATTTCAGGAGAAGGTAGCCCACCAGGGCCGACCCCAAAAGCATCAGCATGGAGGCGACGAGGAGGCCACGGTCGGTGGAGGGCAGTGGCCGCGGGGTGTCGCCCTCCTTCGAGAGGCGAAGGGTCAGGGTTCCCGCCAGGGAGGCCAGGAGTCCGAGGCCGGCGACCGCTATCGGTAGAGCTACGAAACGTCCCAGGGCATCGCTGTCGCTGGGGCTGATAGCTGCGGCGGCGGCGGCTCCAAGCGCGATGGCCGAGAGCAGGGAGAGAAGATACGACTCGAACAGGTCGGCGCTAAAGCCAGCCGCGGTCGACCAGGTATCAGCCAGATAGCCGGACGCGTCGGGAGTTTCCACGGAAGCGCTGGCGTTCGCCCTTTCCGCCAGTCGCCTCCCGCCGGTGAAGACTCCTTCGCTTAGCCGTGTTAGGAGCGCTTGGAGCGAGGCGCCCATGCCGAAGCTGACCATCATGACGACCGATTCTCGCAGTGGGGTCGTGCCCATCAGGGTGATGACGAGATAAAGGCCCGCACTTAGAAAGAGCAGAGCTGTGCCGCCCAGCATGAGGCCAACGGCGGCTTGGCTTCGCGCCTCATGGTGAACGGCGTCGGCGAGGCCGCGAACCTTTCGGTCGGCCGCCCGAGCCGTTAGGAGTACGCTCAGGGAACTTGTGACGAAGGCGAGGAGCCCTCCAGTCAGAAAGGCAGGCGCCACTGCGGCATCCAGGAGTTCCAGGAAGTGCAGCGTCAGCAAGAGTACGAAGGTGGCCGAGAGGGCGCTGACGATCTCTCTGGCCTGCTGCTGCAAGTAGGCGCGAACATGCTCTTCGCCCTGTTCCCTGGCCGAGGGCTCCGTCTCTTCGCCGCCCCGGTCGGTTGCCGTTTGGCGATAGAGGAAGGCGGCGCTGAGAAGGCCGGTGATGGCGCCGATAGGGCCAAGAAGCCAGAGGGGATGAAGCATCGGTGGCCGTTCGCAGGCCTGCTTGGACATGCCTTTTCCCCTTGCGTAGGGGGAAGAGGCATCCCACTTTGCCTCGCAGAATGGCGGACGCCATGAGCTTTCGTCGATGGTTGTGCATAGGGGTTACTGGCTGGTGTTTGAGCGGGGCCGTCCAGGCCGATGGACTGGCGATGCCCGGGGCCGGGAAGATCGATATCGTCGATCTGGGCCAGGTTCGCGTCGCTCGCTCGGTCGAACTCAAGGGGAACGGCACTCCGCTTCTGGCCGTTCACCCGAAGGCGCCGATCCTGGCCACCGTGATGCAAGGCGCAGGGTTGACGTTCTGGAACGTTCCCGCCTTCAGTGAGGCCAGCAAAGAGCAGAGCCCGTTGTTCGAAGGCTTGTTGGATATGGAGTTTTCCGCAGCAGGGGATAAGCTCTATATGCTTTCGGGCGACCTGAAATCGGTCCTGATCTACTCTTTGCAGAGTTCGAAGGTGGAAAGTGTCTATCCGCTACCCGGCGGCCAGCCTCTGGGTCTCGAGGTCAGCGATTCCGCCATATTGGTGCGACAAAAAGACGGCTTGAGTCTGCTCGACCCTTCCAGCGGCTCCTTGCTAGGCCAGTGGCGGCTGGGCGGCGCTGTGCAGGGAACCTTGCTGAGCGCGCAGGCGTTGACGGTGGCCAGCGGTGGCCGCTCGGGCCTCGACCGCTTCAATCCCGTCTCGGCGGCGCCCCTGTCGTCCGTTGGCGGAAGCGGCACCTACGGCGCCTTGCTGGCTCGGACCGGAGGAGGTTTCCTGGCGGTGGGGCTGAGCGGTCAGACGCTGGAGTCCTGGAGCGCCCCTGGTAAGCTCGAGTGGACGGCGCCCATCCCCAAGGGGCAGCACGACCTGATTCTGAGTCGGGACGGAAAATGGGTCTATGCCGTGGGGCGGGAGAGCAAAACGCTCTCGGTGCTCGAGACTGCCTCCGGCAAAGAGCTGGGCAAGCTTCCCCTCGATGGGCTCAAGGGGAAGCCCGTTCTCTTTCCTGAGCCCTGAGCCGGACGCAGGCGGTAGCGCAAAGCTCTCAGGGTTTGGGGCGGAAGCCTGTTCCGCCTAGCCGGAAGCTGTAGTCGGCGTTGCCGGCGGCCGTCACTTTCATGATGATGGTGCGCTTGATAGTGACGGGGATCTCTTTGACCTGGCGTTGGGCGGTGCCCTGGGCCGCGAGGTTCTCGAATCTGAGCTGCTGGAACTTGCTGTCGAGCAAGGTCCAGCTGATCAGCCCACCGCCATCAGAGGGGTTCAGGGGAGAGACGTCCAGGGTGACCTCGAGTTGACCTTTGTCGACGTCGAAGGTGTAGTAAGTCGTCTTGCTGTCGCTCAGGCCACCGGTGGTGATAGTCCCGCTAAAGGCGCCGGACTTTAACGGGGTGGGGGCGTCCGGGTCGGTCGACTGTGCCGCTGCGGGAAAGAAGAGCAGCCCACTCAGGGCCAGCAGAAGGAAGAGGTGGTGTAGTTTCATTATGCCTCACTTTTCAAGTTCGCCGAAACACCCCACCCCGGGCCCTTCGTGATGGTCCCCGGCCTCCCTTTGGCCCATCGGTTAGGGTCCTCGAAGATCGCGAAAAAAGCTTGTTGACGAACGGCATGGCCTGGGCTATACTGCCCCCCATAGTCGGGGCGTAGCGCAGCCTGGTAGCGTGCTTCGTTCGGGTCGAAGAGGTCGGAGGTTCGAATCCTCTCGCCCCGACCACACAAAAGAGGAGCCTCGTGCTCCTCTTTTCTTTTTTTGTAACACTATGATCGACGTAGCGCTCCTCTTCTGTCTGTCCGCACCGCCCGACCGGGTCTCTCCGGGCTTTCATCGGCTGGTGGACTCTAACCATCGTCCCTTGCTTCGCCTGCTGGCCGAGCTCCGTCATCCGTGTGCTCTGTCGATCCCCTGGGGGTTGACCGAGCGATGGGTCAGCGAAGGGTACGACGACTGCCTCCATCTTTGTGCCGACCTGGTTCGCTCGGGCCGGGTCGAGTTTGTTGGGACAGCGGCCTATCAGCCGATCCTTCCGCTGCTCCCTCGTCCAGCTATCGAGCGGCAGGTTGCCGACGACCAGAGTCGCCATCGGGAGCTCTATCCGGGTTGGTCCTGCCGCGGGTTCGTCCCGCCCGAAATGGCTTTCGGCCCGGAGCTGCTGCCGATCTTGAAAGAGGCCGGCTTCGCCTGGTGTGCCCTCGACGATACTCCTTATTCTTGCCTGAACGGCACGCCGCCTCATCGGTACGTTCCGCTGTGCGGCGACCTGAAGGTTCTCTTGCGCTCGTCTCTGTGGAGTCGCGCCCTGGTGAACCGGGCTCGAGATGCCGGCTCTGGAACCGTCCTGGGTCGCGACATGGTGGCCGGTCTGCGAGACTGGTTTCGCCAGCGCGAGCCCGACGGGAACGGCGAGCAGGGGTATGCTTTTCTAGCTATGGACAGTGAGTCGTTCGGTGAGCACCGCCGGGGCTCTCTGAGAGTCCTCGACGACTTCTTTCACGCCGTCCAGGCGAGCGGGGCGGCCCGTTGGGTCCGGCCCAGCCAGTTGGTCGATGACTACCCGGCTCAGAGCGACGAGATCCCGCCAGGCTCCTGGCGTACCACTTCGGACCAGTTCTGGGAAGGCGAGTTCTTTGCGCCCTGGCAGAGTCGCTATAACGACGCTCACGCTCATCTCTGGGACCTGACCGACCTGGCGGTGGCCGCCGTGGCCAAGCTTCAGCAGCGTCTGGACCGCAGTTTGCACGCGGGCTTCTTCTGGTGGGAGGAGAGCACCGAACGGGGCGCCGGGACCGGCGCAATGCGCGGGCTGAGGACCCTGCTCGATGTGATTGCGGCGGCGGCTCCCGAGGACCTCGATCGGGCGCTGGAGTTAGCCGCTCGGCTCGACGAGTTGGCCTGAGGCCGGGGCCTCGGGTTTTCCTTGCGGCATATTCGGGCAGCTTCGTCAAGACGTCTGGCAAGAAAGGGCTCTTTTGCCGTTGACACGCCGAGACCGCATGGCTATTATGTGGGTTGCCTCTCCGCCCGCCCCTCGAGGGAGCGGAGAAACTTAGGAAGCACGCGCGTGTCAAAGCCCTTCGAGGCGAAAGCAAAAAAGTGAGACGAGCACAAAGGGAAGCGAAGTCGAATTGTCGACTTGGCTTTGTCTGTTGTTATGGGGTCTTCGTTTGTCGACCCCTTCAGTGCGCCTAAGCCGGCCGAGCAGGCCATAGAAACAATTGCTATATCGCGGCTTCCTCAAAGAGGGGCTGTGAGTGAAGAGAGAGTCAGGAGGGATAACTCCATGTCAATGTTGCGCCAGGTGAATCCGGAAACGGGCCGGATCTCCTTTCAAAAGATACCTAAGGTCCTCGATCTCCCTTATTTGATCGACCTGCAGAGAACGTCCTACGAGGAGTTCCTGAAGGACGGCATCAAGGAGACGTTCCAGGACATCTCCCCGGTGGAAGATTTCACCGGGAATCTCGTGCTCGAGTTCCTCGACCACACGCTGGAGCCGCCCACCTACACGGTGGCCGAGTGCCGCGATCGTGACGCCACCTACGCCCGCCCTCTCAAGGTGCGTGTGCGCCTGATTACCAAAGAGGGCGGCGACATCAAAGAGGTCAAAGAGCAAGACATCTTCATGGGTGACTTCCCCTGCATGACGGAGAAGGGCACCTTTGTCATCAACGGCGCCGAGCGCGTCATCGTCAGCCAGTTGGTTCGCTCTCCCGGTATCTACTTCGGCGCCGAGCCGGACCTGACCGGTAAGAACGCCTTCAACGCCACGGTGATCCCGAACCGCGGCGCCTGGCTGGAGTTCGTGACCACGGCCGACGACATCATCAACGTCTCGATCGATAAAGCGCGTAAGCTGCCCGCCACGGTGCTGTTGCGCGCTATCGGCTACGGAGACGACGATCAGATCCGCGAGCTGTTCAATCACGAGCCGCTGCTCGAGCCGACGTTGGAGAAGGACCCTTCCACCTCGACGGAAGAAGCGCTGATCGAGATCTATCGCAAGCAGCGCCCCGGCGACCCGCCCTCGGTGGAGAGCGCCAGCGCCCTGCTGAACAACCTGTTCTTCTCGGCCAAGCGCTACAATCAGGCGAAGGTCGGCCGTTATAAGCTGGCCCGTAAGATTGGACGCCTTATCACCTGTGAAGACACCGGTGTGGTCGTCAAGCCGGGCGTGATCGAGGATCCTGAAACCGGGTCCGTGATCAAGTACCCGCAGGTTCTGGATAAGGAAGATCTGGTCGCTGTGGTTCGCTACCTGCTGGCTCTGATGAAGAAGCAGCTGCAGGACCGTCCTCCGGCCGAGGGGATTCCCGAAGGCGGAATCGAGCTATTCGAAGACCGTGGCCTGACCTACCTGGCCCCCGTCAGCGAAGAGCACTATCCCGTGGTGGTCCGTGTCGACGACATCGACCATCTCGGAAACCGCCGTATCCGCGCCGTCGGCGAGCTGCTGCGAAACCAGTTCCGCGTCGGTCTGCTGCGCCTCGAGCGCGTGGTTCGTGAGCGAATGACGGTTCAAGACCTCGAGACGGTGACGCCTCAGGCTCTGATCAACATCCGACCTGTGGTCGCGGCCATCAAAGAGTTCTTTGGTTCGTCCCAGCTCTCGCAGTTCATGGACCAGACCAACTCGCTGGCCGAGCTGACTCACAAGCGTCGTCTTTCGGCTCTCGGTCCGGGCGGTTTGTCTCGTGAGCGCGCAGGCTTCGAAGTTCGCGACGTGCACTACTCGCACTACGGTCGTATCTGTCCGATTGAAACTCCGGAAGGTCCGAATATCGGACTGATCGGTGCTCTCGCCACCTACTCTCGCGTGAACCACTTCGGATTCATGGAAACCCCCTACCGCCGCGTGGTGGTTCGGGCCATGGAGCCGATCAAGTTCGCCAAGAAGAGCTATAAGAAGGGCGAAATCCTGGAGCGTAACGTCGTCAACGAGATGGCGCTGCAGGGCGAGCACTTCAATCTTCAGGTGGAAGTGACCGACCAGATCGACTACCTGTCGGCCGACGAAGAAGACCGTCACGTGATCGCTCAGGCGAACACTCGCCTCGACGAAAAGATGAGAATCATCGACGAGCGCGTGGTTGTTCGTGCCAAGCACGAGACCCAGATCGTGAACCACGATCGGGTCGACTACATGGACATCTCGCCCAAGCAGATCGTGTCGATTGCGACCGCGCTCATCCCGTTCCTCGAGCACGACGATGCTAACCGCGCTCTGATGGGTGCAAACATGCAGCGCCAAGCTGTGCCGCTGATCCGTCCCGAGGCTCCCTTCGTGGGCACCGGCGTCGAGTATCGCGCGGCCAAGGACTCCGGCGCTCTGCTGGTGTCGAAGGTGGGCGGAACGATCACCGAGGTTTCGGCCGACGAGATCAAGATGGACGCCGACGACGGCACCAAGATCACCCACAGCCTGCACAAGTTCCTGCGCTCTAACGCTGGTACGTGCATCAACCAGCGACCCGCCGTATTCCCCGGGCAGCGCATCGAAGAGGGCACCGTCCTTGCTGATGGAGCTTCCTCGGTAAATGGAGAGCTCGCTCTTGGTCGTAACATCCTGGTGGCGTTCATGCCCTGGGAAGGCTACAACTACGAAGACGCTATCCTGATCTCGGAAGAGCTGGTCCGCGAAGACGTCTTCACCTCGATTCACATCGAGGAGTACGAGTGTGAGGCTCGCGACACCAAGCTCGGTGCCGAAGAGATCACGCGCGACATTCCCAATGTGGGCGAAGAAGCGCTCAAGGACCTCGACGAGCGCGGAATCATCCGCATCGGCGCCGAAGTCCAGACCGATGACATCCTGGTCGGTAAGGTCACTCCCAAGGGTGAAACCGAGCTGACCGCTGAAGAGCGCCTGCTGCGCGCTATCTTCGGTGAAAAGGCTCGCGATGTTCGCGACACCTCACTCAAGGTGCCTCACGGCGGTAAGGGTAAGGTGATCGACGTCAAGGTGTTCACCCGCGACGATACGGAAGAGCTCTCCCCCGGCGTCAATCAGCTGGTTCGCGTCTACGTTGCTCAGCGTCGTAAGATTCTGCAGGGCGACAAGATGGCCGGCCGTCACGGTAACAAGGGTGTGATTTCGAAGGTTCTGCCTATCGCCGACATGCCTTACCTGCCCGACGGCACCCCGGTCCAGATCGTGCTCAACCCGCTGGGCGTTCCCTCGCGAATGAACATCGGTCAGACGTTGGAGACCCACCTCGGTATGGCCGCGTCTATGCTGATCGGTCCCGACGGCAACCGGATGCGCGTGGAAGTGCCGGTGTTCGACTCGGCCAAGGAAACCGAGATCGACGATCTGATGAAGCTGGCTCGTACCCGCTACTCGCTGGGGCTGAAGGGTTTCGACCTGACCACCAACGAGATGGACTACGTTCTCAGCGATGAGGGTCAGGTCGACCGTACCCTGTTCTTCCTGAACTCGTTCGAGGATGCTGTCATCACCCACAAAGAGGTGGTAGAGCTGATCGAGGCCGGTCCCGCTGGCGACCTGCGCAAGCGCGTCAAGGATTTCTTGGCGGGCGAGCTCGAGAACAAGGAAGAGATTCCCAGCGACGAGGTGATCGACGAAGTGATCACCGACCGCACGCTAGAAGAGCGTCTGGCTCGTGTCCTGGCGACCAAGCCGAAGCCGACTTCTCCGGAAGAAGTGGCCAAGCTTGCCAACTGGATCTCGCGCTACCGCACCATCCCTTCTGACTATAAAACGGTGTTGTTCGATGGGCGTACGGGTGAAGCGTACGATCGCCGCGTGACCGTCGGTCAGATGTACGTGCTGAAGCTGGCTCATCTTGTCGATGACAAGATTCACGCCCGCTCGACCGGACCTTACTCGCTCATTACTCAGCAGCCGCTGGGTGGGAAAGCTCAGTTCGGTGGTCAGCGCTTCGGAGAGATGGAAGTCTGGGCGCTGGAAGCTTACGGCGCGGCCTACACCCTGCAGGAACTGCTGACGGTGAAGTCCGACGACGTGATCGGTCGCGTCAAGACCTACGAAGCGATCGTCAAGGGCGAGAACGTTCTCGAGCCCGGCGTCCCCGAGTCGTTCAAGGTGCTTATCAAAGAGCTGCAGAGCCTCTGCCTCGATGTTCGCGTCAAGAGCTTCGACCGGACCGGCGACCTGCGGGAAGTCGAAATCAAGGCCGTGGAAGAGTCGGACGTCAAGTCCACCGCCCGCGAACTGGGTCTCGACCTCAGCCAGGAAGCTCTCTCCTCGCTGTAAGCGCCAGGAGTTGCAGAAAAGAAGGCCTCGTCTACGGACGGGGCCTTCTTTTTTTTCTCCTTTGTCGAGGTGGGGGAGGGGCAAGGGAAGCGAGTCGGTCATTGAGAAACACCGCTCCCTTAGCATGGATCCTTTGAACGCTCAAGAACTTATCGCCGTCGAGCGACGGAATCTCCTGGTGGCGCTGGGCGCCCTGGCCATGTTCCTGGGCCTAATGGTTGCTCATCGGCTGCTCTTCAAGAATTGGCGCCCGAAGGGTGAGACGGGGCTGCTCATCAAGGAGAGGGTAAGAGTCCTGAGTTTGCCTCTGCTCTTGCTGTTGCCTCTGTGGTGGGTCTCGGTCAGGATTCCTGAGGCGTTTTTTCTCTCCTCAGAGCTTTTTCTGACCTGCGGTTTGGTGGCTCTGGTGGTGCTCCTCGAGCCGCCCAGAATGCTGTTTGCCAGGCGGTACGACCTGACTGGCTGGCTGTTCCCGATGATGGTCTACACGCTCCCTCTGGCCGGCTATCTTCTCTCGGTCACGGAGGCGCCACTGCTGACTGGTCCCAGCGCTTACGCAATGGGGACTGTGCTGGTATTCTTTCTCTTTCTTCATATCGTCTACATGTATCTGTTTCGGTGGGCCCAGGTGTCGCATCCGCTGGCCTTCGTGCTGCGTCGAAGGCTGTCCGTCTGGGCCTATCTCGGGGTCCTGGGGGCGACGCTCTATTTTGCGGCGGCTCGGCCTCAGGTGGTCGGCGTTCCCCAGCAGTGGTCCGCCATTTTCGCGGGGCTCCTGGTTCTGCTTCTGGTTCTGGTTTTTTCCGAAGCCGTCGTCGCCGGGGTGTTCGACTTCTATTTTCCGGTCGCTCGCCAGGCCGAATTGCCGACGTTTTTTCGCGACCTCGTTCGCGGGTTGGTCTTCATTGGGCTCTTTCTCGGCTTCGTGGGACTTGTTCTCAAGCGCGACCTGAACTCGCTGCTGGTAGGTTCGGCCGTCATTACGGTCTCTATCGGTTTTGCTTTGCAGGAAACTCTGGGTAATTTTTTCGCCGGGTTGGCGTTGCGCCTTTCTCGCCCTTACGCCCTGGGCGACGACGTCCTGGTGGGCCAGGTGTCAGGGCGGGTCGATAAGATCGACTGGCGTCAAACCTCGCTGCTGACCTTCACCGGCGACCATGTGAACCTTCCTAACAGTTTGGTGGCCAAGGAGGGGATTACCAACTACTCTTCGCCGACCCGTTTGCACGCTCGCGACGTCAGAGTGGGTCTGCATTACCGACATCCCCCGAACCAGGTCATCGAGGTGATCCGGCAAGTCCTCGATGAGGTCGAGGAGGTTCGTAAGCAGCCACGGCCAGAGATTCATATTATGGACTTCCAGGATCATCAGGTGCTGTACCGGATCCGGATGTGGGTCGAGGATTACGCGCAGCGTTTCAATATCGAGACGAAGGTCCGGGCAGGGATGTGGTACGCCTTCCGTCGGGAGCGTCTGGAGATCCCGTATCCAACCAGAACGATCGTCTACGCCCCGTCCGCCCAGGAGTACGTCTATGGCAATGAGAGCGACCCGCAGGTCCTCCCGTTCCTTTCGAGCGTCGACTTCCTCGAGGCGCTCGGTAGCGAGGCGCTGGAGCTGCTGTCTCGGGGCGCCCGCTTCCGTCTCTTTGCGGCGGGGGAGAAAATCTGCCGGCAGGGAGAGTCGGGCGACTCTTTCTATATCATCCGCAGCGGCCGCGTTGGTGTCGAGGTGCGTGACGCCGAAGGAGAGGTCTTCCTGCGCAACGAGATGGCTATTGGCAACTACTTCGGCGAGATGGCGCTGCTTACGGGCGAGCCGCGTTCTGCGACCGTCTATGCGATGACCGATGCCGAGCTGCTGATGGTCGACAAAGAGGGGTTGCGGGACGTCATCGTCTCGCATCCTGAAGTCGAGCAGGTCATTTCCAAGGTGCTGGCCCGCCGTCAGCTTCGCACGGAAAAGGCTCGCGAAGAGGCGGAAGGAGCGAAGGCTGCCAAGGGCGAGAATTCGACCGGTGCTGGCGGACGGCTCGAACAGCTTTCCGAGCAGCTTCTGCGCAAGATTCAAGCGTTTTTTAGCTATTAGCCATGTGTTGACACCCCCTAGGGGCGGTGCTATTATGTGGAAGCAATTTTGCCGGCCGGCCGCAACGCCTTATATATCAAGGGTTTGCGGCAGACCAGGTACCGAGAAGGGAGCTTTCTTTCGAGAAAGCCACTCCAGGTGGCGGAATATCAGCTAGATATCCTTCCTGCTCCCGTTTCCTCTCGGCCATACCAGGCGGCCAGCACCCCTCGTGGGTGCAATGTACAAGGACGAACAAGGAGCTTTTTTTATGCCCACCATCAATCAGTTGGTGAGAAAAGGACGCAAGATCCAGACTCGCAAAAGCAAGTCCCCGGCTCTGCAGGTCCGGTTCAATTCGCTGAAGTCGAAAAGAATCGCCAATCGCAAAGGCTCGCCCCAGAAGCGCGGCGTTTGCACTCAGGTCAAGACGGTTACCCCTAAGAAGCCGAACTCGGCTCTCCGTAAGGTGGCTCGTGTACGCCTCACCAACGGTATCGAGGTGACCGCCTACATCGGCGGTGTCGGTCATAACCTGCAAGAGCACTCCGTGGTCCTCATCCGCGGCGGCCGAGTCAAGGACTTGCCGGGCGTTCGTTACCACATCGTACGCGGAACCCTGGATACGGCTGGTGTTGCCAACCGTCGTCAGGCCCGTTCCAAGTACGGAGCCAAGCGACCCAAGTCGTAAGGTTCTCGCGCCGCGGTCTCCCCTCGGGGGAGTCGCTTGCTAACCATCTTAGGAGCTAAGAATGTCAAGAAAAGGACCGGCCCCGAAACGGGCCATCATCCCTGATCCTCGCTTCAATAATCTGCGCATCGCCAAGTTCATGAACATGCTGATGCGTGGAGGCAAGAAGGGCGTGGCCGAGCGTATCGTTTATGGTGCACTCGATCTGGTCTCTACCCGTACCGGGAAAGACCCCATGGCCGTCTTCCAGGACGCGATGGACAAAGCTACCCCTCAGGTCGAGGTTCGCGCCCGCCGCGTCGGTGGTGCCACCTATCAGGTGCCCGTCGAGGTTCGTCCCGAGCGTCGCAACTCGCTGGCTATGCGCTGGCTGATCTCCGGTGCTCGTAGCCGCTCCGGACGCACCATGATGGAGCGTCTGGCCAGCGAGCTTGCTGATGCCTCCCAGGGCGTCGGCGCTGCTGTGAAAAAGCGCGAGGACACCCATCGCATGGCTGAGGCCAACAAAGCCTTCGCCCATTATAAGTGGTAAGCTAACCGCTTTAGGAGTTCTCGCTGTGGCTCAGGACACGAGCTCGATACCTCTCTCCAAATTTCGCAACATCGGAATCGCCGCTCACATCGACGCTGGGAAAACCACGACGACCGAGCGCATTCTTTTCTACACTGGTGTCGTCCACCGGGTAGGAGAGGTCCACGAGGGTAACACCACGATGGATTGGATGGTGCAGGAGAAGGAGAGAGGTATCACCATTACCTCCGCCGTTACGACGGCGATCTGGAAAGATCACTGTATCAATATCATTGATACGCCCGGACACGTGGACTTCACGGTCGAAGTCGAACGCTCTTTGCGCGTTCTCGACGGTGGGGTCTTCGTGTTTTGTGCCGTGGGTGGCGTCCAGCCTCAATCGGAAACGGTCTGGCGACAGGCTAATAAATACAAGGTCCCGCGTATCGCGTTCATCAACAAGATGGACCGGACGGGGGCTTCCTTCTTTGATGTCGTCGACGCTATCAACGAGCGTCTTGGCGCAACTGCGGTTGCAGTCCAGATCCCCATCGGGGAGGAGGACTCGTTCCGTGGGGTCGTCGACCTGGTTCGGATGAAGGCCGTCTACTATCAAGACGACTCCGTCCTGAATTTTACCGAGACCGAGATTCCTGAAGACCTTCTCGATAGCGCCGCTGAGTGGCGCGAAAAGATGGTCGAGGCGGCGGCCGAGGCCGACGACGATCTGATGACGCAGTACCTCGAGACTGGGGAGCTGACGGAAGACCAGATTCGCGCCGGGATTCGAAAGCGCACTTTGAGCATCGATATCGTTCCGGTTTTCTGCGGTTCGGCATTCAAGAACAAAGGCGTGCAGCCGATGCTGGACGGCGTGGTAGACTATCTGCCTGCGCCTACGGACCTACCGCCTGTCAAGGGGACCCATCCTCATACAGGCAAGGACGAAGAGCGTCCGAGCGACCCTGACGCCCCAGTATCGGCCCTGGTCTTCAAGATTCAAAGCGATGCCTTCGTTGGTCGTCTCTCTTACGTGCGTGTTTACAGCGGTGTTCTCTCGAAGGGTGTAGCGCTGCAGAACACCACTAAAGAGAAGAAAGAGCGTGCCAGCCGCTTGCTGAAGATGCACGCCGATCGTCGCGAAGACGTGGAAGAGCTCCGCGCCGGCGAGTTGGGTGCTATCGTTGGTTTGAAGTTTGCCGTCACCGGCGACACGCTCGCCGAGATCGCTCATCCTATCCTGTTGGAGAAGATCGAGTTCCCGGATCCCGTTATCGCGGTGGCTATCGAGCCCAAGACCAAGGCCGACCAGGACAAGATGGGCCAGGCGCTCGCTCGCCTGGGCGAAGAAGACCCGACGTTCGTCGTTTCGACGAACGAAGAGACCGGTCAGACCATGGTTTCGGGCATGGGAGAGCTTCATCTCGAGATTATCGTCGACCGTCTCTTGCGCGAGTTCAGCGTTGGTGCTAATGTAGGGCGCCCCCAGGTGGCCTACAAGGAAGCCCTTCGCAAAGAAGTCGATGTGGAAGGGAAGTTCGAGCGGCAATCGGGCGGCAAGGGCCAGTTCGGCCATGTCTGCCTGAAGGTTCGACCTTTGGAGGCTGGAGAGGGTTTTCGCTTCGTTAGCAAAATTGCTGGCGGCGAGATTCCGAAAGAGTTTATCCCGGCTGTCGAAACTGGCATCCGGGAGGGCTTGACAGCGGGCTCTCTGGCAGGTTATCCCGTAGTGGATATTGAGGCTACTCTCTATTCGGGCTCCTTTCACGAGGTGGACTCGACGGAGATGGCCTTCCGAATCGCCGGCTCGCTGGCTATTCGGGAAGCCTTGCGCGACGGGGATTGCTATCTCAAAGAGCCAGTAATGGAAGTTGAAGTAGTAGTGCCCGAAGAATGTATCGGTGACGTTGTTGGGGATCTCAGCGGACGTCGCGGAGAGATTCGTGGAAACGAAGACGCTCCCGGCGACTCGCGGATCATCAGGGGGTTTGTCCCGCTGGCCACGATGTTCGGATACTCCACGGCCTTGCGTTCGCGCACTCAGGGTCGCGGGACATATACGATGAAGTTCGCCCGATACGACGGCGTACCGAAGAATATACAAGAGGAGATCATCGGCCGCTTCAGCGGTTCGGTGATTGCCTAGGTTACAAACTAAAAAGTTCAACCCAATCGGGTAACGCCGGCCGTCAACGGCCGTGAAGAAAGGAAACGGAGGCTTAATAACATGGCCAAAGAGAAATTCGTACGCAACAAGCCCCACGTGAACGTCGGAACGATCGGACACGTGGACCACGGCAAGACCACGTTGACGGCTGCCATCATGCACACCCTCGCTTCGGCTGGGCAGGCAAAGAAGATGAACGTCGACGACATCGATGCTGCTCCCGAAGAAAAAGAGCGCGGTATCACCATCTCGATCGCTCACGTGGAATACGAGACCGAGAAACGTCACTACGCTCACGTGGACTGCCCTGGTCACGCTGACTACATCAAGAACATGAACACCGGTGCCGCTCAGATGGACGGCGCCATCCTGGTCGTATCGGCCACCGACGGCCCGATGCCCCAGACCCGCGAGCACATCCTGCTCGCCCGCCAGGTGAACGTACCGTACGTGGTCGTGTTCCTGAACAAGATCGACATGATGGACGACCCTGAGCTGGTCGAACTCGTCGAGATGGAAGTTCGCGAACTGCTCGACAGCTACGAGTTCCCTGGCGACAACACTCCCATCGTCGCTGGTTCCGCACTGAAGGCCCTCGAGTCTTCCGGCGCCAAGGATGATGAGTGGGCTTCCAAGATCTGGGCCCTGATGGATGCCGTGGATGCTTACATCCCCGACCCCGTTCGCCCCGTCGACAAGCCCTTCCTGATGCCCATCGAGGACGTGTTCACCATCACCGGTCGTGGTACCGTGGGAACCGGCCGTATCGAGCGTGGTATCGTCAAGACCTCGGAAGAAGTCGAGATCGTCGGAATGATGGAAAAGACCCGCAAGGTCACCGTCACCGGCGTCGAGATGTTCCGCAAGCTGCTTGACGAAGGTCAGGCCGGCGACAACGTGGGTCTGCTGCTCCGTGGTGTCGACCGTAAAGACATCCAGCGTGGACAGGTGCTCGCCAAGCCCGGCAGCATCAAGCCCCACACCAAGTTCCAGTGCGAAACCTACATCCTGTCCAAGGATGAAGGCGGACGTCACACCCCCTTCTTCAAAGGTTACCGTCCTCAGTTCTACTTCAGAACCACCGACATCACCGGCGAATGCTTCCTGCCCGAGGGCATGGAGATGGTTATGCCCGGCGACAACGTGAACCTGCGGGTCGAACTGATCGACAACATCGCTCTCGAAGTTGGTCTCCGGTTCGCTATCCGTGAGGGTGGTCGTACCGTAGGCGCCGGTGTTATCACCGAGATCTTCGAGTAAGGTTTATCCCTGAGACTTCAGCCTCGGCTCCACACTGGCGCCGGGGCTGAAGTCTTCTCGCTCCAGCGCCTTGTTGGGGCTGGAGTTTAGGAGACGAAATGGCAAAGCAACGTATCAGAATCAAATTGAAGGCGTATGAGCACGCGATCCTCGACGAGTCCGCCGAGAAGATCGTCCAGATCGCCCAGCAGACTGGAGCCGCCATCTCTGGACCGGTTCCGCTCCCTACGGTCAAAAGCCGTTACTGCGTTCTGCGCTCGCCCCACGTGGATAAGAAGTCGCGCGAGCACTTCGAAATCCGCACCCACAAGCGTCTGATCGATATCTACTTCGATCCTTCGCAGAAAACCATCGAGCAGTTGATGCGAGTCGACCTGCCCGCTGGTGTCGACATCGAAATCAAGGGTTAATCAAAAAGCACGGTGGCGCCAGGCGGACCTACGGGCCCCTAACGCGAGGAGACAACCCTCCCTCATTCAAGCGTAGCCACCCACTGCGGAAAAGGAGTTTCCCATGCAGACGATTCTCGGACGCAAACTCGGCATGACTCAGATCTTCGACGAGTCAGGCAACGTCGTCCCCGTCACCGTGGTGCAGGCTGGTCCCTGCCCGGTGATCCAGAAGAAAACCGTCGAGAAGGATGGCTATAGCGCTGTCCAGCTCGGTTTCGACGAGGTGAAAGACAAGGCGCTGAACAAGCCCCAGCTCGGCCACCTGAAAAAGCACGGCGCAGGTTCCCTGCGCAAAATTCACGAGGTTCGCGTCGAGGACGCATCTGCCGTGGGCGACGTCATCAAAGTCGACGCCTTCGAAGTTGGCCAGCTGGTCGACGTTCAGGGAACCTCTAAGGGTAAAGGTACGGCTGGCGTTATGAAGCGCTGGAACTTCGGTGGTGGCCGCGCTTCGCACGGCGCCTCGCTGATTCACCGTATGCCTGCCTCCAACGGTCCCGTCGACCCCGCTCGTACCTTCAAGGGCAAGAAGCGCGCTGGTCAGATGGGTAACAAGAAAGTAACCACCCAGGGCCTGACCGTGGCCGCCATCGATGCCGAGCGTAACCTGCTCCTCATCCGCGGCGCCGTTCCCGGCGCCAAGGGCAGCATCGTGGTGGTCAAAAAGTCGGTGAAAGGATAGACCATGCCCAAGTTATCATTGCACGATATGGCCGGTAAGGTCGTCGGCGATCTCGAGCTGAAGAGCGAAGTTTTCGACGTCCCTTTCAACTCCGGTCTGGTCCACCAGATTTTCGTGGGACTGCTCGCCAACGCGCGCCGCGGAACCCATAGCACCAAGACCCGCGGCGAAGTACGCGGTGGTGGCCGTAAGCCTCACCGCCAGAAGGGTACCGGCGGCGCTCGTCACGGTTCCCGCCGTTCGCCTATCTTCCGGGGCGGCGGTATCACCTTCGGGCCGAGACCCCGGAGCTACACTCAGTCGCTGCCCAAAAAGATGCGTCACGGCGCTATGCGCTGCGCGCTCTCGCAGCGCCTGCGCGACCAGAATCTGACCGGTCTGTCCGAACTGAGCATGAGCGAGTTCAAGACGAAGACCATCATCAAGCTGTTCTCTGACCTCAAACTCGACTCGCGCAAGACCCTGCTGGTACTGGGTTCGCCCAACGCCCACGTCGAGAAGTCTGCTTCCAACATCCCCGGACTCAACGTGGTTCACGCGTCCGACCTGAACCTGGTCGACGTCATGAAGCACGACCGCGTGGTGGCGACCCAGGAAGCCCTCAACATCATTCAGGAGGCCCTATCGTGAGCGAGAAGGTTCAAAACTCCGTCGCCGACCTGCGCGGCCTGACCCATTACGATGTGTTGATTCGTCCTCTCATCACCGAGAAGACGATGTCTGGCGCTGGCTCTAACCGTTACACCTTCCAGGTGCACCCGGATGCCAACAAGATCCAGATCAAGGCGGCCATCGAGAAGCTCTTCAGCGTCAAGGTGCTGAAGATCACTACTGGTAAGAATCCCGGCAAACTTCGACGTAGAGGCCGTAGCACCGGCTTTTCCGCTACCCGTAAGAAGGCCACTGTCACCCTGAGAGAGGGCGATCAGATCGAGATCGGCGGCACGCCGCTGTTCGAGGTCTAGCACCTCTCAGGTGACATAGGAAGATGGGTCCGGTCGCCCGGACCCATCTTCTTCTACAAGCCGGGGCCTTTTTGGGCGCCGGTTCACAAAATTAGCCTTCACGGGCTTGACCTTTTGGCGTTCGGCTGGTAGAAAGAACGCCGGACGTTTCATGTAAGAAGAGGAAAAGTTATTATGCCTACCCGCAAGTTCAATCCGACGAGCCCTGGTCGCCGCCACATGAGCGTCCAGGACTTCGCCGAGATTACTTCGAGCGAACCCGAGAAGAGTCTCCTTCGCCCACTCAAAAAGACGGGTGGTCGTAACTCGAACGGCCGCATCACGTCCTATCACCGAGGTGGTGGCCATAAGCGCCGCTATCGCGTGATCGACTGGGCCCGCGATAAGGATGGAATTCCCGCAAAGGTTCACTCCGTTCAGTACGATCCCAACCGCTCGGCGCACATCGCCTTGCTGCACTATGCCGATGGTGAAAAGCGATACATTCTCGCTCCTCAGGGACTCACCGTTGGTGGCCAGGTCGTTTCCGGCCCCGGCTCTGACATCAAGGTCGGCAACTGCCTGGCCCTGTCGGACATCCCGGTCGGTACCCTGGTGCACAACATTGAACTTCAGCCCGGCAAGGGTGGCCAGATGGTTCGCTCTGCCGGCACCTCGGCCCAGTTGATGGCCAAGGAAGGAAAGATGGCTCTGCTTCGTCTTCCCTCTGGTGAAGTCCGCCAGGTCATCTCGACCTGTCGTGCTACCATCGGCCTGGTCGGCAATTCCGAGCACGAGAACATCCAGCTCGGTAAAGCCGGTCGTTCTCGCTGGCTGGGACAGCGCGGGAAAATCCGCGGTGTTGCCACCAACCCCTGCGACCACCCTCACGGTGGTGGTGAAGCTCGCTCGACCCCTGGTCGTCCCAGCAGCACCCCTTGGGGCAAGCCGGCTCTCGGCTTGAGAACCCGCAAGAAGAAGGCCAGCGACCGTCTGATCGTCAGACGTCGCAAGAAGTAGGAGAGGCTAGAATGTCGCGTTCCATTAGAAAAGGTCCCTACGTGGACAAGAATCTGTACGTCAAAATTCTCAAGCTCAA
Source organism: Vulcanimicrobiota bacterium (assembly GCA_023447635.1). Lineage (GTDB taxonomy): Bacteria > Vulcanimicrobiota > Xenobia > Xenobiales > JADMJV01 > JAEXNA01. The sequence continues at coordinate 66,000 of JAEXNA010000037.1, read as the reverse complement.
CGAGACCAACGAGAAGAAGGTCGTCAAGACCTGGGCCCGTGCTTGCACCGTGTTCCCGGAGATGATCGGCCACACCGTGGCTGTTCACGACGGCCGCAAACACGTTCCTATCTATGTCAACGAAGACATGGTGGGCCACAAGCTGGGTGAGTTCGCGGTTACTCGTTTGTACCGCGGTCACGCTGCTGGCAAGAACGAGAAGAAGAGCAAGCGGAAGTAGGAGCCCGGGTCAATGTCCCAAGTCAAAGATGAGGCCGACCGTCGTAAGAAGAAGGCCGAGAGAAACAAAGAGCGTCGCGAGGCCCGTCAGGCCGAAGGTGTACGCGCCGTCGCAAAATACGTAAGAATCACCCCCCGTAAGCTCCGCCTGGTGGCGGATCTGATCCGGGGAAAGAGCGCTCAGGAAGCCTGGAGCATCCTGGAGTTCACCCCTAAGCGGGCCGCTGGTCCGTTGAAGAAAGTGCTGGAGTCGGCTATCGCTAACGCTAAGCACAACAACTCTCTGGCTGCCGAGTCGCTTTCCGTGGCTCGCGTCATGATCGATGAGGGTCCCGTCATGAAACGTTTCATGCCGCGCGCTCGCGGTCGAGCTGCCGCCATCAAGAAGAGAACCAGCCACATCACCGTCGTGGTGGCTTCGAAAGGAGAGGCCTAGATATGGGTCAGAAAATTCATCCCATCGGGTTTCGCGTCGGAGTTATTCGCGGTTGGGACTCGAGATGGTTCGAAGAGAAGAATTTCGGTGACTGGCTGCACGAGGATCACAAGATCCGTAAGTTCTTGCAGACCTATCTCCGTCACGCCGGCATCTCTCGTGTAGAGATCGAGCGCGCGAATCGCACTCATGTGATCATCAACACGGGCAAGCCCGGTCTGGTCATCGGTAAGCGCGGCGCCGGCATCGAAGAGCTGCGCAAGCGGCTGGAAAAGCTGACCAAGAAGAACATCAAGATCTCGGTCAAAGAAGTCAAGACTCCTGAGCTGGACGCCGCACTGGTTGGCCAGAACATTGCTGAGGCCCTCGAAAAGCGTGTCGCTTTCCGTCGCGCCATGAAACAGTCGGTCGGTCGCTCGATCAAAGCTGGCGCTCAGGGGATCAAGGTTCAGCTCTCCGGTCGTCTCGGCGGCAACGAAATCGCGCGTACCGAGCGTACGTTCCAGGGCAAAGTGCCTCTGCACACGCTGCGCGCCGATATCGACTATGCCATCACGGAAGCTTCCACCCCCGCCGGAGTCATCGGCGTCAAGGTTTGGGTTTACCGTGGTGAGATTTTGCCCGGATCGGCTGTTGAAAAGAACCATTCCGCCGGGAACGAAAAAGGATAGAACGTGCTAAGCCCTCGCAAAGTAAAATTCAGAAAGTCCCATCGTGGACGCATGAGAGGTAAGTCTCATCGCGGTAATAAGGTGACCTTTGGCGCCTTCGGCCTGCAGGCTATGGAGCCGTCCTGGATTACTAGCCGCCAGATCGAGGCCGCTCGTATCGCAATGACCCGCTACATCAAGCGTGGTGGTAAGGTGTGGATTCGCATCTTCCCCGACAAGCCGGTAACCAAGAAGCCCGCCGAGACCCGCATGGGTTCCGGTAAAGGAAGTCCCGAGTTCTGGGTAGCCGTGGTCAAGCCTGGCCGAGTGATGTTCGAGATCGCCGGCGTGCCCGAGGATACCGCTAAAGAAGCGATTCGTCTGGCCCAGTTCAAGCTTCCCATGAAGACGCGATTCCTCGTGCGAGAGAAACTAGGGAGCTAAACAATGGCCAATACGAAGCTAAATCAACACAATGAGGCGCTGAGAGCCAAGTCGCTCGCCGATCTGCGCCAAGCCCTGGTCGCCGCCAAGGAAGAGATCTTTAATCTTCGCTTCCAGCGCGCCACTGGCAACTTGGAGAACCACCGGAACATCCGGAACGCCAAGCGGGAGATCGCCCGCATTCACACCGCCATCCGCGAAAAAGAGCTGGCCGAGGCGGGCAAGGGAGTTAAGAAGTGAGCACCACGCAAACCGAAACCGACCGCAATAGCCGTAAGGTTCGCCTGGGCACTGTGGTTAGCGACAAGATGGATAAGACCGTAGTGGTCGAGGTGGCGCGTCAGTTCCCTCACCGCCTGTACGGAAAGATCATCAAGCGTACCAAGAAGTTCAAGGCCCACGACGAGGAGAACTCCTGCGGCGTCGGCGACATCGTACGTATCATGGAGACCCGCCCGCTCTCGAAGCAGAAGAGATGGCGCGTCGTCGAGATCGTCGAAAGAGCTCGCTAGTTATTGAGGGTCTTCTGTAGACCCTAAGGAATACGGAGAACAAGGTTATGGTTCAGCAAGAAAGTCGACTCCGCGTTGCCGACAACTCGGGTGCCAAAGAGATTCTTTGCATCCGCGTGCTCGGCGGTTCGCTGCGTCGCTACGCCGGTGTCGGTGACATCATCGTGGGTGCCGTCAAGGCCGCCCAGCCTGGTGCCGCCATCAAGAAGGGTGACGTGGTCAAAGCCGTCGTCGTCCGCACCAAACACAAGATTCGTCGTACCGATGGCTCGTACATCCGTTTCGACGACAACGCCGCAGTCATCATCCGTGAGGACAAAAACCCTCGCGGAACCCGTATCTTCGGGCCGGTGGCTCGTGAACTGCGTTACAAAGACTTCATGAAGATCGTCGCTCTGGCGCCGGAGGTGCTCTAATGTCAAAGGTGCACGTTAAAAAGGGCGACGAAGTCTACATCCTTTCTGGCCGCGATAAGGGCAAGAAGGGCAAAGTGCTCGAGGTCGATACCAAGAACAACCGCGTGACGGTCGATGGTGTCAACATCGTTTCCAAGCACAAGAAGCCCCGTCCTCCGAAAGAGGTCGAAGGCGGAATCAAGGAAGAAGCCGCTCCTATCCACGCCAGCAACGTCAAGTTGAACAAGGATGCCAAAGCCAAGGGCAAAACGGCCTCCAAGGCTAAGGATGAGAAAGGCACCGAGAAGAAAGCCACCAAGAAGAAGGCCAAGTAGCCCTTTTCTTGCCTTAGGGCTTGACATCTGGGGTCACCCCGGATAAAACCTAATACACTTCTCAAAAATCGGGTGTCCGCCTTACGGCGGGCACCTTGAAGTTTATCCAGGCATCTAATTTCATAGGAAGAAGGGGAGAGACACGTCCGCGCCTGGTGGAAAACGGCTCTCCGACAAGCGAAATGGCACAAAGCAAAGAGCACGGTGCTGGCAAGGCCAACACCTGGCGTCTTGAAACTCGCTATCACGAAGAAGTTCGTAAGGCGATGCAAGAGCGTTTCAACTACTCCAACGTCATGGAGATCCCCCGGCTGGAGAAAGTCGTGATCAACATGGGTGTCGGCGAAGCCGTCGGCAATCCGAAGATTCTCGACGCCGCCGTGAAAGAGCTCGAGGCGATCACCGGTCAAAAGGCTGTGGTCACCAGGGCTCGTAAGGCTATCTCGAACTTCAAGCTGCGCGAAGGCGTCAAGCTGGGCACCAAGGTGACCCTGCGCCGCGCCCAGATGTGGGTGTTCCTGGATAAGCTGTTCAACATCGTTCTGCCCCGTATCCGCGACTTCCGTGGCATCAGCTCGAAGCAGTTTGACGGACGTGGCAACTTCTCGATGGGACTCAAAGAGCAGATCATTTTCCCCGAGATCGACTACGACAAAGTCGATAGCGTCCGTGGAATGAACATCTGCATCGTCACCACCGCCAAGACCGATGAAGAGGGAGCCGAGCTGCTGCGCTTGCTGGGCGCCCCGCTGAGACAGCAGTAAGGAACCGAGGAATTCAATATGCCTACTACAGATCCCATCGCGGATATGCTCACCAGAATTCGTAACGCCAACCACGCCAAGCACGCCCAGTGCGACATTCCCGCCTCCAAGGTCAAGGAACAGATCGCCAAGGTGCTCAAGAGCGAAGGTTTCATCAAGGACTACCAGGTGCTCAACACCGGAGTCCAGGGTGTCATTCGCGTCACCCTCAAGTACGCACCTGACCGGAGCGAGGTGATCGCTGGCCTGAAGAGAGTCAGCCGTCCCGGTCTACGCCGCTACGTCGGCGTAGAAGATATCCCGGTCATTTTCGGCGGCATGGGTACCGTAATCATGTCCACCCCCCAGGGTATCATGACCGGTCGCAAGGCCCGCAAACAGAACGTCGGTGGCGAAGTGCTCGCCTTCGTTTGGTAAGGAGTTGCTAGGTGTCTAGAATTGGAAAGAAACCCATCACGCTGCCTAAAGGCGTGGAAGTAAAGATCGACGGTGCGAATGTCACTGTCAAAGGCCCGAAGGGCACGCTGAGTCAGAAGATCTACCACGAACTGAAAGTGGAAGTGACCGACGGCGAAGTCTCCATCGTGCGCCCGAACGACAATCGCGTCAACAAGGCTCAGCACGGACTGGCTCGTACCCTGGTATCCAACATGATCCAGGGCGTCAGCGAAGGTTTCCGTCGCAGCCTTCAGATCATCGGTATCGGTTACCGCGTAGCCGCTGATGGCCAGGGCCTGGAGATGGCTCTTGGCTTCTCGCACCCGGTGAAAGTTGCGCCTATCGAAGGTATCACCTTCGAAGTGGAAGTCGACAACCGCGCCAAGACCAACAAGCTTCACGTGCTTGGAATCGACAAACAGAAGGTCGGACAGGTCGCCGCCAATATCCGCAGCCTGCGTCCCCCGGAGCCTTATAAGGGCAAGGGTGTTCGTTACATCGATGAAGTCGTCATCAAGAAGGCCGGTAAGGCCGGTAAGGCTGGTAAGTAGGTCTCGCTATGATTAACAAAACTCCGAAACACGTAACCAGAACGGCTCGCCATGCCCGCGTGCGTAAGCGTATCCACGGCACCGCCGACTGCCCCCGTATGGCTGTCTACCGCTCCGGTAAGCACATCTATGCTCAGTTTATCGATGACGACAACGGAGCCACTCTGGCCGCCGCTTCGTCCCTGGACAAATCGCTCCGTTCCGTGACGGGCACCTTTACCGAGCGGGCTCGCCAGGTCGGTGAACTCGCCGCCGAGCGCGCCGCCGAGAAGGGCATCACCGACGTGGTGTTCGACCGCGGTGGTTTCAAGTATCACGGACGCATCGCTGCTCTCGCCGAGGGCGCCAGAGAGAAAGGCCTGAACTTCTAACATGAAAAGCATCAGACGTATCGACCCCAATGGACTTGACCTCAAAGAACAGGTCGTCCGTATCAACCGCGTGTCCAAAGTGGTCAAGGGCGGTAAGCGTTTCTCGTTCTCCGCGCTGGTTGTCGCCGGCGACGGCCGCGGCCACGTAGGTGTAGGCCTGGGTAAGGCTGGCGAAGTGCCCGAAGCTATCCGCAAGGGTGCTGAGGCCGCAAAGAACAACCTGATCCGCGTTCCCATCGAAGGTTCGACCATTCCTCACTTCCACACGGCCGAGTTCGGTGCTACGAGCGTTATGCTCAAGCCCGCCGCTCCCGGTACCGGCGTTATCGCTGGCGGTGCCGTTCGCGCCGTCGTCGAACTGGCCGGTATCTCGGACATCCTGACCAAGAGCCTTGGTTCGGACAATCCGACCAACATCGTCTACGCTACCCTCAAAGGGCTGAGCGAGCTGATGTGGGCCGAAGATATCGCCGAGCGCCGCGGTAAGACCGTGGAAGAGCTGGTGGGTCCGAAGATCGCTGGTCTCGTCTCCGAGCGCAGAGCTCAGGCTTCGCAGCCTGCAGAGTTCAGCAGCTCCTATCACGCCTAAGCTGGAGTAAGTCATGAAAGCCAATGAATTGAAGCCCAATGCGGGTTCGCGCCGCGAAAAACTGCGCGTCTGCCGCGGTGGTAAGCACGGTAAAACCGGTGGCCGCGGTTACAACGGCCAGAACTCCCGCTCCGGTGGGACCAAGGGCCCCGGTTTCGAGGGTGGTCAGACCCCCTGGCATCGTCGATTGCCGAAATATCGCGGGTTTAAGAATCCCTTCCGGACGGAATACCAAGAGGTCTCTCTCTCCTCGCTGGAAGCCTTCGACGCCAAGTCGACGGTCGACGTACAGACTTTGAAGGAGAAGGGGATTGTCAAAAACCTCCACCTGCCCGTCAAAGTGCTGGGCAACGGCGAGCTCTCCAAAGCCCTTACCGTGCGGGTTGACGCCTACACGGGCAGCGCCAAGGCAGCCATCGAAGGAGCCGGTGGAACCGCAGAGGTTGTTTAGTCGATGTTAGGCACGTTCTTTAAGGCCTTCCAGTCCCCGGACCTCCGGGGCCGTATTCTTTGGTTGTTCGGCGGCTTCGCGATTTTCGCGCTGGTCGTGCATATCCCGATCCCCGGTGTGAATCGCATCGAGTGGCAGCGGGCTTTGCAGGCCGGGTCGCTGTTCCAACTCATGGGAATGTTCACGGGTGGAGCGCTAAACAAGTTCTCTATCGCGGCCATGGGCATCACTCCCTATATCAACGCTTCCATTATCATGCAGCTCTTGACGGTGGTTTTCCCCTACCTGAAAGACCTGCAGAAGGAAGGCGGAGAGCACGGGCGTCGCAAGTTGAGTCAGTGGACTCGCCAGTTGTCCATGATTCTGGCCGTTATTCAGGCCATTATCATGGTCAGTACCATCAATAAGGTGGTAGATGCTCGTATCTTCGTGAGCTCGAACTGGTTCTACTACGCGATGGTGGTGACATGTCTTGTGGGCGGAACGGCCTTCTTGATGTGGCTCGGCGAGGTGATGTCGGAGAAGGGTATCGGAAACGGTGTCTCTCTGCTCATCTTCGCCGGCATCGTGATGAGCTACCCCACCTACGTTCGCAACACTTTCATGGCCGCTTCGGCCGAGAATAAGTATGTGAGCCTGTTCGCTTTCTTCCTCGTCGCCGTGTTGCTGGTCGCCAGCATCGTGGGGATGACGCTGGCGATGCGTAAGGTGCCGGTTCAGTATCCCAAGCGACAGGTCGGCCGTAAGATCTACGGCGGCCAGTCCTCCTTCATTCCGATTCGCGTGAACAACGCGGGTGTGATTTCGCTGATTTTCGCGGTTTCCATCATGTTCTTGCCGCTGACCCTGTCCGGTATTATGCCGGCTCCTTATGGTCCTCAGCTGCACGACTGGTTGCAGGCGAACTTCAACGAGCGGACTGTGCTGTACAACCTGGCTTACATGCTGCTCATCATTTTCTTCACCTACTTCTACTCTGCCATCACTTTCAATACGGAAGACCTGGCGGACAACCTGAAGAAGGCCGGCGGTTTCATTCCCGGGATTCGCCCGGGTAAAGCAACCTCGGACTATCTGGACAAGATTATGAGCCGTTTAAACTTCGTGGCTGGTGTGTTCCTTGCACTGCTGGCCGTGATTCCTACCTACGTGGTACAGTTGACCGGCGTGACGTCGTTCTATCTCGGTGCCACATCGCTCCTGATTATCGTGGGCGTGGCCCTCGACACCATGCAACAAGTGGAGTCGCGGTTGGTCATGCGCAACTATCAGGGCTTCATGAAGTAAGGAACGAAAGTGGCGACTGATCAGGCGATCAAGCCAGCCGAGCCGGCCAATCAGGCCGTTCGGCTTTTGCTTATAGGGCCCCCTGGGGCTGGTAAGGGAACGCAGGCCAACTATTTGACCGACCGTTTCCAGGTTCCGCACGTCTCGACCGGGGACATGCTGCGCGAGCAGATTCGACGCGGCACGTCCCTGGGCGAGGAGGCGGCGACTTACATCAACCAGGGCAACCTGGTTCCCGACGAGCTTATCTTCAGCATGCTCAAACGCCGGCTTTCCCAGTCGGATATGGCAGGCGGCTTCGTCCTTGACGGCTACCCTCGTTCGCAGGCTCAGGCGGAAGGTCTCAACGCCTTCCTCGAGAGCCGCGACGAGGGGGTCAAGGCGGCGATTCTGCTGGTTCTCGATGATGATATCATCATCAATCGGCTGGGGCAGCGGCGAGTCTGTCCGGAGTGCGGTCGAGTTTACCACCTCACGAAGAACCCTCCGAAAACCGCGGGGGTTTGCGATGAGGAGAAATGTCGCGCCGAGCTAGTTCAGCGTCCCGACGATAACGAAACTGCGATTCGCAACCGCCTGGACATCTATCATGCCCAGACCGAGGACGTTATCGCTTTCTATCGCGATAAGGGGATCCTCTGCGAGATCGATGCCGACGGCGAGATCCTTCGAGTGCAAGAATCGATCGAGGCGGCGCTAGAAGAGAGGTTGAACGCTTGATTCAGCTCAAAACCGAACGGGAGATCGAACTGATCCGTTGCGCCGGCGACATTTTGCACGGAGCGTTGAAGCTCGTGCGGGAAGCCTGTGCGGCGAAAGTCAAGACTCGAGAGCTAGACCTTCTTGCTGAGGAGTTTATCCTCGAGCGAGGCGGGCGCCCGGCCTTTAAGGGCTATCAGGGCTTTCCAGGGACTCTCTGTATCTCGGTCAATGACGAGGTCGTTCACGGTATTCCGGGGAGCCGTCGCCTCAAAGGCGGCGATATTGTCTCGGTGGACTGCGGAGTGATCTGGGAGGGTTATGTTGCCGATTCGGCCGTGACCATCCCGATTGGCGACATCGATGAAAAGACCGCCACTCTGCTCAAGGTGACGGAAGAGTCCCTCTATAAAGGGATCGAACAGGCTCGAGCCGGGAACTACGTTCGCGATATCTCTCAGCCGATTCAGGAATGGGTAGAGAAGCACGGCTTTTCGGTGGTTCGAGAGTTAGTTGGTCACGGAGTGGGTCGCGAGATGCATGAAGACCCCCAGATCCCGAACTATGTCACCGCTCAACGCGGCCCTAAGCTTAACGAGGGCCTGGTGATCGCTATCGAGCCCATGGTCAACATCGGGGGCTGCGAAGTGCACCTGAAGCGGGACCGGTGGACCATCGCCACCATGGACGGAAGCATGTCCGCCCATTTCGAACATACCATTGCTGTGACAAAGAACGGCCCAGAGATCTTGACGGCCGGGAGATAACTCACTATTATGGCGTGGTCTCTCTGTGGGGTCCCCCGGAGAAATGAGATTTTATGCGGGAAAGTCGCGACCGCGTCAGCGGTAGGCAGCTCGTAGGAAAAGTTTTAGAGGTTCTTCCTCGTTCACTCTTCCGAGTGGAGACCGATGAGGGTCGGCTGGTGTTAAGCCACGTCGCCCTCAGCGTGAGGAGCACCTTGGGTCGGATTCTCGAAGGCGACACAGTTACTGTAGAGCTTTCGGAGTACGACCCGAAGCGAGGACGAATCGTCCAGCATCGACCGAGCGCGCCTCGGTAGACCAAGTGCGCCGAGCCTAGCTCGGTAAAAATTTTATCGAGCGTGCCTCGGGCACAAAGGAGGAGACGGATGCAAGTCAGGCCGTCAGTGAAGAGAAGGTGCGAGAAGTGCCGGATCATCGTGAGAAAGGGACGGGTGCGGGTCATCTGTTCCAATCCCAAGCATAAGCAGATTCAAGGTTAGTAGGAGCTTTTAAATGGCCAGAATTTCAGGCGTAGACCTGCCGCGCGACAAGCGCGTTCTGATCGGGCTCACCTACATCTTCGGAATTGGGCGGACGACCAGTCAGCAGATCCTCGAGGCCACCGGTATCGATGTCTCCACTCGCGTGCGTGCCCTCACCGAAGATGAGGTGAACCGTCTTCGCGAGTACATCGAGAAGAACCTCAAGGTGGAAGGCGATCTGCGTCGTGATATCACGCAGAACATCAAACGCCTTATCGAGATCAACTGCTACCGTGGCGTTCGTCACCGTCGCAGCCTGCCCGTTCGTGGGCAGAGAACCAAGACCAACGCAAGAACCCGCAAGGGACCCAAGCGTACGGTCGGACGCAAGAAGAAGTAGGTAAGTCATGGCTAAGTCCGCAAAGTCCAAGTCCGCCCCTCGTGGACGTACGAAGAAGATCGCCAAGAACGTGCCTCGTGGCATTGCCCACGTTCAGTCCAGCTTCAACAACACCATCGTCACCATCTCGGACATGCAGGGGAACGCTATCTCCTGGGCTTCCGCTGGTGGCCAGGGTTTCAAAGGTTCGCGTAAGAGCACTCCTTTCGCCGCTGGTGTTGCTGCGGAGGTCGCTGCCCGCGCCGCCGCTGAGCACGGTATGAAGGTGCTGGAAGTGCATATCAAGGGTCCCGGATCCGGCCGCGAAGCTGCCATCCGCTCCCTGCAGTCCGTGGGAATGCAGATCACCGTCATCAAAGACGTGACTCCTATGCCCCACAACGGCTGCCGGCCTCCCAAGAAGCGCCGCGTCTAACCATCCGCTCTGAGCCTTCACTGCCGAGCTTAGGTCGGCGGTGGAGGGCTCTAGCGGGTCCGCCTGAAACTTGGCGGTACCGCACGCTTCCTGAACGGCGCCAAGCCGAGGTCTATTTCCAGTCGTCGCTGACCTAGCGCTAGATCGCCCTGAGGGTGTTCTATTAGGAGTAAAATTACATGTTAGACGCCATTCTGCAGACAGCGGCTCGCCCCGAAGAGAAGGTCGAGCCCACTCTCAAGGCCATCTCCGATAACACCTTCGTTATCGAGCCGCTGGAAAGAGGGTTCGGTATCACCCTGGGCAACTCGCTACGTCGAGTTCTGCTCTCGGCTTTGACCGGCGCCGCTGTCACCCACGTTCGCATCGACGGCGTGCTTCACGAGTTCACCACCCTTCCCGGTGTCCGTGAAGATATCACCGAGCTTTCGCTGAACATCAAAAAAATGAATCTCCGCCTGACTACCGGCACCAAAAAAGTGCTGCGTCTCGAGGCCGGCGGTCCCGGTGTGGTCACTCCCGCCGATATCGTGCAGGACCCGGAAGCCGAGATTCTCAACCCCGAACTCAAGCTTGCCACTCTGGGCAAGGGTGGGCGTCTGGGTATGGACCTGTACGTCTCGAACGGTGTGGGCTTTGTCCCCGCCGAGCAGCAGGACGACCAGGACCAGATCATCGGCGTGATTCCCGTCGATTCCATCTTCAGCCCGATCACCAAGGTGAACTACACGGTTGAAGATACCCGCGTCGGTCAGCGCACCGACTACGATAAGCTTACCCTTCAGGTATGGACCGACGGTTCGATCAAGCCTTACGAGGCGATTTCGAAGGCCGCCGCCATCCTGCAGAAGAAGCTGTCGCTGTTCTCGCAGATCGAGCCCCCGAGCCGCGACGAGGAAGAAGTCGCCGGTCCCGAGGCCGAACTGCTGGACACCCCTATCGAAGATCTCCAGCTGTCGGTACGTTCGCTGAACTGCCTCAAGCGCGCTGGCATTCGTACCGTCGGTGAGCTGCTCACCTACTCGGAAGAGGACGTGATGAAGCTCAAGAACTTCGGACAAAAATCCCTTGACGAAATCGGCGAGAAGCTGGCAGAGAGAAACCTCTCGCTGCAGCCCAGCACTCCCGGCTAACAGAGGACTGAGAAAGCAATGAGACACAAAGTCAAAAGCACGACCCTCGGCCGTCCTACCGGACACCGCATCGCCATGCTTCGCAACATGGCGAAGTCCCTGCTTCAGCATGGACGCATCGTGACCACGGAAACCCGGGCTAAGGAGCTCTCCTCGTTTGTCGAGAAGATCATCACCGATGCCAAGAAGGCCCACGAAGCCACCAGTGAAGAGAAGAAGCTGACCTACAAGCGTCGCGTCTTCCGTCACTTCTCCTCGCAGACCTCGCAGGCTGACCGCCGTAAGCGTGGGCTGAAAAACCGCCGCCCTCACCGTGAGGTGGCACAGGAGCTGTTCGACAGAATCGCTCCTCAGTACAGCAAGGGTGGCGCTCTCGAGCGTGCCAGCGGTTACACCCGCGTTCTCCTGCTGTACCCTCCCCGCAAGGGAGACGGTGCCAGCCGCGCTCTGATCGAGCTCGTCGGTCACGAAGACTAGTCTTCTCGACCGTCACGGCAAGAAGCTCTCCCTTAGTGGAGGGCTTTTTTTGTTCTCTCATCCATCATGCTCGAACTTCGTGACCTTACCTATAGCCCGCGGAATGTTGGACCGTTCTCTTTGGTTCTGAGGGAAGGGGAGATGGTGCTTCTCTGTGGGGCGTCGGGAAGCGGAAAATCGACGCTCTGCTCGTTGCTCGATGGAGAGCTCGAGCCATCATCGGGCCTTGTGACTGGCAAGGAAGGTCACGGGCGTCTGGTTCGCCTGGGTAGCGACGTCGAGAGCCAGCTTCTGGGCGCTACGGTCGGGCAGGAGCTGAGTCTGGTGCGACCCCGTCCGTCCGGGCCTTCCGGTAGCCTGCTTTTCGAGCGCTGGAAGGGACGGGAAGGGGAGGACCCTCAAAGTCTTTCGGCCGGTGAGCAGCAGCTGTTGCTTTTGACCTGCCTGGTGGCCAGTGAAGCGGACTTCCTGATTGTGGATGAAGCTCTTTCGTGTTTAGACGAGGCATCTTTTCAGCGAGTGGCGGACGCCTTACGAGAGTTCGCTCGGTCCGGAAGAGTCGTCTTGCTGGTGAGCCACGAAGCTCGAGTTTTGGCGTTAGCGGATCGTTGCCTCGGTCTAGCCGGAGGCCGGCTCGCTTTTGACCTTCCAGCCGCCGAAGTGCAGGCTCGTCATCTCGACGCGGTGCGATTCTGGAAGGGGTGGGCGGGTGATGGCGAGGACACGACCACGGAGTTGATCGCGCCGAAAGAGAGCGACTCGACCTTGGAGCTGTTGGTGGGGCGTCAGGGCCCGGTGGGGTTGGGGCCCGGTCAGAGTCTGGCTGTGGCGGGTGTCACGGGCTCCGGCAAGAGTCGGTGGCTGTTAGCGGCGGCGGGCTTGGCTGCCATGAGCGGCTGGAAGAAGTCGAGCAACTTCCGCTTCGCCTTACTTCGCCAACACGCCGTTAGCCTGTTCACGAGGCGGACGGTGCGAGCGGAACTGCGCGCCAGCCTGGTAGAGGGGTTGCGCCACGGTCAGCCGGATATCGGGATTGAGCAGATTCCCGATATCCCCCCCGGCTGGTTAGACCGGTCTCCTCGTGCCCTGTCTCAGGGGCAAGCTCGTTTTCTCGCTAATCTCTGCCTTCTGCTGCAAGGCCCGCAGGTGCTGTTACTCGACGAGCCGTTCAACGGTCTGGACGCGGACCTTCGCCAAAGTTTGACCTCTCGGCTGCAGGCGTATCTTGACGCGGGCGGCCGCCTGGTGATGGTGACCCATCGACCGGAGGAGATGCTACTCTACGGCCACACATTGCTGGTTTTGGAGGGTGGCGAGACCGCCTATCTCGGTGCTCCCCGTAAATACCAGAAAGCCCAGCCTGATGTCAGACTGGGCTTTCCTGGCGGAAGTTCGGTGGCTAAATCAGGCTCACTCGGGCGTGATGGCGACCGACTTTCAGGATCTCGCCTCCCTTGAGGGGGACATTAGCAATTTGGGCGACCTTTTCTCCGTCCAGGCTAACAGCGCCCTGCTCGACCTTGCGACGAGCCTCCTTGTTCGAAGGAGCCAATCCGGCGGCCATCAGCAGTTTGACGATGAACAGACTACCGTCTTCCAGGTCGCTGCGCGGAACTTCCACGGACGGCATCTCGTCAGGGACACCTTTCTGCGAGAACACTCGGACAAATTCGTCATCGGCCGCTCGAGCGGCGTCGGCGCCGTGATAGATTCCTACAATTTCCCGGGCTAAGCTGCGCTTGGTATCACGCGGGTGGTCTTCTTTCAGTCGACGGTCGACCTCGTCCATGTCGACGTCGGTACACAGTTCAAAGTAGCGACGCATGATTTCATCCGGGATCGACATCACCTTGCCGTACATTTCCGAGGGCGGTTCGGTGATCCCGATGTAGTTCCCCAGGCTCTTGGACATCTTCAACACGCCGTCGGTGCCTTCAAGAATGGGCATCAGCAAAACGATCTGAGGTTTCTGTCCGTAGTCCTTCTGCAGCGAGCGGCCCATCAGGTTATTGAACTTCTGGTCCGTTCCGCCCATCTCGACGTCGGACTCCAGGGCCACGGAATCGTAGCCTTGCATCAGGGGGTAGAGGAACTCGTGCAGCCCGATCGGCACCCCTTCCCGGTGCCGCTTTTCGAAGTCGTCGCGTTCCAGGGTCCGCGCTACCGTGGTTCTGGCAGCCAGGTTGATGACGTCGGCAAAGCTCATGCTGCCGAGCCACTCGGAATTGAAACGAACTTCGGTTTTGGATGAGTCCAGAATACGGGAGAACTGCTCGCGATAGGTGGCTGCGTTTTCGGCGATCTGTTCCGAGGTCAGGACCTTGCGGGTTTCGCTGCGTCCGGTGGGGTCTCCGACCCGGGCGGTGAAGTCGCCGATCAGCAGCACGACCTGGTGTCCCAGATCCTGGAACTGGCGCAGTTTCCGGAGGACCACGGCGAAGCCCAGATGGATGTGGGGCGCGGTGGGGTCCAGGCCGAGTTTGATGCGCAGCGGTTTGCCCTCTTTGATGCGTTCCAGGAGGTCGGCCTCGGAGATGATTTCGGCAGTACCGCGCTTGAGCAGTTTGAGTTGTTCTTCAGGTGACATGTTCGCTTCTTCGTTTTGGAGTGATAGGTCCGCCTTTGCTCTCCCTGGCTTGGCTCCCTTCAGCAAACTTGCTGCGGACAGGGGCCCCGGCGGGCGGGCGAGGCGAAGCTTCAAGAAGGAACTCTACCTGGAGCTGCCTCGAACTGGAACGGGTCCGCGGGCGTACCTCCCCGGTGACCAGCCGTTCCTTGACCCAGATGAAGCTGCACCCTACCTGACCTCTCCCAGCTTCACCCAGTGTTCCAGGGGCAGGCTCAGCTTTACCTGGAAGGCCGGTTGGAGGGGGACGCGGTGGCGCTCCTTGTCCATCAGCACGGCTACCGAGACGCCGCTATTCCCACTCGATCGTGCCCGGAGGCTTCGGGGTGATGTCGTAGACGACCCGGTTGACGCCGTCTACTTCGTTGACGATGCGGACGGCGATCCGTTCGAGAAGGGCATAGTCCAGGGGATAGACGTCCGCTGTCATCGCGTCGTGCGAGCGAACCGCTCGCAGAGCGATGGTCTCGCCGTACTGCCTTCCGTCTCCCATCACGCCGACCGAGCGGACCGGCAGCAGGGCTGCGTAGTATTGCCACGGTCGCTGGTCCCAGGGCAAGGCGGCTTCGATTTCGGAGGTGGCGATGGCGTCCGCTGCGCGAGCTGTATCCAGCCGTTCCTTACTGACCGGGCCAAGCACCCGCACGGCCATGCCGGGTCCCGGGAACGGCTGGCGATGGACGACCGCGTCGGGCAGGCCGAGTTCCGTACCGACCCGCCGCACTTCGTCTTTGAACAGTTCGCGCAGCGGTTCGAGAAGCTTGAGCTTCATGTCTTCCGGCAGTCCGCCCACGTTGTGATGGGTTTTGATGGTCGCGGCGTGACCGGTCCCGCTTTCCACGATGTCGGGGTAAAGTGTTCCCTGGACCAGATAGGTGACGTCTTCATCCGCCAGCGCCTGGTCGAACGCCTCGATAAAGCCGTGCCCGATGATCTTTCGCTTCTGCTCGGGGTCGCTGACCCCGGCCAGGCGCTGGAGGAACATGTCTTCCACGTCGAGGCGACGAACCTTCAAGCCGGCCTCGGTCATCAACTCCATCACCCGCTCTCCTTCGCCCTGGCGTAGCAGGCCGTGGTCGACGAACAGGCAGGAGAGCTGGTCGCCGATCGCCCGGCCAACCAGGGCTGCAGCGACGGCGCTGTCGACGCCGCCTGACAGGGCGCAGGCTACCTTCGCCGAGCCGACCTTGGCTCGGATGTCGGCGACGGCGTCTTCGATGAAGTGGCTGGCGGTCCAGTCGAACGAGCATCCGGCCAGGGTCAGGAAGTTTTTCAGCAGGGCCAGTCCACATTCGGTGTGCGAGACTTCGGGGTGGAACTGGAACCCATAAAGGTGGCGCTCGGCGTGGGCGACCACGGCCAGACTGTCGGCGGTTTCGGCGATGCTGCCGAAACCCTCGGGCAGTCGGGTCACCTTGTCGCCATGGCTCATCCAGCAGACCTGTCCAACCGCAACTCCCTCGAGCAGCGGATGGTCGGCCACGCTGCTCAGGCGGGCCGGCCCGTACTCGCGACGAGAAGCGGACTCGACCGTCCCCTGAAGCTCGTGGCAAAGTAGCTGCATTCCGTAGCAGATCCCCAGCACGGGAAGTCCTGACTCCAGCAGTCCCTGGGGCAACCCGGCGGCGCCTTCCTGATAGACGCTCTGAGGCCCGCCGGATAGGATCACGGCGCGCACGTCCGAGAACTCTTCCGGGCGCCACACGGCGGGAGGAGAGACGAGTTCGGAGTACACGCCGAGTTCGCGAAGCCTGCGGGTAATCAGGAGATTGAACTGGGAGCCGAAGTCTAGAACCAATACCTGGCGATCTCTATGCATTCGCCCGGCGTTCGTAGCAGGTGTTTGGCTTCCTACCTCGGATTGATAAGGGGGGAGAAATTGCCGTCCGGTCAGCTGGGAAAATCCCGGAGAACAGTTTGGAGATCACGGTACAATTTTGTTAGAATGTGACCCAGGAAGCGGTGCTCAGCCGACGGTCCAAACCAGCACTCGAGCGGAAGACACGAGGCGGTGGCCGGGCCGGAAGGGCACGAAAGGCCAAGATATGCCAGCGACCGCCCCTTCGCGGACGGACACGCCTGACTTATCGCTGTTTTCGAAAAGCCGGTCGGTAGAAGCCGAGGCCGTCCCGTCTCAACCCGACCCCATCCGGCCCCCCACGCCGAAGGAGCGAATGATCTTCTTTCGCTCCCTGGCTGCGCTATTCAAGGCTGGCGTGCCGATCGAGCGCGCCCTCGACGTGCTGAGCCAGCAGACGGAAAATCTGGAGTTTCGAAAGCTGATTGCCATGATGACCAGGGACATCATGCACGGCCACTCCTTGACGGCGGTGTTCAACCGGGCCCCCGAGGTGTTCAGCTCTTATCACGTCCGTATGATCCGGGTGGGCGAGATGACGGGTAAGATGGACGACGCGCTGCTGCAGATGGCGCTGGCCGAAGAAAAAAGCGCCGAACTGGCTCTGAAGATCAAATCCGCGTTGACCTATCCGGCCTGGTGTATGGCGCTGGCCGTGGTGTTTCTGCTCTTTGTTCCGCCCTACCTGATGGATGGTCTGTTTCTGGCCGTCACCTCGACGGGCACCCAACTACCGACTCTGACGGTGATTGTACAGTCCATCTTCATGGTCTGCCGCAACCCCGTATTTCAACTGCTTTTTGCCGCCGCCGCCGGTACCGCGATCTACTACTATCCGGTAGCGGTCCGCTCGGAGCGCTTCAAGGCCTGGGTGCTAGAGAACGCTTTACGCTTCCCTGCCACCAACCGATTGGCGGAGAGCATCATCACCGCCCGTTTCGGGCGAGCTTTCTCGACCATGCTCGAGGCTGGTATCGCGGCCTCGTTGGCCCTGCGACTGGCGGGCGAAGAGGTCGGTACCAACTCCTATAAAGAAGCTGGCGAGCAGGCGCTGTATCGACTGGAAAACGGCGCCTCGTTCCCTGAGGCGGTACGCAAGATTCCCCACCTGCGGGGATACTTTCACGAACTGCTCAAAGCGGGGGAAGAGACCGGCACGATGGCGGACCTGACCAACCGCGCCGCCCAGATGGCGGAAGAAGAGGTCGAACACCAACTCAACATTTTTACCGCCCTGCTAGAGCCGATGGTGATGTTCGTGATCGGCGGCATTGTCGGTATTCTGGTGGTATCTTCTATGTTACCGATGATGTCGGTTCTGCAGAGCTTGTAAGGAGGCCAGGATGATTCGTCCCGCACCCCAGTCGGTTCGCCCGGCACAGCCCGCTTCGACGGGAGCCTCGCTTCCCACCGTGATCATGGTGGTGGCGCTGATGATGAGCCTGGCCTTCACGGTCGTCGCCATCGCCTTCAACCACCTGAACCTCTCCTTCCGAAGTGCCAACAACAGCAAGGCCCAACACCTGGCCGAAGCGACTCTGGCGCTGGCCATCGAAAAAGCCCGACTGGGCGTCGAAGACTTCGGTATCAATAGCGACAAGACATTGACTCTGGCCTTGGAAGCCTACCCCGAGGGTAGTCGAGGTGTATTGAGCTTTGATCGCGAGACAGCCGCTTCGCTTGGAGTCCCTTTTTCGACCAACAACCGTTCTGAGAGTCCGACCCAGGGCTCGAACCCGAAACAAACGGTACCAGGGCAGAGCCTGCATCTGGTGGCCAGAGCGGAGGTTGGGGGAGCCTTTTCAACGATGGAAGCCGTTGTTTCCATTCCGAAGTTTCCCTATTCCATCGCCTCTGGTGGGGCTATTCGTTCAAATGGAGGCTTACTGGTCGCAGCAATTAGGCCTGACGCGGCTTATGACTTGAGTCAGGCGATCAAAAAGGAAGACCTCCAACCCGGTCACGTGGTTACCAATAGCGACCTCGGAGACGATGCACTGGTGCTCGAAGGAACGAACACTATCATGGGTGATGTTCAGTCTGTGTCCGGAGCGACCATTAAGAAGGACACGAAGGTTTATGGTGAGACCAGACTCTACGCTGCTGCTGTCGAACTCCCTAAGCTTGATGCAAAGGAGTACGACCCTCTGGCGACCCCAAGACCGTTAACAGATGGGGAAGAGCGGCAGGGGGCGCAGACAGCCGTCGACCCCAAAGATGTGCAGTTTATTAATTCAGGCTCTTCAGGGACTCTGTCGGTTAAGGGTTACAATGTCTTCGACCTTCCCTCGACAGAGACGCTAACTGTGGACAATGGAATTAACCTGCAAGGCGGTGTGCTTTACGTGAACGGCAACCTGTCCGTTAGCTCAGGAGGAGTTAGAGGGAAGGGTGCCATCATCGCAACCGGCAGTATCACGATCAACGGCGGTGGTGAAGCCACTACGGACAATCAGGCGGCGCTGGTGGCTAATGGGGATATCACACTACGGGGCAGGAGTTACGACAAGGCTAAGTTTGCCGGTCTCATCTACACCAAGGGCAACCTAAGTTCTGAGAATCTTCGATTGGCGGGCGTTTTTGTCGCTGCTGGTGAAGCTAGCGAGGTAAGCCTAAAGGATACAGAGCTTTATCAAGTCGAGGACTTGGCAAGATTAGAACTCTCGGGAAGACGTCCATTCAAGATTCCCAACATTGTTCCAAGCTCGAACTCACTCAACGGTCATCCAATCGAGGCCAGTTACGACACGAGCGTTATAGACGCGAATCTCAACAGCTTCTACAATCCCAGCAGTGCTTCTGGCGAACCACCCTACTTGTTCAAGTTCAAGGTGGGAAGTGAGTACAAGCGCTTCATTAACGGACCCCGAGGGCCAGAAATGGTGACGACTTCGGGCCCTGACAAGTTTGTGCTCGATGGTGCCGATTTGGGACTTAAAATATTTGGACAAACAGTCAATTCGAGCAGTGAGGCAGTCCTCGTCGTACAGAGAAGATTCGAGGAGATCTATCGAAGTGAGGGGAGGACGTTGTCCGGTGATGACTTGAAAATCCTGGAGAGCCACGCCATTGCTCTTTTTGAAGCTAATCAAGCGGGTTACCATTTTTCCCACGAGACGGCGCAGCAAGCGCTCGGGGAGGGAGCTGACGGCGGCGACGGGAGTGCGGTGCCGATGGATTGGTCGCTCGACCTATCTGAGGTGCTCGGAGAAGCGAAGCCAATGCAAATGGTATCCTGGAGGCGCTACCGATGAATCGTCGTGACGGGTTCACTTTGATCGAGACCATATTCTCGTCTCTGTTCATAGGTGTCACAGTCCTGGCAATCATCAACCTCTTTCCAGGTGCTTATCTCTCGATTAAGCAGAGCGAAACAGTTATTCAGGCGGACATGTTCGCCACTTCGATACTTGAGGACCTACGTTCGAATTTGAAGCATAGCGAATTTGCCGATTTTGAAGGACCGCTCAAAAGTTCTAGCGGATTGCCCTTGGCAGACCTTAGGTTCAGGACGGATAGGGAGCCCTTCAAGGCTAGAGAGATTGGCGGTGTGAACTACACTCCAACAGTGACCTTCCACGCTGTCGATCAATTCGACTCTCAGTCGCTGGTCCGAGTTCGAGTTGCCATCACGTATAGAATTAACCTTTCCGTGAAGGAGACAGTTCACGAGACTCTTCTTCACGCAATGACGGTCAGGAATCATGGATTTTTCATGGGTCGGCCTAAATGAGGAAACCTCGGGGCTTTACGGTTTTGGAGATGCTGGTAGTGGGTGCCGTTGCCCTGGTAATTCTCGTTCTCCTCACTGACTTGTTTGTTACCGCGATGCGCAGAACTCAGGACGGGCGATTAAGAGTAGACATGCAGCAACGCGCGATTTTCGCCGTACGGAGATGGGAAGATGATATAGAGCGGGTCTCTGCTAGATCTGTCGTTCTGAAACCCGCAGAACCCGCCGCCGTTTCTATGACTGCCGCTGATGCCGTGAATAGTAACGGGACCATTACCTGGAGCAAGACCATCGTCTGCTGGGGGTTGCTACGGGAGGAGCGGAAGCTGATTCGAGATACTTACCCACCTGAGGTTCCTGCTTTCGCCGAACCCCTGACTTCAGCCGCTCCCTATCTGCCGACTTACTTGGAACTTGACAGCTTGATCAAGGAAACCTCGGGGGCGGAAAAAACCATGTGTGAGGATGTCGAGGAGTTTAGCGTCGCCGACAGTTTCGGAGGAGCAGAACTCGATAAACAGCCACTGGTGTTCAAGCTCAAATTGAGGAGGCCGCTATCCACCGCCCAGAACATCGGGGAGTTTTCCATCGAACGGCGCTACACACTGCGAAACTCGTATTAGCGCTGGGCTTGCTGCTGCCTTTGGGCGGGCCGGTCTGGGCTGATTCTTCGCGTATGGTGTCGGCGCCGGCCGAGCCTGCTGCCGAGATCGTGATCGATAGCCGTTCTGGATTTCAACGGACGGTGCGTTCGACCGATCTTTTTCGCGTTTCCGAAGAAGACTTTGGCGAGCAGACGTCCCTACGGCTTCTCTACAAGGCCCCGGGCTACGCCCGTCAGGCGCGTTTTCTGAACAAGAACATCCTGCTCCCTGCCAACGCGGCCGAGCAGGCCCCCTACGATTTTACTCCTACCAAGCTCTATCGCGAGCAGATCCTGATCAAGTTCGACTCTTACCCCCCGGACGCGGTGCTCTCGTTCGAGCAG
Organism: Vulcanimicrobiota bacterium; assembly: GCA_023447635.1. GTDB lineage: Bacteria > Vulcanimicrobiota > Xenobia > Xenobiales > JADMJV01 > JAEXNA01. The sequence continues at coordinate 45,001 of JAEXNA010000037.1, read as the reverse complement.
GTCTCGGGGACGGGAATGAAGCCTCAGTTTCAGGGGCGGTTTGCCCAACTGCAGGTGGCTGACCGCTACGATCTGTCCAAAGGAGAGTTCCTCTCCCTGCATCTGCTGGTCACCCGTCCGGGCTATCTGCCCTGGCGCCGGGAGTACCCTTTGAACAACCTGGCCAAGCCGGGTCAGGAGGTGGTCGACCTTCCTTTCATCGATATGGCGCCGGCCGCCGGCTGGAGCAACCGCTGGGAGCAAGTGAAGGCGCTCCATCGCTTTCGCACGCCGCTGGCTCTGGCTCTCGATGCCCTGTTCCTGGCTATCGTGCTGTCCGTCCCGATGGTACTGCTGCCCAACTACCGCCGCCACAAACGCGAGCGCGAACTGTGGCAGAAGAAGACCCTGCTAGAGTCGGTCATCACGGACACCGATCCGCTGCTGAAGAAGTCGCTGGGCGGCTACTTCATCACCGCCCGGATCGGTCGAGGCGGCATGAGCAAAGTCTATCGCGGACTTCCCGAGAAGACGTTAGAACTCGACGAAGCGGTGGCGGTCAAGGTGATCGACGAGGACCTGGCCCGTTCGGACGAGTATCGGGCCCGCTTCTTGCGCGAGATCGAAGTCAGCGCCTCGCTGTCTCACCCCAACATCGTCAAGCTGATCGACTGGGGACAGAGCGGGCATCTGCTGTTCATGGTGCAGGAGCTGATCGAAGGTCAGACTCTGAAAGAGACCTTCGTTCGTCCGCTGAGCCAGGCGCGCTTCATCCACATCTTCCTGCCCATCATGCGCGCCTTGCGCACGGCCCACGACAAGGGCGTGGTTCATCGCGACCTCAAGCCTTCCAACATCATGGTCACTCACACCGACGTGATCAAACTGATGGACTTTGGCCTGGCCAAAGCCAACCGCCCCGGTCACGACCTGACCCGGACGGGCGACGCTTTCGGGACTCCCAACTATATGTCGCCCGAGCAGATCAGCGGGGGCGCGGTCGATTCGTCTTCGGACATCTACTCGCTCGGAATCATGGCGTTCGAGCTGCTCACCGGTCAACTGCCGTTCGACGCCGGCGAAGACCCGATGTCGGTGATGCTCGCGCATCTGCAGCAAGACCCCAAGGAGCTCAGCGACTTCCGCAAGGACTTGAGTCCCGAGCTCATCGTCACGGTGCAGAAGATGATGAGCAAGGACCCGGCCGACCGCTTCTCGGACCTGGGTCCAGTGATCGACATTTTCGAGGCGGCACCCCGGGTTTACTGACTCGGGCCCAGTTTCTAGCGACTGGCGATAAGGTCGACGAAAGCTCGGTGAAGGCTGGTGTTGGTCGCCAGAATCTGGCCTCCGAACAGATCGAACGAGGACCCGTCGAGACGGCTGACCGTACCCTGGGCCTCGCTGATGATCAAGCTGGCGGCGGCCATGTCCCAGGGAGCTAGCTGCCACTCCCACATGGCGTCCAGTCGACCAGCGGCCACCTGGCACAAGTCCAGCGCGGAAGCGCCTCCGCGGCGCAGCCCCTGGCAAAGCGACATCGCGTCCCAGAGCAGCTCTTTCTGCTTGGGAGGGTCGTTGGTAAAGCCCGTGACGACCAGAGCCTCTTCCAGTCGGGCGGCACGGCTGACCTCGAGCGACTGCTCATTGCAGAAGGCTCCGCCCCCGCGAGTGGCATGGAATAGCTCGTCTCGCAGGGGGTCGTAAACTACTCCCAGAGCCGTCCCCTGGCGATCGACGAGCGCAACAGAGACGGCCACGAAGGGGTAACCGTGAACGAAGTTTTTGGTACCGTCCAGCGGGTCCACAATCCAGCAGGCTGGGCCGTCGAGTTGGCCTCGACCGAACTCCTCGCCCCAGAAGTCGATTTCGGGGAAGGCAGCGTGCAGGCTTTCTCGGATCAGGACCTCGCAGCGACGGTCCACTTCCGTCACCGGGTCGGTGGGGCTCTTGAACTCGGTGTGGATCGGCTGTCCGAAACTTTCTCGAATGACCGAACCTGCCGCGCGAGCGGCCGCCGCAGCGCACTCTAGCTGGTCCTCGAAAGGTGGTGTCATGCGGCTCGGCTTCGGCTCCTTTGCGGGAGAGGCCTCTTCCCTGGGGCAGGCGAAGGCGGCGCCATGGCTCCCGGTAATGTGTTGGAATATCTCGAGGGAAAAGACCTCGTCCTGGCCTTCTGTCTGGCCGCGGATAACAAAGGCAAGCTCTCCGTGCTCACTTCGAGCGGGCGCAAAGAGACTCTGGCCAGCAAAAAAGTGCTTTTCTCTCACACCTCGCCTCTCGGTGCGAACGCTTCACGAGAAGACGTGTTGGAACTGCTTCGGGCCGGCGAGAAGCTGCGCCAGGAGGGCGCTTCGGCTCTGGACCTGGAGGAGCTCTGGGAACTGGTCTTAGAAGAAGGAGAGGAGCGCGACTGGGATCTCGACGAACTGGCCGCCTTCCTTTTCTCGGAAGGCGTGGGAGAGCTGCAACGCTCTCAGTCCTATCGGGCTCTCAACGAAGCGCGCACCTATTTTTGGCGCAAGGGCGACAGTTTCCGGGTGCGCACCCGTGAGCAGGTCGAAGAGGCGCTGATCCGTCAGCGTACCGAGGCTCGTCGCGAGCTAGAGCGAGGCGCTCTCCGGGATTGGATGCGCCAGGTCTGGGAGGGCGCAGCCGGCGATCCCGAAGGCGAGTTCGCGGCCTACATCGCCGAATGGCGGACCAAGATTCGCGACGCCGCTATCTGGGGCGAGAAAAGTTCGCACTTTGGCCACGTGCAGCGGCTTCTCAAAGACCTGGATTCGCGCTCGACCGAGCCCGCCTTCCATTTCATGGTTCGTCTGGGAGAGTGGACCGAGGATCAGAATCTGGACCTTTTCCTCAACGAGACCCCGCTGGTCTTCTCGCCCGAAGTCCTGCAGGCGGCGACCGACCAGGAAGCGCGGTTTGCCGAGCAGTTGGCCGACCCGGATCGGGAAGACCTGACCGATTGGCCGTGCCACTCGATCGATGATCCGGACACGACCGAAGTCGACGATGCTCTGGCTTTCCGGATCACCGACGATGGCTACGAACTGGGCATTCACATTGCCGACGCCTCGGCGCTGCTGACCCCCGATAACGACGTGCTGGAAGCCGAGATTCGCGAGCGAGCCACCTCGGTGTACCTGCCGGACCTGAAGGTTCGGATGGTGCCCGAGAGCCTTTCCGACAACGTCTTGTCCCTGGTGGCCGGCGAAGAGCGCATGGCCTTCAGTTTTCTGGTCACGCTCGACAAAGAAGGTCGCCTGATTTCCAGCCGCATGGCTCCAACCCGGATCAAGGTGACCGAGCGGTTGGATTACGACGGGGTCGACGAGATGGTGGCTCGAGGCGAGACTTATTGGAGCGAACTTGCTTCCTTAGCCGAGAAGCTGAAGGCGCTTCGCGAGGCGAAGGGCGCTCTGAACCTGCCGTTCCCTCGTATGGACGTCCGTCTGGGGAAGGACGGTTCGATCTCGCTGGTCCCGGACGAACGGGATTCGGCCGCTCAGACCATTGTCAGTGAAGCGATGATTATGGCGAACCGGGTCGCTGCCGACTACACCGCCGAGCACGGGCTGCCCGCTATTTACCGCGGCCAGAAGGCCCCCGAACCGCCGGTCGAGACTCGAGCCCAGTGGTTGCCTCATCACCTGTTCGAAGTGCGACGGGCCCTGGCTCGCAGCAGTCAAAGCCTGGAGCCTTGCCCTCACTCCGGCTTGGGCTTGGACCGTTACATTCAGGCGACCTCGCCGATCCGTCGCTATCGCGACCTGATCCATCAGCGTCAGATCAAACACCACCTTCAGCACGGGACGGCGCTCTACGACGGGGCCGCTATGGAAGAGGTGATGACTCATACCAGCACCCCTGTGTCGGCGGCGGAGAAGATGGAGCGAAACCGGCGCGCCTACTTCATGCACAAATATTTGCTGGCGCGTCGGGGGAGCGAACTCGAAGCGGTGATCCTGGCCTCGACGGCGGAGCGGTACGTGCTGCAGTTGGCAGAAAGCCTGCGCGAAGTCGAGGTGCCTCACGGCAGCGGCGGTCTGAAGGCGCCGGGCGAGAAGGTCAAGGTCAAGCTGCTTTCCGTTTATCCCCGAGACCGCGTGATCAAGGTCAGCTCTCCTCACTAAGCCCTAGTCTACGGCAAATAGAAGTAGCGGAAGCCGTGAAAGAACAGTGGCGCTGTGTAGGCGAGACTTTCGATTCGGGCCAGCCCGCCCCCCGGGGGAACTTCTAGCTCTCGAGATACCGCGCTGATGTTTACGTTGCCGAGAGTTCCGGCCAGTCCCAGGACAAAGCCGGCTAGAGCCACGTGGGCGGTGGAGAGCGGGGTCAAATGAGGGCCCAGCCAGAGGGCGCAGAGCAGCGCCGCCAGCGTCGAGAGCAGCGGAGAGAGTCGTCGTCCCATGGCGCTACGAGCCAACAGGATCCGCACCGCGTCCGCGACTTCGGTCAGTACGGTAACGAAGAAGAGCAGCCCCGGCCCCCCCGGTAGCGCCATCAGATAGGCGGCGTGGCTCAGGCAGAAGACGGTCGTCATCATGCCCCAGTGCAGCAGCGCCTGGTCGGCCAGCGGAGCGTCCCCTTTGCCCCGGAAAGAGTCCGTGGTAGGCAGGTAGAGAAAGAGAAAGACCGGGATGAAGACTACGAACATGCCGTACCAGCGGGTCTCGACCCACCAGTATTGCGCCAGGATGGCCAGGTAGCAGAGCCAGCGGGTGCCCGAGGTTAGCGGACGAGGCATGTGGTTCAGTAACTCGCGCAGCGCCACCAGGCTGAGAAAGGCAAATCCGGCGATAGAGACCGCCGGGCCGCCGGCCGTAGCCAGGGCGAACACCAGCACCATGACCCACCACGCCCGCAGGCGCTGTTTCGGAAAGAGCGGCTCCGAGTCTGGTCGGAATCGAAGCCAGCCCAGAGCGGCCACGGTGGCGCCCACCAGCAGTCCGCCCACGCCCAGAAGAATAGGAAGGTTCAAACAGGCTCCTAGCAGCGCTAACCCGGCTTGAGTTCGCTCTGGGTGTAGCCGTTCTTATCGAAGATCTTGACCTGGGCGTCCCCAGCGGCATCCAGGCTGATGCTGATGCGCAGCTTCCCGGTCGAGTCGTGCAGGTCGACGGCGGCGTTATCTTTGCCGTCGTAACCGACCTCGATCTTGCCTTCGCCGGCGCCGCGCAGAGTGATCTGCGGCTGGCTGTTGGCCTTGTCGAGTTCGACACCGGCTCGGACCTTACCGTCTTTGAGCATGGCGATGGTGGGGGATCCGTTGGGATCGAGCCCTAACAACATCGCCATTTTGCCGTCCGAGTCGTGAAAGGTCAGTGCGACCGCGCCTTTTCCGGCGCTCTGCAGTTGGGCTCGAGTTGCGCCATCGCTTCCGGTCAGGACAAACTTCTGCGCGCGCACCTCGGTTTCCGACGGCTTCTTGACGTCGGCTCGAGACACTTCGACCACCAGATGGGTCGGCTCGGGCTGCTGGGGTTTCTTTCCGAACATCGCTGGCTCCTTAGGCAGTACAGTGAAGAAGACTTCTGGGCGGTCCGCCCCGTGCCTCCCGAGATGCGACGGCCGCAGGAAAGCGGTCGGAGGAGTCGTCACAAAAGATGTGCGAAAGGTTCACATCTTGTTAACAGCGGTCGGTTTTAATACTGATACAGACCACCCTCGGAAGGGACCTCTCCTTATGCAGATCGGTAAAACTCTCGGAATCCTGGCTCTCGGAGCCGCCATCCTCTCCAGCGGCTGCAACATGGCCACCGGCGCTCAGGACCTGGCCCACGTCGACGCCGATCAGCCTCGCGCCGAGATGGTCATCGAGGACCACTACAACCCGGTGCACGGGGCTGGCATGGACGCCATCCAGAAGGAAGCGAACAACGCCGAGATCGTGGTGGTCGCGCCTACCGAGATCGCCGAGCATCTGAGCCACCCTTCGGTGGAGGGGCTCAACAATAGCGAAATGCAGAGCAAGACCTTCTCGGCACGTTTCGAGAGCGGTTCTGGCAACGCCAGCTACGAGGTGGTCTGTACCAGCGATGGTGTCGGCAGTGGACTGGTCAACGGAAGCGGTTCGCCGAACCTTCTGAGCAACGGATGGATTTTGCATCAGACCGGCCCGGCCAAAATCTCTTCGGACTGGGTTAAAGTAAGCAACGGCAGTAGCTGCCAGGTTACCAGCGAGGGCATGAGCATGAGCCAGACCGCTCACATGACCTCGTCGCTACAGACGTTCACGCCGTCGTACGACGGCATGCTGCTGGCCCAGTAGACTCTCCCGTATCCCCCGGGATAGCCCTCCTGCGACCGCGGGGGGTTATTCGTCGTTCTTGACTCTCCCTATGATGGCGCAAAGTCGTCGTGCGTGAGGGAGCTTACCGATGGGGAAGAAGCGATGGAAAACCGTGGCGCTGGTGCTGGCCGGAGGCCAGGGCGGGCGCCTCGAACCGTTGACCGAAAAGCGCAGCAAGCCCGTCATGCCGTTTGGCGGCACCTACCGACTGATCGACATCGCTCTATCGAACCTGCACCATAGCGAACTTTCCGAGGTCTGGGTGGTCGAGCAGTACCGCCCGCACGGCCTGAACGACCACCTCAACGGCGGTCGCCCCTGGGACCTCGACCGCACTCGTGGCGGGCTTCTCGTCATGCCGCCGTTCGAAGGCAAGGGGGAAGACCACGACGGATTTGCCGCGGGAAACGCCGAAGCGCTGAACCTTCAGCGGCAGTTCTTGGAGCAGGCCGCCCCGGACTTTGTGCTGGTTCTGAGCGCTGACCATCTTTATCGTTTCGACTACCGCGACCTGATCGATTTTCATGTCGAACAGAAGGCCGACCTTTCTGTGCTCCTGTGGGAGGCGCCGGAGGGCATGGACCTGACGAGATACTCCTTGTTCGAAACCGAAGGGGATAAGGTGACCGGGTTTGCCTACAAACCGGACGAGCCTCGCTCGAACCTGGTCGGTACGGAGGTCTTCCTGTACTCTACCGGAGCTCTACTCGACGCCCTGGAAGGGCTGCACGACGAGCACGAGGGGAAACTTGGCGACTATGGAGATCATCTGCTACCGTTGATGGTCGAGCAGTCGAAGGTGCGGGCGCTGAAGCTCGACGGCTACTGGCGAGACGTGGGCACCATCGAAAGCTACTGGCAGGCTCATCAAGACCTGCTGGCCGAACAGCCTGCTTTCCCGCTCGATCACGACGGCTGGCCCTTGCTCACCGACCAACCGTTCCGCTCTCCGGCCCGGATCGAAGCTTCGGCCCGCATCGAACGGTCTTTGATTTCGCCGTCCTGTTGGATTGAAGGGACGGTGCGGAATTCGGTGATCGGGCCCGGCTGCCGGATCGAAAAAGGTGCCCTGGTCGAGGACTCTGTGCTGCTCGATGGCTGCCGGGTTGGCCCCTCAGGGCGCCTACGCAAAGCGATTGTGGAAGCGGGATCCGATCTCGACGAATCGTTTGGAGACGGTGAGGAAGTCCAGGTTTTCTATCCCGAGGAGAACCGTCGCAGCAAGCCCCGCAGAACTCGGCGACCGTTCGATTAAACCCGGGACTACAGCCGCAGGTTCGGTTTGAACATCCAGGCTAGCGATCCGGCGATCTGTTCCCCCACGAATTCGGGGTGGTGCAGCCCCATGGGGTCCGAGATAAAGTCCGAGCGGCCTTCGTGGCCGAGTCCGGGCTGATCGGGTTCATTGATGGGAAGAGTAAAGGTGCAGATCGTCTTCCCCCTATCGTTGTTGAAGTTCTCCAACGAGGTTTCGGTGCTGGGCTGTCCCGGCCGGGGGTGAAAGTCATCGGCGATCTCGACCGTCCAGACCAGTCTTTGTCGGTTCACCGTTTGCGACGTTCGTTTCCAGACGCGGTCGGCGGCCGGCTTTTTGCTGTCGAGGATGGTGTACGACTGAAACGCCGCGCCGTCGTCCTCGCGCGGTTTCAGACGCTCTCTGTCGAGCTTGAGCTTCCAGTCGTAGCCGTCGCAGCTTCCGCTGCACAGGAAATTGATCGGGTCGAGTTCCACCACCATATCGGGGAATCTCTGGTGCAGAGCTCGGGCCAGGCCCAACGCCTGGCTTAAGGAGGCCAGGTGTTCCAGCGGTTCCGGGGGAGTGTGCTTGAGCGGGGCGGTGGCCATTTTGCGAAAGACGGCGCCCAGGCTCAGCACCAGTAGACCAAATCCCAGAGCGGCCGGCTCGGTGTGACCGGTGGCCAGCAGTCCGACCTCTAACCCGGCGCCTCCCACCAGCAGCAGGGTCGAGGTGCCCCGGTAGAGCTTCCGCTGCTGCAGTTCGGGCTCGGAAAAAGCCCGGCTGTCTCGCAGCGGCTCATAGCGAAGGAGCAGCTTTTCGATAATCTGCTCGGGCGTGCCCTTGAGAAGTTCGCTCATGGAGGCTGTTTCGCGAGTCGCCTCGAGGGGCCCTGGCCCGTGCCTCGGTGGGAGGGAAATTCTCCCCGTCCTGGGCCTGACACCCAAATGACACGGGAGCGCATTAGGCTCGAAGAATGTTACAGCAACCCAAGTCCCGGCTGGAGACGCTTTCCTGGAACCTGAGAGTAGGGGCTCATCAGGCCAGACGTCTGGGCCTCTGGGCGCTACAGTCCGCCCGTTTCCCGGCCCTCCAACAGGCGGGCCCCGGCGACTACACCCACCTGCACGGGCGAAAGTCCATCCCGCTACGGCGAACTGACGAGGATGCCCACCCTCTGCTGGAACAGGGCAAAATCACGAATCTTCGCCTGGCCGCCGTGGCTTTCGATGGTTTGGCGCTAGGACCGGGCCGGCCGCTCTCCTTTTGGAAAACGCTGGGCCGGATGAGCGCGCGAGGCGGCTTCGTTCACGGAATGGAGCTTCGCGCGGGCTGCCTGGTGCCGGCCTTGGGGGGCGGAATCTGCCTGCTTTCCAACGCCCTCTTCGATATGGGAGCTCGGCTGGGCTGGCAGGTCCTTGAGCGGCACGGCCACACGCTCGAGGCGGTCCCGTCCTGGAACCGCCCCTGGGGGATGGACGCTACAGTGCTCTGGCCTTATGTGGACCTGAGGCTAGAGCCGCGTTGGGACTGCCGCCTCTCACTCCGGGTGCGGAACGAGGTCCTTCTGCTAGAGGTCTGGGGGCGGGAGCCGTTTCCGGAGCGGGTCGAGCTAGAGAGCCGTCGCGAGGTCGTGCAGGGCGACCTGCGATGTAATGAAGTCTGGCGACGTCGTTGGGGGGCAGGCGGTGAGTGGCTGGGCGAGGAGAGGATAGCTCGGAACAGCAAGTCTGCGTCGGCTCTGCGCTCTGTTGGCCCGACCGCCCGAGGAAGGCGAGGTGATCGCTCCCTCTCTGGCGGCGCTAGAACTCTTCGCCGGACATCGGGGCAAGAAGACTCTTCTGTTGGACCTGCTACTGCTGCGGGACCTGCACGACGATCTCGACGCGGCCGCCCGGATGCACCCGGGCAGCGGGTTCCTTCGCCGTTACCGGGCAGCTCAGCACTGGCTGGTCCGGCAGGAGCAGGAACTGGTTCTGGCCGATGAGATTCTGGTGCGAGGCCGCCACGTGGCGGAAAGGTTGAGGGAGCGGGGCTGGAACTGTTCCGTCGTACCGGGGCCGGAGGGGGGGGTCCCCAGGCGGCGGCAGCGGGAAGGGACTTGCTGTTGGCGGGGCTGGCGACCCCACGCCACGGGGTGCTGGAGGTTCTGAAAGTCCTGGAGAAACACCCCGACTGGCGCCTGCGTGTCCTTGTCGGTGAGGGGTTGGAGCCGGAGCGTCTTCTCGATCACCCCCAGGTGAGCCCCGCTCAGGGCTTCGAAGGGATTGGAGTGGTCGTGGCGCCGTCCTGGGTCGAGTGCTATCCCTCAGAGATTGGAGAAGCATTGGGACGAGGTTTGCCTGTCGTTGCTTCCCTTCGGGCCGCCGGCTGCTACCCCGTTCGGGAAGTCGTGCCGGGGGACCTCGACGGCCTCTCCGTAGCGCTGATGGAGGCCAGAGGAGAGAGGCGTCGAAGGGTCACGGAGTGAGCAGGGAAAGCCAATACGAGTCGCCCCTCGAAGAGTGGCGAGAAGTTCTCGACGGAGCCTTTCATGAGGTCGAAGACGAACCACGACGGCGCGTTTCCACGACCGCGAGGATGGTCGCAGCGCTTCTGATCGTCGTCTTCCTGGCCCCTCTGGCCTTACCGGTTCTGCATTTTTTGCACGCCGACGAGTGCGAGGCCGCGCCCCACTCTGAACCTCTTACGGCTCGATCAGCGCGCGCGCAAAACTGAGCGCGCCCCGTACGCCCTGCCCGACGACCGCTTCCATCTTGTCGGGATGGGGCCGGAACGCCTTGCCCAGCTCGAGAGTCAGACCGGGAACCCCTTTGCGGTCGGCATAAGAGGCCAGGCTTCCCGTCAGCGGATAAAGGTCGCCGAAGCGAAGCGTTTCGTAATCCGGACCGAGCGCCTCGAGCATTCCGGCGCCTAACTTTTGGTAGCGAGCCTGAGGCACGGTGCTGTCCTCGCCCGGTTGCACGATTTTGCAGCCGAATCCGTGCAGGTCCAGCACTCCTATCAGGCCGGGGCGGTCGAGCAGCCCTATCAGCGCCCGGGTTTCCGGCTCCGAGGCGGGGCCCGGGCCGCGATACTGGCCCGAGCGCGGCAGGTCGCTGGCGCCCCAGTCGTCGTCGGTTCGCTCGGGCAGGTCGCCGGAGCGTCGATAATCGGCGGGGAAGTTACGGTTGAGGTCGACCCCCGGAGCCCGATTGGGTCCGGTGACGCGACGGCTCTTGCGCCATCCGGGGTCGCTCGAGCGAGAATATTCGTAGCCGTCGGGGTTGGCCAGCGGCACCAGCCAGATCTCTAGCCGCTCGGTCAGCGGGGCCTGGGCGGGGTCGGTCAGCAGGGCGTCAAGGATGGCCAGAGCGACCTGCAGCGACATCCATTCCCGAGCGTGCTGCTGGGCCACGATGACCACCCTGGGCGCCCCCTCGCGGCCCACTCGCGCGGCCCAGATCGGACGTCCTTCAGCGCTTTCGCCCAACTTCTCGAGTCGGGCCCGTCCCGCCGATTCGCCGACCGCTGCGCGCAGACGGCGCTCGACTTCGAGCGCATCGGGATAGCGGCCAACGTAGGGCGAGGGGGTGCCGGTGAACTCGTGAGCGAGGTCCCGGACATAGTCCTCGACGTCGACCTTCAGTCCGCCCGGCATGTTCTCGGTCCAGACGGCGAACTCTTCCGGCGTGATGAGCCCGTTGCCGTCCTTGTCCAGCCTGGCCGCCGAGTCTTCCCGCGACTTCAAGAGCGGGAGACGCTGTTCGCCGACCAACACGCTGTACTGGTCAGAGAGGGGCCAGGCCGGCGGCGAGGGCTGGGCCCCCACCGCACAGGCCGAGAAGAGCAGCAGCCAGCCAAGCGTTCGAGTCGTTCTCACTAGGCCTCTAACAAGACCTCGAAACCGCCGAAGATCATCCGTTTGGTGTCGAACGGTATCTCGAAGGCGGTCATGCGGGGGTCCTCCATCATGCGCTGGTTGCCAGCGTCGCGAACCTCCTTCGAAGGCCAGGTGATCCAGGAGAACACCACGCTTTCGGTTTCTTCGGCCTTGACCGACATCCAGAAGTCGGTGCTTTTGCCTCGCGGCACATCGTTACCCCAGCATTCGACCACCGAAGTGGCTCCGAACTCCTTGAAAAACGCGGCGAATTCGCCCGCGACGCGACGGTACTCTTCTTTGTTGGCCGTTGGGACCGGCACGACAAATCCATCTACATAACTCATCCGTCGTATCTCCTTTTCATCCCTAGTCGTTGGTCAGCGTCCGAGATCGACAGAATCGCTCCAGAAATTTTCGAGACTAGCGCCTCACCACTTCACGTACTGATCTTCGGCCACGCCGTCGGCTCCCTGAAAGCGGAACATCTCGCCCGTCCGGCGGTCGGTCAGTTGGCCTTTCCAGAGCCCCGACGGTTGGGAAAAATCTGCCGCGATGATCCCCAGATTGCGCTTCTCGGCGTGCATGGCGACCGGTTCAAACTCGAGATCGACCTGGAAGGTCGGGTCGTCCGCACTGACCTTCCACGGCTCGAGCGGGCGCTCGGGGTTGAACTCGAAGGTCAGCTTGGGCAGGTGGCGGATCTGCCATTCGCCCGAGTTGTCCTGGACCCAGAGCAGGTTGTTATTAGCCCGAGGATCCGAGTCGTTGAAGCCTTCGCCCATATTGATGCCGAAGGCGCGACCGTCCTCGAGCCGACCGGTGACCGAACCCCACAGCCACTCGGTGACGTGGTTCATGAAGCCGGAACTGTAGTCGATCGAAGCCATCACGCTGTCGAGTCGGTACGATTTCTCGCCCACGTTCAGGATCCCCGACCCTTCCAGCGCCTGGGATTTCACCGACATCTCGGCTCCGCCCGGGCGGTCTTCACCGGATCGAATCATCGGGGCGATGATGGTCACCGGCGGCGGCCCGCCGGCACCGAAAGTGGCGTCGAAGGCGACGGCCGGCTGTCCGCCGCCGGCCGGGATATCGATATGCTGCGAGTAGGAGCGGGCGCCGCGAGGATGGGAGAGGCTCATGCGGGCGTTGTTGAAAAGACCGTTGTAAGACGCCTGCAGCCCCTCTTTAGGCTCGGCCGAGATATCCGAGGAGCCCGGCAGGCCGAGAAAGCTGTGGTTGGCCAGCACCTCTTTGTCGTCGATGTTGAACACGGTCACAAATCCCGATGAGGCGTAGCCCAGGTCGGTGATCGCCATGACCACTTTGACCCTCTCGCCGTCCTCGCTAACCCCAGAGACGGCGGTGTAGGTGAACTCTTTTTCGCGTATAAAACGGTCCAATGGACGCCGCCCGAATTCGCCTTTGAGGGGCCCCAGGTCGACTTTGTCGACGGCTCCGGCGTAGGTGCCGATCAAAAGCTCTCCCTGCGCTCCGCTGATCCGAGCGGGGGCGGGAGGGAGGCCATAAGTAGCGCTGGGGCGGCTGGGCTGCACGGTCATACCTCCGAATATAGGTCGCCCTTCTGGTCTGGGAGTGGAACGTTCGGCTTGGCAACGATGGGAAATATTGCCCGAATGTGAACGGATGCGAGATAAGCCGTAGGGGTTCCTCGGGGCGAGAGCGTAACGTGTTGTCAAGGGATGGGGTCGGAATCGGAACTAGCGGAGAACGAAGTGGAAGACTTGGACCTGGAACCCTACTCGGAACTGCTCAACGAAGAGCTCAGCAACGAGAACCTGGAGAAGATCCTGGAGATGTTGATCGAGGAGAACTTCGCCGAGCGAGGCTGTCTCTGGATGCCCACTCGCGACCTGGTCTACATTGGCGACGAGGTGCTGAGGCTGCAGTTCCCGTTTAGTCGCAGCGTGATCCGCAACGTGCTGAGCCGCGGCCGTGGACTGGTCTCCTTCGACCCCAGCAGCGATGAACGCCTGGGCACCTCGCAGAGCATCGCCGCACACAACGTCCGCTCGTGCCTCTGTTCGGCGGCTCACAACGCCGACGGCGAGATCCTGGCCATCGCCTACTTCGACAATCAGGCCTCGGGAGGCAACTTCAGCGAGGACGACCTGCACTTCCTCAATAAGGTGATGGACCTTTTCCCCGAAGCGGTCAGCCGGGCCCAGGACAAGGCTTAACTTTAACCATTCCAGTGGTATCCTATCGAGGTGCGCGCCAACGCTGTAGCCTCGAAAGTTTCCACCTGGCTCGGTCACGACGAAGTCCTGGAGCGGGTCGTCGGCATGACTCGCTTACGCCTGAGCGAGCGCTGCGGCGGGAACTGGCTGGTCCAGGCTAGCCGTCCCTGGATCGAGTTGCGGCATCCCTCGATAGTGGCGCTCTACGAGGCCCACCATCTTGGGCGACGGCTGCTCTGGGTGTCGGAGGCCGCTGCGGGACCGTCGCTAGCCGAATGGTGCCAGGAGCGAGGTCGGCCCGACCCTTCGACGCTGCGCGACATGCTGGCCGGTCTGTTCCTGGCTCTAGACTACGCGCACGTTCGTGGTATCGCTCACGGATCGTTGAGCGAGGACGCGCTGCTGGTGGTCGGTTCCGATCAGCTGCGCCTGCTTCGCTGGGCGCCCGAACAGCTGGCGGTGCTTTCCGAGGACTGGTCCCAGGGCCCGATCCCGAGCTTTATGCTGTACCAGGCGCCGGAGCAGCTGCGCGGCGGGTCGGCCGATGCGACCAGCGACATCTGGGCGCTGGGGGTCTTGTTGTTCCACCTGGTGACGGGAGAGTTCCCTTTCGAGACTTCGGACCTGGGTTGGCTGTGCGCTCAGATTTTCAGCGTCGCGCCGCGCGAACTGGATCTGCCAGAGGGCTACCCGAGCGGACTTCCGCGGGTGGTGGCTCGCTGTCTGAGCAAAGAGCCGCAGAGCCGACCCCAATCCGTGCGGGAGATCTGGGAGAGCCTGTATCCGCAGATTTCGCTGCCGTTCCTCGACGGCCAGCGAAGAGCGCGTCTGCTGAACAAGGCCGCTTCGGGCGGGATGGAAAGTCTCGGCCCGCTATGCAAACTCTGGCGCTCGGACGGCCACGATGCCGCTCTGGCTCACAACATCGGCGTAACCTACATGGATCTCGACATGCCGCTCGAGGCCACGCGTTGGCTCTGGCAGGCGGTCGCGTTGGGGCCGGAGCGGCCCGCCATTCGCCAGAGCCTGGCCGCCCTGTGTTCCCGGCTGGGAGAGAGCGAAGAGGCGGCCGAGCAGGCGCTTCGAGGACAGCTGCTCGGCCGTCTGAGCACGGGCTGGCTGGAGCTGGCCCTGCAAGAGGCGAGAGAGCTACGAGTTTATCCTGTCGAGCAACCTTCCGGGGCTTTCGACCTGACGCCTTCCGAGGGCTGGCGAGGGGGAGAAAACCGCCCCTGCCCGGATTCTGAAGAGCCGCCCACGACGATAGCCGAGCAAGATGCGACGCTTCCGTTCTCCATCCGCCCAGGGGGTAGCGACCAGCGAGCGCTCTCTTCGACTCTTGGCGTTCTAGAGTTCGAGGAGGGCCAGGACCGAGTCACGGCGTTCACCTTCGAGGTCGCTGCGGCAGCCGTTGAAAGCTGGTTTCTGCAGTCGAACTCGCGCTGGGCGGGCCTGGTTCATCCCGCCATTCTGCCGCTCTATGCGATCCGTCGACGGGACCGGGTCGTAACAGTGCTCACCGCCCCGCTCCCGAAGACCTCGCTGCGGGCAAAGATCGCCCGAGCGGGCTACGCTCCGGCGCTGTCCCCCGAAGGGTTTCGCGCGGTCGTCCTGGCCGTAGGTTCAGCTCTGGCGCTGGCCCACCACCGCCGCGTCGTGCACGGAGCGCTATCGGCCGACGCCGTCTGGCTCGATGACCGCGAAGAGCAGGTCACGCCCAGACTGTTGAGATTCTCTCCCGATTTCCTCGCCGCCTTGGGCGGCTCGGTGCCGCTGGCGACCGAACTCGAACTGCTGACGTTCCGGAGTCCCCAGCAGTGGATGGGAGAGACCTCGGCAGCCTGCGACATCTACGCCTTTGGTGTGCTGCTCTATCAGGTGACGACCGGTCGGCTCCCTTTTCCCGCCAGGAGTCACAGCGAGTTGCATCAGCAGGCGGTGTCGCTCGAGCCGCAGGCGCTGGGCCCGTTACCGGAGGGCTTTCCGTCGGCGCTTCCGCTGCTGATCGCCGACTGTTTGCGCAAGTGGCCGGACGAGCGGCCCAAAAGCATCGAGGCGGTCGTGAAAGGGCTGTATCCGGACGCCGTTTTCGACCCTATCGACAGAGCTCGTCAGCGGCGACTGCACGGACTGGCCGTGGAGCGTCTCCTCGCGGGCGAGGGAGAAGACGCGGCCGGGGTTCTGAACCTGCTGCTGGCCGAAGTCGACCCGCAGGACGCGGAGGCCTATAACAATCTGGGTTGCCTTCTGGCCCAGCGAGGAGACGACTGGGCTGAGGTCGTCGAGGCGTTCCGTCAGGGCTACAAGTTGGCGGCGCCGGGGCGGATGGCCGCCGGTCTGAATCTGGCCTGGGCCCTGCTGCGGGACGGTCGGTCAGAGGAAGCGCTGCCGCTGGCTCGCCAGACCGTTCGTCAGCACCCGGACTGCGCGGAGGCCCACGCTCTCGTGGCCGCCTGCTGCTCGGGCAGCGAAGCGATCGCAGCGCTCTACAGGGCGGTTCAGCTCGAGCCGCGTCGGGCGGCTTACCGATGGGCCCTGGCCGAAGTGAACCGGGAGATGGGTCGAACAGAGTTCGTGGCCAAGCACAAGAACGTCGCGCGGACTCTGGGCGATCCGGTAGAATTGCTACCGCTTCTGATGCTGGATTGGGCTACTGAGGAGTGGGAAGGGGCAAGGACGGCTCCCGACTTACGAACTCCTCCGGGCGAGGGCGAGGGCGGTTCCGGTCGGAGGGGAGATCCCGGGGGGAGGGGAGGGCCCGACGGAGGATCCGGGGTGCCTCGTCGTCAGCCGCCGGTGGCCCCTTCGGCTTCCGAGGCGAAGTCCTGGCCGAGCGCCGAGGACTGGTAGCCCCTCCTCAGGCCAGTTCGACCCTGACGTGATCCTGCAGGTACCGCAGTGCGTCGCGCACCACGGACGTCTCCGCATGACGGATCTGCACGTAACCGTTGCCCGTGTAGGTCGCGTGGGCGGTCTCTCCGGGGCGCGGCGTGCGCCCCTCGACCACCATCTCTCCCAGGTGCGCCAGCGCCTCCTCCAACCCGTGCGTCCTGACGATCCGGCTGCCGCCGTGCCCGCGCAGGAATACCGACCCCACGGCGTAGCGCCTCTGCAGAGGCGGCGGAACGAAGTCGTCGAGCACCATCAGCCGAGTCCACGTGGTGTACATGCACATGTCGTAGGCGTAGTTCGCCGCCTTGAAGATCTGTGATCCCGGGGGGCGCGCAGCGACCTCTCCCACCACCACCCGCCCGTCGGCCTGGCGGAACCACTCGAGATGGGACATTCCGGTACCCATGCCCAGTGCAGCGATGGCCCGTTCGCCAACGGACTGGATTTCGGGAAGGCCGGCCTCGACCGGATCGGTTGGGGTCAGAAGGCACCACTGGATCCAGGGCGTCTCTACGGCGTGCAGCGCGGTTGGGCTGTACTGGGTTACTGAGTGCCAGAGGGGGCGCCCGTTCAGGGAGAGCGTCTCCAGGGTTCTTTCCTCTCCGGTTACGAACTCTTCGAGCAGCACCGGATTGTGTGGGGAAGGTGGGTTCGAGGCGAGCGCCTCGGCCAGAGAAGGGGCGTCGATCGCTCGGAAAGTCGACTGAGTGGCGGCTCCGGCCAACGGCTTGAGCACGATGGGCAAGCCGACCCGCTCGACAAAGGCGCGCACCTCCTCGCTGGAGGTGGCGCAACCGCTGCGCGCACAGGGAACACCGTTTTGCTCGAACAGGTACTTCATGCGGGCCTTGTCGCGGAAGTTCACCGCCGCCTCGACCCCCATCCCCTGGACCCCGAAGCGCTCCCGCATCTCGGCCAGCGGCACCTGGATCTGCTCGTTGACGGCGAGCAAGCGGTGGATCGGGCCAAAGCGGTTCTTCAGGCTCTGCAGCGCGCGGTGCACTTGGCCCGTGTCCAGGCTGTCTTCGACTCTCTCTAGAGCGACCAGGGCGTCGGCCAGGTCGGGCGTCAGACGTTGAGGTCGGTCCTGGGTCAGCAGCGCCAGACGGACCCCGTCGATACGAAGCAGCGCCCGCAGAAACTGCTCGATATCGTCGCGAATCAGAGGAGAAGCGTAGACGACCAGCATCTCAGAGGGCCGCCTCCGGAACGAGCACCAGTTTGCCGCCAGCGCTTCCGTCCTCCAACATTTTATGGGCGCGGGCCGCCTCGCTCAGGGGCAGGATTTGCGGCGTATCGACCTTCAGGGATGGCAAAAGCCGATTGATCTGGAGGGCGCACTCCATCAGTTCGGGATGGCTCAGGTCCGTCACGGTGAAACCGTGCAGGGTCAGATTGCGCGTGTAGAACGGACCGATCGGCAAGGCGGCGGTATGCGCGAGACCGCTGGCCAGCAAAAGGCGTCCCCGCCGCGCCGAGAGCTCCACGGCCAGGGAGAGGTCAGGCTGGGGGGTCAGGTCCCAGAAAATGTCGACGCCGTCCGGGGCGAAGTCTTTGATCGCCTCGCCAAGGTCTTGCTCTCGATAGCGGACCACCGCATCGGCTCCCGCCTCCCGGGCTTGCCGCTCTTTCTCCTCGGAACCTGCGGTGATGCCGACCCGGCATCCGAGCGCCCTGGCCACCCGCAGGGCTGTCAACCCGACCTCCCCGGCTCCCCGCAGGAACACGCTTTCCCCGCCTCGCGGGTGCGCTTTGTTCAGCAGTCCGGCGCAGACCGTGAGCAGGGAGTGAAGCTGAGCTACCACCTCCGTGCTTTCGAGGCCCTCGGGAACGGGAGAGAGCCAGACCTCATCGATGGCCAGGAGTTCGGCAAAGCTACCTTGCCGCCCGTCGTACCCTTGGTTGTTGGCCCAAACCCGGTCTCCGACCTCGTGCTGCAGGCAGCCTTTGCCCTTCGCGACAACGCGCCCAACCAGATCTCGGCCGATGATGAACGGGTCGGGCAGCGCCAGCGGGTAGGCTCCAGAGCGAATGTAGGTGTCGATATGGTCGACCGCGACCGCCTCGACTTGTACCAGAACCTGCCCGGCGCGTGGTTCGGGCTCGGGAAGCTCTCCGTAGAGGATCGTCTCGGCCGGCCCGGGGGCGTGGATATAGGCGGCTTTCATCGGTTCAGATCTTCCCTCGAAAGGCGGGTTGCAGAGCTGGAAGTTCGAGCTTTCTCATCCAGGAGACTTTACCCTCACCTCGCTGTTGCCTGCTCGGCTCCCGAGGGCCCGCTCTTCTCAAGGAAGATACCGGGCGGGGAGGAAGCAACGCCGATGAGTCAGAGTCTCCCCCATCGCGACCTTATCGCCAACGTCGCTTTCGCGGCCGCCTGGTGCGACGGCGGCATCTGTGACCAGGAGCGACAGGTGCTCGACCAGGTGCTCACTCGACTGGGTTTTGACGCCGCCGAGCGAGCCTCCAAGGTCGATGAAGCGGCCCGCCCCCCCGAACCCGCCCTGGCCCCTCCGCCGGAAGATTTCGGAGTCCGACTCGAGATGATGCGCTACGCCCTGGCGGTGACGCTGGCCGACAATACGCTGGCCGATCACGAGGAGCAGTTCCTGGCCCGTCTGGCCGGCCACCTGGGGATCAGCGGGCAGGCGCTGGCGATCTTGCAGGTCGAGGCGGAAAACCTGGTGGGCGCCTTGCCCACCCCGGACTTGCTGCGCCGGGTCGAAGCGCTGCTTCCCGACGTTTGACCTCTATGGAAGTGACCCGCCTCTAATGGTCGAGTTGTTGCTGATCCCGGCGGCTGCCGGCCTGGGCTATTTTTTCTGGCGTAAGGGTCGCACGGACCTCCCGGCGGCGGCCAAGCCTGCCGGACCAAGCGAAGACCCTACCCGAGGCACCTTTTCGACTCGTGCGATGGTCTCGCCCCCGCCTGGCGCCCCAGGAGGGGACAAGGTCGAGAGGCTGCGGCCGGGCGATCGGGCGGGCGGTTATCAGGTGCTGGATTGGCTGGGCGAAGGCGGCATGGCCACCGTCTACAAGGTGCAGGGAGCGACCCCGGGCGGTTCCCCTCTGGCTCTGAAACTGATCAAGCCCGAACACGCTGCGGACGTGACCTTCCGCCGTCGTTTCGAGCGGGAAGTTCAGCTGTCGCGGAAGCTGGAGCACCCTAATATCGTGAGGCTCTTGGACTCCGGGCAGGAAGGGGAGACGCTGTATCTGGCGCTGGAGTACGTGGACGGAGGGATGATGACCTCGTTGCTTCGCCCCGAAGGGATGCCGCTGGCTGAAGCCTATCCCTACCTGGAGGGGCTGATCGACGGCCTGGCCTTTGCTCACGACCTGGGCGTAGTGCATCGCGACCTCAAGCCCGAGAACATCATGCTGACCTCGAGCGGTCAGACCAAAATCGCCGACTTTGGTCTGGCTCGCTCGGAGGAGGCGGGCAAGGTGACCAAGACAGGCGACAGTATGGGCACGCCAGCCTACTTTCCGCCCGAGCAGATCACCGGCGCTCAGCCCACCTGGGCGGCCGACCAGTATTCGCTGGGGGTGATGCTCTATGAACTGCTTACCGGGACTCGTCCGTTCACCGAGAAGAACCCGATGAAGATGCTGATGCAGCACCTTTCGGAACCCGCCCCCAGTCCGCTTCAGCATCGCCCCGATATGGACCCGACTCTAGCCGCGCTGCTGCTGAGGATGTTAGAAAAAAGTCCGGAGAACCGCTTCGCCTCCCTGGCCGAGGTCAAAGCGGGGCTGCACGCTCTAGCCCACGGGCAGCCTTGGACCATGCCGGCGGCCACAGCCCCCGCCGTGGCCCCCTCCACCCTGCCCCCTCCCACCATCACTCCGCTGCCTTCCAACCCGGTATCGGACGAAGATGACAGCACTCTTGGCTTTCAGGTTTCCAGCGACTCTTGATCCTACCCGTTCCAAGGAGTTCCCGTGTCTGACGATTTCACCATCAATGTCGAAGCCGAAGAGGGCGACGCCCGCTTTACCCGCACTGGATTTGAGCTGACCGTCAGCGACGGTCGCACCAGCACGCGCTACCCGGTCTGTGCGGGCGAAGTGGTGCTGGGACGACCGGGGGAACGCCCCGTCGACCTGCCGGTGGACTCTCCGGAACTGGCCAACCGCCAGGCCGTCTTCCACTACCGTCAGGGCGGGCTGTTTTTTACCAACCTCGATTCGAAGGTACCGATCTCGGTCAACGGCAGCCCGTCGACCTTCTCTCCGCTCAAAGACGGTGACCAATTGAGCTTCCTGCACTACCTGGTGGGCGTCTTTCACGTGGACCAAAAGTTGGCAACCCTGGAAGGCTGCAGCGATCCTCACCGTGGTCAGTTGTGGGGGATGGACGGCGACGAACTGACCCTGGGGCGAGGTTCGGGCGTGCGCCCCAACGATGTCGACCTGAACGACCGCACCATCAGTCGTGCGCAGGCGACGATTTTGCATCGCGGGGCGGGCAGTTTCGTGCTACGCCCGGACACCAGCAACAGCCCGGTGCGCATCAACGGCAAACCGATCGCGGGCGAGGAGAAGTTGCCCAACGGGGCGCTGATCCAGCTGGGTCAGCAACTCCTGCGGTTCCGCATCAGCGAGGTCGAGAAGGAGCGGCGCGATCTGCTGCCCCAGGAGGCGACCATTCTGTTTTCGGACGTGTGGAACTATTCGACCTTTGCCGAGGGCAGGCCGCTGGAAGAGACCATCGGGCAGATGAACGAGTTTTACGGCGGACTGGGCAAAGTCATCAAGGCCCACGGCGGGGTGCTGCTGACCTTCCTGGGCGACGCCATGATGGCCGTGTTTGGGGCTGACGGCCCGGACGAAAAGGCGCCCGGGAACGCGGTACGCGCGGCGCTGGAGATGCAGCGGAAGCTGGCCGAACTGAACCAGAAGTGGAGTGGGGAAGGGCGTCCTTCGCTGCAGGCCGGCGTGGGGATCAACAGCGGCGAAGTCATGGTGGGGGATGTCGGCTTTACCGGTAAGTACGAGTTTGCGGCCATGGGCGATAACACGAACCTGGCCGCCCGGGTCGAGAAGCTGACTCGCGAGAAAGGCGTGAAAACGATCATCACGGGATCGACGCGCGAGGCGCTGGGAGTCGAGTTTGTCTTGACGCCGCTTGGCACCACCACGGTGAAGGGACGGGAGACCCCGGTCGAACTGTTCGGGGTGACCGGTCTAGCTCTCTAAAGTCTTAGGCCGGGCGGTGGCGGTTGGCGCCGAGGCTTTCGTAGAGCACCTTGCGCTGAGCGTACTCGGGAGAGTCCTTGGCCAGCGCCTTGTTCGGAAGCTGGCGGAGCGGGACCAGCCCACCCGCGATGCGCGGACGCTTGTCCCAGAACGCCTCGATGAATCCGGTGCGGTTGTCCACCACGGTAAGAAAGCGGTCTTTGTCGCCGCCGTGGATGGTGAAGTTCGGATCGTCGGCAAACTCGGCCGGCCGTTTCCCGGCCAGAGAGTTCAGGTTGCGCCCGTCCTCGTTGAGACCTAGAAAGCTTGTGTTGGGGACCAGGGCGCGGACGCCGGCACCGACCATGCTCAGCGTACTGGCCGAGAAAAAGGCGGTCTGATGGTCGTCGTCATGATTCCAGAAGTCCATGAACTGGACGTTGCCGGGGAACAGTTCCGGCATCCCCTTATCCTTCCACACCTGGCGGTCGGCGCTCTGGAACTGGTCGTCGCTCAGACGCCCGCTGCCGCCGTTGTCGAGGTCGCGACGGATGACATCGATGGTAGCCTGAGCAATGTCGACGGAGAACTGATCGAGCGGTGTGGTATAACGCTCGCCGCCGTTCTGCTGGGCCAGCGAGTTGCCCGTCAAGGCGCCCGAGCCCCAGAATCCGGTGTAGGTCGTGATCCCGGTCTGGATCAGGATCTGTTCGTTGCCTAGCTCCTGATAAAGGGTCAGGTAGGCGGCTCCGCGGTCGCCTCGGTCGAGATAGGCCTGGGCCCGGTCCAGGACCTCGGTAGGCACCGGGGTCGAGCGCTGCTCTTTGCTGATCTCTACGGCGTTGTGCAGCGGTTGGAACGAGCCTAAGGAGGATTCGATGCTGCCTTGTGTGGCCTGACGCACAGCCCAGGCGTTCGTCGCTGGAGTAGACTGGGGCAAGGACGAGGAGCGGCTCCATCCGTCCTGGGGAAGAGCCGCCTGGGACACCTTCGCCGATCCGCTCGGCCCATTGGGTCGGACGGGAACGAAGGCGCGGGGGATTGCGTTTAAGCTGATGTCCACTCCGGCCATGATGGCAACCTTTGTCCCCAGCTGTCAAGGAACCTTTGAAGGCAGGAGTTTTTTCCGGGGTTCTTAACAGCCAAGGAAGCATTTTTGACTTTGCAGGGAGGCCCGCCGTGGGGGGTAGTGAGATGTTGGGTAAGGCGCGGAAGCCGTGGCGCAAGTTGGGTAAGGCCTGGAGCGCTCTGCTCTCGCCTGGGGCCAAGGC
This sequence comes from Vulcanimicrobiota bacterium, assembly GCA_023447635.1. Lineage (GTDB taxonomy): Bacteria > Vulcanimicrobiota > Xenobia > Xenobiales > JADMJV01 > JAEXNA01. The sequence continues at coordinate 22,077 of JAEXNA010000037.1, read as the reverse complement.
CCGGCGAACCCAACTTTTGAGCTCTATCGCGGGCTGCTTGTTGACCCTATCGAGCGCGGCCCTGGCCAACCCCAGCGGTCCCACCGTTCGTCACGGGCAGGTGCAGTTCACGCCCGGCGTGGACGCCCAGATCCAGCAGTTGACGGACAAGGCGATCGTGGACTGGAACAGCTTCTCGATCGGGGTCGGAGAGTCGGTCAGATTCCTCCAGCCGGGACAGCTTTCGGTTATCTTGAACCGGGTGACGGGCGGCGATCCGTCCAGCATTTTGGGCAGCCTGAGCGCCAACGGGAACGTCTTCTTGATCAATCCGCAGGGGATCGTCTTTGGCCCCGGCTCGGTGGTCAACGTGGGCGGCCTGGTCGCTTCGACGCTGAACATCACCGACCAGGACTTCCTGGCCGGGCGCTACAACTTCGTCCAGGATCCTCAAGGCGAGCTAGCCTCGATCATCAATCAGGGTAAGATTTCGGTCAACAAGGCGGGCTACGTCGTCCTGACCGCGCCCACCGTGATCAACGAAGGAACCATCATCGCCCAGATGGGCAAGGTTGCCCTCCTGGCGGGCGAGCAGACCACACTGAATCTTGATGGCCGGGATCTGGTGCACTACACGGTGGGTAGCCAGGCGACGCCCGGTACCGTACTGCTTGGGCCGGGGATGGTCAGCGACGTTCTGGCTGACGCGCTCGGGGTCGATTCGACTCGGCGCGCCGACCAGCTTGTTCGCGGGGCCGACGGCTCGATTCAGCTGCGCAGCTCGTCGGGGCTGCTAGTGCAAGGCGGGACGATCAAGGCTGACGGGGTGGGGTCTGGCGAGGCCGGCTCGGTTTATTTAGATTCTTCTCGAACCACGATCGTGACGGACGGCTCGACGACCAGCGCTTCTGGAGTCTCTGGCTTGGGGAACGGTGGAGACGTTCTGGTGCTCTCGGGGATGTCGCCGGGGGCGACCGGCCATACCGACGTCCAGGAGGGAGCACAGCTGGCGGTCGCCGGCCGCAACGGCGGCTTCATCGAGGTCAGCGGCGACACGGTGAATCTGCTGGGGGAGATGGACTTTTCCGCCAGTGGAGGCATCGAGGGAAGCTTCCTACTGGACCCTACCCATATCCTGATCATCGATTCGAGCCAGGGACCCACGGTCGACGGCGACGGGCGGACGCGGATCGGTGCGGGCTGGCTCCGAACTTTGGGAAATGCAAGTTCCGTCACTCTCGAAAGCACGGGAGACCTGATTTTTGACCTCTCCATCGCGGGGACGGGAGCGACCAGCACCAACGCGGTGGATTTTCGTCCTGTCGCGTCGTCCGTCAACCGCTCGGTCACCTTGCGGGCCGGGACGGAGACGGGCAGCGGCGGTCGTTTGGATTTCGGTGACAACGGAACCACCTATCGCGGTATGACATCCATGCTGCTCGAGGCTGACGGAGACATCGATCTCGGCAACGGTCAGTTCTTTCTGGCGAACTCTGGCACGACAGCCCTGACCGTGAACGCGGGACGCGACGTAGACTTCGCAAATTCGCTGGTCGATATCGAAACAAGCTCGCTGACGCCCCTCACGGTGACGGCGGGGCGCGACATCGTTTTCCAAAACGCGTACGTCGACCTCGGTGTTCGCTCTTTCTCCGCGGGCTCGGCCACGGCCTCGCTCATTGCGACGGCTGGCCTTATCCAACTTGGAGGCTCGGATTTCAGGGCGGTCAACGAACTGTCCGGCTGGGCCGGGGTAAACCTGACCTTGACGGCGGCTCAGGATATCCTGGGCGGAGCGGCCGACGGCAGCCCGACGACTTACACGAATGTCTGGACGCTCGATGGCGACGTCGCGGTGACGAGCCAGACCGGAGACATCGTGTTGGCCGACCTGAGCTTGCTCAACGAGGACGGATCGGGAACGTATTCGGTGCAGTTCGACGCCGCTGGCGACCTGACGTTGGCCGGTCGTCTGCGCAACTACGGCGGGGTGACCCTGACCGGAGACTCCAGCGTCACACTCGACGGCTTGAACGTCAACGCGCTGGGCCGGGGAGCGCTGGCCATCACGTCCCTGGGCGACGTGTCGATGCGAGGAAGCCGCGTCAACGACGAGACGGTCCTCCTTGGTGACAATAACACCGAGGCCAAATCTGGCGGGGTCACCCTTCGTTCGGGAGGGGCGGTAGATCTGACCGGCACCTCGATTCGCAACGTCGGACTTTCGACCAACCAGCTAAGCGTGGACGCGGTGGGGGATATCGACCTCGACGGCGGCAGTTTGGACTTTCACCTTCAGTCCTACGGCACGGACTCGGCCACGGTGTCTCTGGTCTCGAGCGGCGGGAGCATCAATTTAGGGGGCGCCGATATCACGGCGGTCAACGATCGGAGCGGCGGGGCCGGAGTAAACCTGACCTTGACGGCGGCTGAGGACATTTTGGGAGGTGCAAGCGATGGTGTTGCTACGTCCTACGCCAACGTCTTCACACTCGACGGCAACGTGCTGATGACGGCCCAGACCGGAGACATCATGTTTGCCGACCTGAGTCTGCTCAACGAGAACGGCTCTGGGGTTTATACAGTGAACCTCGATGCCTCAGGCGAGTTGGCCCTGGGCGGTCGGTTGAGAAATTACGGAAACGTGACCCTGACGGGCGACTCCGAGGTCAATTTGAACGGACTCGACGTCAACGCGTTGGACCGTGGGGCGCTTGCTATCACGTCCTTTGGGGATGTATCGATGCGAGGTGGTCAGGTCAACGCTGAAACACAAATCGCCGGCGATTCCAACGCTGAGGTCAAGTCCGGTGGGGTGACGATTAGCTCGGGCGGGGCGGTGGACCTGACCGGCACGACGATCCGCAATGTCGGACTCTCGACCAACCAGCTTAGCGTGAACGCGACGGGGGACATCAACCTCGACGGCGGCGGTTTGGATCTTCACCTGCAGTCCTACGACACGGACTCGGCGACAGTTGCCCTGGTCTCGAGCGGCGGGAGTATCAATTTAGGGGGCGCCGATATCACGGCGGTCAACGATCGTAACGGCGGGGCCGGGGTAAACCTGACCTTGACGGCGGCTCAGGACATCCTGGGCGGAGCGGCCGATGGCAGCCCGACGACCTACACGAATGTCTGGACGCTCGATGGCGACGTCGCGGTGACGAGCCAGACCGGAGACATCGTGTTGGCCGACCTGAGCTTGCTCAACGAGGACGGATCGGGAACGTATTCGTTGCAGTTCGACGCCGCTGGCGACCTGACGCTGGGCGGTCGTCTGCGCAACTACGGCGGGGTGACCCTGACCGGAGACTCCAGCGTCACACTCGACGGCTTGAACGTCAACGCGCTGGACCGGGGAGCGCTGGCCATCACTTCTCTGGGCGACGTGTCGATGCGAGGAAGCCGCGTCAACGACGAGACGGTCCTCCTTGGTGACAATAACGTCGAGGCCAAATCTGGCGGGGTCACCCTTCGTTCGGGAGGGGCGGTAGACCTGACCGGCACCTCGATTCGGAACGTCGGAACGTCGGCCAACCAACTTGAAGTAAGAGCCGTGGGGGACATCGACCTCAACGGCGGCGGTTTGGCCCTTCACCTCCAGTCTTATGGTACCCCTTCGGCGGCAGTTTCTCTGACCTCGAGTGGCGGGAGCATCAACCTGGGCGATGCCGATATCACGGCGATCAACGACCGGAACGGCGTGGCCGGTGTCAACGTAACGCTAAATGCCGATCAGAACATAACCACGGCAGCCCCTGACTTGACTCCGGGAGCTTTTCGAAACACCTTTCTGTTCGACGGGCAGGTTGCTCTGACCAGCCAGGTAGGCGACATCGTTCTTCAGGATGTCCATTTTACCAATCAAGGCCCGGTAAGCGCTGACGATTTCGTTCTCGATGTGGGCAACAATCTGGTGCTGGGTGGGGACTTCCGCTTTGCACGCTCCTTCGTCGTGGATGTCCCCGGCTCGGTGACGATGGACAATCTGCTCCTCGATATCAGTGCCGGAGGGGTCATCGATATTACAGCCGGGGATTTTGTTTCGATGGTGGGAAGCCAGATCAACCCCTCTCTAGCGACCGTCCCGTCATTGACGACGGGCGGTATATCGATAGATTCTGGAAGCTATATCGACCTTCGCGACACCACGCTGAGAACTCGGGGAACTTCTGCGTCTCCTTTGAGCCTCGATGCCGCAGGAGATATCCTCTTGGACGGCGCCGATCTTAACCTGGCTCTTGTCTCCTTCGGAGGCACTTCTTCTCTTGTGTCGCTGCTGTCCAGGGACGGCTCTATCAACCTGGGAGACGCTGATATTCGCGCTGTTAACGAGGTGAACGGCACAGCCGGGGTCAATCTGACCCTAACGGCGGCTGAGGACATTTTGGGAGGTGCAAGCGACGGTAGCGCGGCGTCCTACGCCAACGTCTTCACACTCGACGGCAACGTGCTGATGACGGCCCAGACCGGAGACATCATGTTTGCCGACCTGAGTCTGCTCAACGAGAACGGCTCTGGGGTTTATACAGTGAACTTCGATGCCTCAGGCGATTTGGCCCTGAGCGGGCGGTTGAGAAATTACGGAAACGTGACCCTGACGGGCGACTCCGAGGTCAACTTGAATGGGCTCGACGTCAACGCGTTGGACCGCGGGGCGCTGTCCATCATCTCGCTGGGTGATGTGTCGATGCGAGGTGGTCAGGTCAACGCTGCAACACAGCTCGCCGGCGATTTCAACCCTGAAGTCAAGTCCGGTGGGGTGACGATCAGCTCGGGCGGGGCGGTAGACCTGACCGGCACGACGGTCCGCAACGTCGGACTCTCGACCAACCAGCTCAGCGTGAGCGCGGTGGGCGATATCGACCTCGACGGCTCGGGTTTGGACCTTCACTTTCAGTCTTACGGCTCGCCCTCGGCTACTGTGACCCTGGTTTCGAGTGGCGGGAGCATCAACCTGGGCGATGCCGATATCACGGCGATCAACGACCGGAACGGTGCAGGCGGAGTCGATTTCAGCGCAACAGCTTGGGGCGATATAGAGAGCGGTCTCGCCGATGGAAGCTCCTCGACTTTTGTCAACGCCCTGCTCTTTGACGGCACGGTCACGATGAGCAGCCAGGATGGAGATATTCTTCTCCATGACATCGACTACGTCAATCAGGGTACCGGGACGCAGCTGCCCCAGTTGAGCGCCGCCGGCGATGTGCTGTTGGGAGGTCGTATGACGTTCCTGGAAACGTTCCTCATCGAAGCTCCCGGCTCCGTCACTTTTCAGGATCTCACCCTTGATGTGAAGGGGTTTGGCGATATCACGGTCCGTGCCGGAGAGTCGATCGCTATCACCAACAGCAGGATCAACGCTGGCGCGAACAACGACTCCGGAAGTATCCTGTTCGATGCCGTCGGCTCTGTAGACTTGAGCAACAGCTTGATCCGTACCAGCGGCGTCTCCGTCACTCCTCTGACGATCGAGGCGGGTGGCGATGTCCAGCTCGACGGGGCAGATATCGACCTGGATTACCGCACGACCGGAAACGTCTCGGCCTTATTCTCGGTCGATGCAGGTGGCTCTATCACCCTGGGTACGATGAGTCTGGTCGCCGAGAATCTCGGTTCGGGTTCGGGCGGGTTCAACGTGGTGCTTACCGCCGACGGTAACATCACGGCCGCCTCGGCCAACGGGCTTCCCGCTTCCTCGACTTCATTATCGACCGAGGGCGGCTTCGTCATGCGGGCCGGAGGAGCGATCAACCTGGGGGACCTGGCGTTGACCACCCTGGCTGGCACGGGCGTCAAGACAACAGAAATCATCGCTGCCGGCAACGTGAGCCTGGGCGAATCGGTGTTGACCTTGCTCGACGACGTGGTGATCGGATCCGGCGCTACGATGAATCTCGACAGACTGACCTTGAGCACCCCGGGTGACGTGACGCTCGCCGCCACCAGCGGGATCAGTTCGAACGGCACCACCATAACCACGCCCGACCTGACGGTCCACGGTTTCAACACGGCCACGGGCGCTCCCGACGCCACGTTGGCGGTGGGAGGAGACGTCACCCTTCGCACGGTCAGCGCGGTCAACACCGACGTTTCCGTCTACGCTCAGGGCGACATTCGGCTAACCCACAGCGGCGCAGGCGACTTCACCACCGAGCGTCGTGGGGTCGAAGGGGTCGGCGGCGCCGGTTCGGCCGCCTCTCTGCACTCGCTGGGCGGCGATATCGAGGTGACGACCGACGGCAACATTCGGATCGGCAAGGGCGCGGGCGACGGTAATTCGGCGCTTATTCTGGCCGAGGGTCAGGACTCACGAGTCTACTTGCGAGGTGAACGGATCCTGGACCAGAACGACGGAACCAACGCTGTCACGGACGTCCAGGCTGGGGGCGAGATCGAACTGCGCGCCGGGGTCAGCCTGGGGGCTCGCTCGGGCACGGGAGCATTGGAGCTACAGGCCCGCGACATCATTCTCGACGCTTCCCAACCGACGGCGGGAGGGATCGAGGTGACGGCTCGTATTCTGGGCGGGAACGGCTATCTCGAAGTGCGCGGCGACGGTTCTGACATCCAGGTCACCGATACGGTCAGCAACGGCGCGCTGAGAGTCACCCAGTCGGCCGGCACCAGCCAGCTAAGCCTTGGCCCGGTGAGCGCCCGCGACGTTTACTATCGCGACGATAACGGCGTCGCCATAGGGTCCGTCAACGTCGGGACCGGCCAGCGGGTCGGTGTCCAGGCGCTAGGTGGAGATATTACTGGCTCCGGGAGCCCGGGAACGACCCACGTGACCTCGAGCGGCGACCTGCTGCTGGCGGCCAGTGGCGATATCGGTCAACGGGGTCAGCCTCTGGTCCTGTCTGGCGGGACGGTGGCGGCTCAGTCGGGCGGAGAGATCCTGCTGGACGGGAACGGCTCGAGCCTGACCGTCGGAGGCGCTACCCTGGTGGATCGTAACGGCGCCAGTCGCTTTGCCCGCCAGGGGTTGACCAGCCCCGGCGACATCGCCGTCGATATGAGCGGCAGCGGCAGCGAACTACGCCTGAATGCCAACGTGGCCAGCGGCACAGCGGTCGCTTTTGATGTGCTGTCGGGGAACATTGTGCAAGCTGTAGGGCAGACGGTGGCGGCGCCCACGGTGGCTCTGCGGGTGGGAGGCAACGCGGGCGAGTTCACCCCGAACGGAGAGAGCGAACTGCGAATCGACGCGGACCGACTTGTGATCGACGTAGATGGCGATGCCCTGGTGTCCCGAGCGGTGGGCGACATCGCTTTGACATCGACGGCGACGATCGCCGGGGAAAACTATCAGGCCAGCGGCACCGGGGGCGATCTGAGAGTTCGGGCTCTGGACGGCTCCCTGGCTCTGAACACCGACCTGGTGGCCGGCGGCGACGCGGCGCTGGTGTCTGGAACCCAGTTGGTGGTCGGGGCGCAGCAGGTGGCCAACAACGTGGTTCTCAACGGCAGTCTGACCGCCGGGCAGAACCTGACCGTCCTGTCAGGGGGAGGCATCCAGCGCGTTTCAGGGACTCTGATCGCCCCGAACATCGGACTTGGCGCGGGGACCATCATCGGAAATCCGGTGCAGCCGCTGCTGATTTCGGCCAATCAGGTCTCCTTCGCGGGCCCCACGCCGGCCAACGTGACCGATACCGACGGCTATACTCAGGTGAACCAGGTTAGCGCGGTGGGCATCACGGTCAACATGCAGACCAGCGCCATCCCTAACCCCACCAACCCTGGCAATCCCGGCAATCCCGGCAACCCGGGCAATCCTGGAAACCCGGGTAATCCAACCAATCCAGGCGGTTCCAACGGAGGGCTGCTGACGCCTGGCGGAAGCGGTTTGCCGCCGGAAGTCGTTCAGCAGTACCCCCTCTCGCAAGACCAGATCCAGACGCCGGAAGACGATGAGTTGGAGGAGGAAAAGCGACGCGACCAGGCTCTCGACCTCGAAGTGATCGACCCCGCGGCCCCTCCCCAGTCGTCCTGGTGGGGCAACGAGAATCTGCTTCGCCGCAAGTATCGAGAGCCCGGAACCTAAGCGATTTTAAGGCGTCGCGGTCAGCGGGCCCTGCTCGCTGATAATGCGGTGAGCATGGTCGAAGCCGCGATGATACCAGCTGCCCTCCAGGAAGGGGCGAAGGTGAACGCCGGCGGGAATGACAACGCCGTTCGAGTCGCTGACCGGCGGAGCGTTATCGTGCGAGTCCAGGATCAAGGGCGTACCATCGGGGCTTTGCCCGATGTCGCCCACCCACATGATGACGTGGGTAATGCCGGTCCCCGGGGCTGATTTGCTCGGCTCTCCCCGAATGTAGAGCAGGTCACCGGTCACCAGCGTCTGCTTGAGAGTCGCATAGTCGACCGGGGTGGTGGACGAGGTGGCTTGCAACAGCGTCTGCGCCGTCAGAGGCGAGCCGTCCGGTGCAGTTAGCGCTGTGGTGGCGGCCTGGTTGGCCACTGCCGTGATCAGCTTCACCCCGAGACCGTAGTTGTAGTTCCAGGCCGAAAAGTCCGAGCAGTCGATGCCGTTTCCGTTGTGCCCCAGGCTGACCGAGATCCACTGCGGCCAGTTGTACGGAGCGGGGTCCCAATCAGGAACGTGGTGGTGTTGATAGTCGTAGCCGATATACTTCATGGCGGTGGCCAGCACCCGTTCACGCTGCCAGGTGACGGGGTCGGCGCCGGCGGGCACGGTCGGGGCGGGATAGAGCCGCTGCAGCGGGCCCCAGGGTAGCTGGCCCGATGGGTAGGCGCTGACATCGTACCAGGAGACAAAGGGCGGCTGGCTCGACTCTTCGGACACGGCGTCGCGGGGCGTCTGGGAGAAGTCCGCCGTGAGGGACTCGAGCGTGTTGCTGAAGTCGATGGTATAGGGCGAGACATAGGCGGTCGGAGCGGCCGCAACGATGCCGTTCGAACTGCTGAGCGAGCTTACCAGCTCTGCGCTGGCAGGCTGCGGGCTCGTGGCGCTGACGCTCTGCACGGCGGAGGCCAGGTCCGAAGTGCCGGCGGTCGAGGGAAGAGGGCTGCTAGTGGGAGTGGACTGGGCGGGCAGCGTACTGCTCACGGTCAGTGTTTCTCCTTTGGCACCGCGTCCGTCGAAGCGACCATCCAGCAGATCGCTGGCCAGCGCCTCGCGCAGGCTGGCTTCGTCCACCGCGTAATCCTGGGCCAGGCGAGAGAGGGCGCGCAGCACGATATCGACATCGTTGCGGTCGGAATCCGAAGCGGGGCTGAGTAAGCTGTCGAGCACGAAGTGACCCGCCACGGCCTGGTTGGCTTCGCGAAAAGCCCTCTCGACCGGTACGCCGGCCCGCGCGTGGGCCAGAGCCAGACGCGAGGCGATCCCGCTAAGAGGGGTGACGGCGACCTCCGTTCCCGGGGTCGGAGTCGGAAGCACCGCGCTCAGCGCCTCGGCGGGCCCCACGGGACGAACCGCCCCGCCTCCGTTCTGATAGGTTCCGCCTTCGAGTCTCAAGTAGACCGGGCGGCCGTCGGGAAGAGCTAGCTGAAAGCTACCGTCGGGCGCCGGTGTGGCGCTGGCTACGGCTTCGGGAGGAGGAACAGGATAGCTCAAGGCGCCTTCGGCCAGTTCGCCGATCTTTCCGCCGGGCTGGACGTGGTAGGCTCGCACGGTCGAGCCGGTCAGGGAGGACGCCGCGACGCGGCCGCTCACGGTCAACGAGGGGCCCGTTGGCGCGGGCGGGGTGACGACAAAGGAGTTCGAGGAGCCGCAGCCGGCCACCAGGCCAAGGGCGACGAGCATGCGCAGAAACTTCGCGGAAGCAGATTTGGACATACTACCCCCTTCGGCAGCCGGATGGGAGATTTAAGGGAGGCACCGGGGGTCTCCCGCGACGGCCCGGAGCGTGTTGAAGAGGAGGGCTTCCGACGCGATGTCGAAGAGGCGCCGCCATGACCAGTCGAGATGTCTACAACCGGATCCGCTGGGATCCTCGCATCGAAGCCTCCCGCGTGACGGTGGGCTTCGAAGACCGTTTCCGAGGGGTGGTGGACCTGCCGTTCGGCGACGCCAAACTGGGAAGGGACGTGCCCTGGCACCGAGTTCAGCATTTCCGCTACGAGGGGAGGCTGGTCTGGGACCGGGATGGGCTAGACCTGCTGGACAGCCTGGCTGGCGACGAAGCGCCATCCGGGCCCGATGGCTGCTGGCGTTGGGATGGTCCCGGCGCAAAGCGCTGGGTCGCCGTCGCTTCCCCTCCGGTCATCCCCTGGGACGGACGTCTGCGCCTGCTCTCCCTGAACGTTTTGTTCGACCTCTACGACCGCTCGGTCCCCTCCACGGAGTCTCGCTTCCCCACTCTGCTCCAACTGCTCAAAGACAGCGAGGCCGACCTGATCGCGCTGCAAGAGGTCACTCCGAAGCTGCTCGCTTTGCTCGAGGGAGAGGTCTGGATTCGCGACCGCTACTGCTTGTCGCATAGCTCCGAGCAGTGCGGCGACCTGCAGCCCTACGGCCAGGTGTTGCTCTGTCGTTTCCCGTTCTCGGGCGAGAGCCGTCCTCTGGCGGCGGGCAAGACGGTGTATCACGCTCGTCTTCCGCTGGCCTCGGGCTCGGTCGACGTGGTGGTTCTGCACCTGGCCAGCGACCGTAGCCCGGAGGCGGCCACCCTTCGTGGGCGGCAACTCGAAGAGGCCCTGGCCTATCTCGATGCGGATTCCTCCGGCTGGCTGGTGGGGGACTTCAACGAGCGCGGCCCGCTGGAACTTCCCGGCTTTCGCGACGCCTGGCTCTCGATCCACCCAGGCCAGGAGGGATTGACCTTCTCTCCCTACGAGAACGCTCTGGCCGGTCATACCTCGGTGCGTCGGGCCGAGGCGCGCTTTGACCGCTTGCTGACGCGCGGAAGTTGGACTCCCTCTTCGACCTGGCTTCCTCGACCTTCGGCCTCCCTTTCCGACCATGAACCGCTCTGTTGCGATCTGTTGCCGCCGCTGTTTGGCCAGCCCGTCCACCGCAGCGCCCTGGTGCTGATGCCGCCGGAAAACGAGTGGGAGCCGCTGCAAGCGCTCCGGCGCGAGCATGACAAGAGCTACCGCCGCTGGATGCCTCACATCAATCTGCTCTACGGCTTCTTGCCGGAAGAGCGCTTCGCCGACGCCGTCGAGCGACTGGCTCCGTTTCTCGCCAGCTATCCTGGATTCACGATTCGTCTACGGGAGTTCCACCGCTTCGAGCACCGGGGCAGCACCACAATCTGGCTGCGCCCCGAGAGCGAGCCGGCGGGACGGTTAGAGGCGCTTCAGGCCGAACTGCAGCGTCTGTTCCCTCACTGCACCGAGCAAGGTCGCCATTCGCCGGCCGGGTTCACCCCGCATCTGACGGTCGCCTCGCTTCGCCCGGACCAGCGAGAGCCGGAATGGCCAGAGATCGACCTGACGTTCCGGGTCTCCGAGCTCTGCCTGATCAGCCGCCGCGAGGACGAGCCGTTCGAGGTTCGACACCGCCTGCGGCTGAGCGGTGAGGCTCCCGAAGCCCACCTGCCGGAAAGCGTGGAACGTGACGCGGTCGCCCTCGAGCTTGGGCAGAGGGCGGGGCGGCCGCTGTATCCCGTCGGGAGTCTGGCTCTGGGGCTGGCGCTGCCGTGGTCGGACGTCGACCTGCTCGGGCTCGGTCAGGAGGCGCCCGAGGAGTTTTTCTCTCGCCTCGGTCCGGGACGGCTGGTCCCCGGAAGAGTGCCGCTGTGGAGGGGCCAGGTCGAGGGGGTGAAGGTCGACCTGCAGTACGCTCGTTTGCCCGAGGGGTGTTCGCTGGAAGACCCCGCTCTGTGGTCGGAAGCGTTTCTCGCGAGGTTGTCCGAAGAGGCTCGACGAGCCGTTCAGTCTCGTCGAGAGGTGGCGGCGCTGGGAGCGCTGGTCGCTTTACCTCGCTTGCGACCGCTGCTCCGCGCTGTCCGCGCTTGGACCCACGCTCGCCATCTCGAAACGCCGGGGCTGGGGTTTCCGGGCGGCGCGGCCTGGGCTCAGTTGGCGGCGGGTGTGCTGAGGTCGAGTTCCGCTGAAGCGAGCTTGACGCAACAGATGGCCAGGTTCTTTGCCTGCCTGGAGGACTGGCCCTGGCCCCGTCCCTGGCGGGCGGACGGGAAGGTGGAAGGCGAGCTGACGGGCCGGAAAGGAAACGAACGGTTCCCGGTGTCGTCGCTCACCTCGCCCCGGGTCAACCTGGCCCCCGGGGTGACCGACGGCACGAGGCAGATTTTGCTCAACGAGTTTCGTCGGGGTCGCGCTCTGATGGCTCTGGAGCGGTGGCAAGAGCTGTTGGACTCGCCATCGAGGGGGCGCGGGTTCTGTCTGCGGCTGCGCGGCACGGGCCTGGAGCTTGAGCAGGCGCACGGTTGGCTGGAGTCTCGCTTCTTGACCTTGCTGCTCGACCTGGAGCGAGAGGGGTGCCTGGTCCGGCCGCATGCCGTAAGCTCGCTCGAGTCCCGCCTGGAGCTATGGTGCGAGGTCAAGGGAGAGCCCTCAGGCGGCTCGCTGGCGCGGTTCGCGAAGGCATTTTCGCAACAGCCGTTCGCGGACCAGGTACGTTTCGAAGTGGATCAGACCTGGTGAAGGGTAAAGGTGTCGTCAGCGGTGGTGCGGGTCCCTAACCCCTCCACCTTCAACTCTACCGTTCCGGCCTGGCCGGTCCAGCGACGGGTCAGGGTCGCCGGGCGCTCGGTCAGGCTCTCGACCCAGACGGTCTCGCTTCCCGGGTTCCGCAGCCCGGTCACTCCCACCGGCAGTCCATCGACATCGAAATGGGTCCCGCTGTCGAACTCTACCTGCCCCGGCTTCTCTTCAACGCCCTGGAACTCCAGCTGCGAGCCCTGGGGACCGTGCCAGGTCACCCAGGAGGGGTCGGAGGTGGGGGAGGGGAGAGCGAGTTCGGCATCCGGCTCGAGTTTCCAGATGGTGCGCTGCACGCCGCCGTTGAGCCCTCGGGTTTCGGCTGTGGCCGGTCCGTGAGGCTGGAAATCGCTGCCGCTTCGGACCGCGATCCCCTGAGGGTCGCTGGTGCGAGTGGCTCCCAGAAGGGCGGCTCCGGGCGTGCCTTCCAGCGCCTGCATGGCCAGGAGCGCCTCGGCGTTAGATTCGGCTCCGGAATTGATCGAAACGCCCTGCGGGTCGACGCCGTCGAAGGCGCGTCCGGTGGGCTGGTGATAGACCGGTTGGCCCGAGACGTTGGCGCCTCCAAACCAGCTTCCGAAAAGCCCCGCCATCAGGCTGAACTTCTTCTCGCCGGTCGCTTTGTGCAGAGCCTGAAGGTTCGAGACGGCGCACTCGGCGGAGTAGGCGATCTGAGGAAACGGCTCGGGCGAGGGGCTGACCGCGAACGGCATCATCCAGGAGGCCAGAAGCTGGGGATAGGCGTGCTCGGCCTCCAGACGGGCGGAGGCGATGAAGTCGGGACGGTCCAGAGCGACTCCGGCCTCGCACAGCGCCTGCACCTGGTTGTTGCCGTAGAGATGCACGGTCTGCGGGTCGTTGAGACTGTTGATATGAAGGTTGCCAAGGAACGGATGATCGGCGTCGTGCCGCCCTTTGACCAGCGCTTCGCCGTATTCTGCGAGCAGTTTCTGCTGAGCTTCATCGGCCTTGCCCGAGCGGACGCGCTGGACCAACCCCAGGGCAAACAGGGCGGTGATCGAGCCAGAGTCGTCAAGCAGGGTGCCGGGCGTGATGCCCAGTCGCTGGTAAGTCTTCTCCAGGTTGGGATGAACTTCGCCCTTCTCGCGATGCTCGGTCATCCGATCGAGAGTGCGGTCGAGCGAGGCGCCCAGGCGGGCGGTGAATTCGGGGTCGTCGGTCAGCACCCGTTCGGCCTGCGCCAGAGCGGTGAAGGCGCGAGCCGTCCACCAGGTGAAGCCCAGGAACGAGGTGTGACCGGTCTTGTTGATGCGGCCGTCCTGCTCGACAAAGTTATAGAACAGCCCCTTGCCGTCTTCGAGATTCAGGCAGAACTCGATCGCCTCGCGGGCTTTTTGGGCCGACTCGGGCGAACCGGTTCGTTCGAAATCGTTGAGGTAGATCTGGCCGATGCGGGCCACATCGTCGATGCAGGAGAAGCCTTCGTCGTCATCGCCCACCTGGCGGACAGGCCCCAGAGGGTTCGACTTGTCGACCGGTTCAGCGTAGATCGCCCAGCCTGTCAGGCGCGAGCCGTCTTTGCCGGGAAAGTGGAACTCGAGAGAGGGCAGGTTATCAAGATTGGCCAGCGCGGGCCCGCTGTCGGAGGGGACCGCAGCGTCGCCGGTGTCGATAGCAGTGGGAACTGCGGCTCGAGGAACGGACAAAGTCGCGGGGAGCGGGCGATTTGGCAGGTGGGCAATAGTCATGGTCTCTCTCCTATCTTGACTCTACCGGATGACTCTGAAAGTCAGCTGAAAGGGAGGGCTCTCCGGCTGGGGGGAACTTTTGCAGTCCAGCGAACCTAAACAGGTATGAAGAGCCCCTCCCGATTCAGCCTCTTCGCCCTTCTGCTGGCCTTGATGGCCGTGGCGCTGATGTCACGGTGTGGGCGGTCGTCGCTCGAACTGACGGTGTCTCCGCCTGACTTCCAAGGTAGGGTCGAGGTAGCTCTGAACAATCGCGGTTCGACGCCGGTTTCTTTTTACGATTCGCTCAGTGCGGCGACGCTCGAGCGGGCTCCCAGTTTGACGTCGATCCGCTTCGAGGATGCCCAAGGGCGGCCCGTTCTCTGCCGGGGCACCGACGATCAGGGTTTCTGGATTCCAGACTACACTCAGACCAAACGGGTGCCAGTCGTGCTAGATTCGCTGCCGGGTACTGGCACGGTGAAGATCGAGACATCCCTGTCGGCCCTGACTCAGGGGTTCGATGAGGGGCCGTTGTCCCAGGCTGTGCGAGGGCAGATCCGCTGCGCGGTCTTCCTGGAGCAAGGCGTGCTCGAGAGCCGAACAGGCTGGTTCGCCCTGCCTTCGGCCTCGCGCCAGTGAGCCCGAGGGCTCAGCGCGAGCTGACTCCTAGCGCTCTTCCCAGCGGTACAGCTTCTGGCCCTGAGTGCCGATGCTTCCCCGCCCGATCACTCGGGCGGCCTCGCTGCTCTCTTTGAGATAGTCGTCCCAGAAGGCCAGGGTGGCCGAGCGCACCAGGTCGACGTGGTCGGCCCGGATAGGGCCTGAGCGAGCGTGCTGGGTTCCCGAAATCCCGCCAAAGTTGTGGTAGGCGCCTTTGATCCACATCAGATACTTCGAGCCGGCCGGGCACTTGTGGAACGGGGCCAGGCGCCAGCGGGCCTTTTCTCCACCCGGAGAGCTGTCGTTGTCGCCGGAGATGAACAGCATAGGGCGCTTGAGCCCGGTCCAGGAAGCTTCGTCGAGCAGTCGCCCCTCGCCCTGAGGCGAGATGGCCAGAAACGCTTTGGGGCGCGGGTCGCTAAAGTTGCTATGAAGTTTGGGCTCGGCGCCCGCTAACAACAGGGTGGTGTGAGCGCCAAAGGAGTGCCCGCCCACACCCAGGTGAGACATGTCGGCCCGCCCTTCGGCCAGTCCGGGCTGGGCGGCCAGACTGCTGATCAGGAAGCTGATGTCCTCGGGGCGGTTGGCCCAGTCCGCCGTGTTCGCGGCCATCCCCTTGCCCAGGTCGCCCTTGCCCCGTTTCACGCTGTCGGTGTGACTGGGCTGAAGGACCACGTAGCCGTGGGAAGCCCAGTACGAGGTCAGCGGCTCGTAGGCGTCCTGACTTCCGAACAGCCCGTGCGACCAGACGATGACCGGCCACGGTCCGGGCTCTTGAGGGTAGCTGATCTGGAACGGGATGGTGCGGCCGCGCGCTTTGTCCTGAAGCTCTAAGTCCTTCTGCACGATCGGCATGGTCGGCTGTCCTTGACCGTACAGTCCGCTGAGCTTTTGCGGGGGTGGAGCCGGCGAGGTGGCTGTCGACTTTCGGGTCGGAGAGGCCGAGGCCTCGGCTCCCGCTCGCCGTTCCTTGAGGTCGGTACGCATCCGCTGCCGCTCGGCGTCCGAGAGTTGGCCGTCGCCATCACCGTCGTAGCGCTGGACGAGGAATTCTTGCAGACGCCCGCCGCGACCCCCGTTCTGGGCTGTGACGGCCAAAACGGTGATGAAGACGATGACCAGGCAAAGGCAGATTGTACGCTTCATAAAGTTGACCTTACCACCAGAATCTGAAGATTCGCTCATGGGAGGGTTCAGGGAAATCTTAAGATTCCTCGGTTTTAAGGATTCTTTTCGCCCCTCGGGCTAGACTGTTCGAAGAGATGAAAGTTGCTGCTCAAAAAAACGCCCTGACGATGAGCCTGAGCCGGCCGACCGGTCAGGTGCAGATGGCGCTCGAAGAGAAGCCGCTCTTCGTCGCTTCCGACGCCATCGAGTTTCTGGGTAAAGAGGCCGCAGCGACCATCGGCGACGGAGCCCGCTGGCGCCACCCGTTCCCTCAGACCTGGGCCTGGCCGCCCAGAGAGCCTTCCTCCATCGAGCTCGACCAGACCAGCCCCGAGCAACGACGGGCTTCGGTTCAGGAGCCGGGTTTCGTTCAGGAGTACCAGAGTCGGCCGACCCTGGAAACCCGCCAGAGCGGGACCTCGGTGGAAATGAAGGCCGGATTAGAAAACCTGGGCGAAGAGCCGAAGCAGGCCTGGATCGTCGCGCCTTTTGCGACCCCCGCCGGCCATCGAGCTGAACAGCCGGCCGCTCTGGCTGTTTTCCCGGCCTCGGCAAGCGAACTCGACGCCGTGCCGGACAGCCATCTTCCCAACCCCCGCTGGAACGAGGACCACGCCAACGGGCTGATGTTCGTGAACCCGGGCGGCGCCAAGATCGCCGAGCAAGAGGACAAACTGCTGCTTCCCGACCGCTGGTCGCTGTTCGCCAGAGAAGGTGACGCTTCGGTCATGCTGATGCCGCCCACCGGCTCGGGCCATCCGGAAGCGTTCCAGGTGTATGCCGGATTCGACAACTACGTCGAACTCGAGTGGGCGGGGGAGTCTGTTCCAAAGGGCGGCTTCTCCCAGGTCGCGACGAGTTTTCAAGCCGTGCCTCTGGAAAGTCTCGACCTGGGTGGGGACGGACTCGAGCGCTTCGGGCAGAGCGGGCAGGGGCTGCAGGCGGAACTGACCCGAGTGGTCGCGGCGCTCGGTCTGGAAAGCCGCGAGTAAACGGCCCTGCCGCCTCTCCTCCCTCCAGGGCTTCCCTCCAACTCCTTGCCCGGTCAGCTCGTGAGCCTGCTGGCGGCGGCTTCGGAGCAAGAGTTCGACGTCGCCTTGAACTCGGTGACCTGCTGGCGGTCCTTGCTCGATTTTGCCGTGCGGGCCAAGCTTGTCTTGCCGGTTCAAGCCTGTCTGGAAGCAGCACCCCGATCTTCGGTGCCGTCTGAAGTGGTCTCGGCGCTATCGAGTCTGGGCACTCAACGGTCGTTGCGGGCGCTGCAACTGGCTCGCCAGTTGAAAGAGGTGCTGGGCTGGTTAGACCAAGCGGGTCTACCGGTGCTGGCTTACAAAGGACCGACCCTGGCCTTGCTGGCTTTTGGTCATGTGGGCTCGCGAGAGAGCTGCGACCTGGACCTGCTGGTGCGTCCCGCCGACTATCGCCGAGCTGCTCGTCTGCTGCAGGAGCGCGGCTTTGAATTTGTCTATCCGCCACCCACTCGTTGCCAGTTGACCCAGGCTTATGAGGTGGCCCTGGTCCATCAGGATCGAGGGATCTCGATCGACCTTCATCGGGCGTTTTTCTCCAGCGCCCTGGAATTTGGCCTGGACCTGGACCGTCACCGCGCGTACTCCGTGACGATGCTGGGCCATGCCGTTCCGACCCTGGCTCCCGACGAGCTTCTTCTTCTCCTGGGCGTGCATGGGGCCAAACACTGCTGGCGTGAGCTTCGTTGGGTTCACGACCTGCACGCTCTTTTGTCGCGACACACCTTTCCCTGGAGTGAGCTCAGGGAGAGGGCCAGGAGCGAGGGAGCAGTGCGCTCGCTTTCCTCGGGGCTGACCCTGGCTCACCTGCTGTTCGGCACGGAGCTACCTCGCGAATTCGAGCCCGATGCGACCACCCTGGGGCTGGTCGTCTGTTCGCTGCGCTATCTGAACGGAGAACCGGCCGACCTACGAGCCCAACACCTCTACCACTGGCGCGTTGCGGACCGTATGGGCCAACGCTGGCGATATCTGCTCTGGACCCTGTTTCGGCCACATGAACTGGACCTGGCCTACCTGGACCTGCCAGAGTGGTGCTGGCCTGTCTACTATCTGGTGCGTCCTTATCGCCTGCTTCGACAGCGTTTTCGCGGGAGGCGGCCCCACGTCGATAGCCAATAGGGCGGGCATGAACGACCCTGTTATCTCTCGTCACGACGATGCAGAGACGATCCCCAGCGGCCAACGCGTGGTCGTCTATCAGAACATCACTGAAGATTCCATCGTCTTGAACCCGACGGGCTCCTGGTTGTGGAGCCAGCTCGAGAGCCCGCGTCCTTTGAGCTGGTTGGTGGAAGCCTTGAGCCAGGAGCATCCCGATGTCGACCGAGACACCATCGCCCGAGATATCGAAGCCTACATCGCCGAAATGGTCCAGAATCAACTTCTCGTCCGGCGAGCTTAGCTGGGGCACCGGTTTCGCTCACTTTGTGCTGCAAGCCGACGCTGCCGTCTTAGAACGCGCGGCGCTGGTGTTGGAGCCATGGACGCACTGGAACCAGGGACCGCTGCTCGGACGCTGGATGGCGCGACAGCAGGGCGACCTTTGGGAGCTGGAGTCGCCTGCCGAACTTGAGGACTATCCGTCCCTGAGAGGACACTCCAGCGTCCAAGCTACCGTTGACGAGGTTGTGCGAGCTGTAGAGTTCCAGGCTACGGCTCTGGCTGTTTTGGACCAGGGTAGCCCAGCGGGGTTCCACGGCGCTCTGATGAGCCGAGGGCCTTCCAACATAGGGCTCGTGGGGGCCAAGGAGGCAGGGAAGTCCACCCTGGCGGCGGCGCTCTGGCAAGCAGGCTGGGAGCTCTATTCCGACGACGGCTTCTTCTTTGAGAATGACGGTCGGCAGGTTTCTCCGGTACCTCGGCGGAGTCGGTTAAGGCCCGCCAGTGGAGCGCTGTTGTCCAAGGAATTCCTTGAGGATTTGAGGTCGAGAGCTACTAGCTTTGTCGAGAACGACGGCAGCTTGCTCTACGCGACTACGCCGTGGAGCGTCCAGGGAGAAGGTCGGAGTCTAAGCGCGCTGGTTCTCCTCGAGGCCGAGCCTGGCCCGCTTCAGCGTGTGACGGAGGCGGACGCCGTCTTGGCCTTCTATCCCCATCTTTATCGCCACGATATGGATAGTGTGCCTCGGACTCTTCGTCGGCTAGCTCCTTTAGTAGGGCGGGTCCCTTGTTACCGCCTCGGCCGTGGCCCTTTGAAGCAACAGCTCGAAATTCTCCAGGGGCTCCCTTCGTGAGGACGCGCAACGCCGCGCTGATGGTGACCCGTCGCTGCAACATGAAATGCGCTCACTGCAGCGTCGAAAGCCACCCCGGGATCAAGCTTCAGCCTGACGACGCCGAGCTTCGCGCTCTGGTGGACCAGCTGATCGGCGCCGGACTTTCGACCATCCAGTTCACCGGAGGAGAGCCCATGCTGCGCCAGGACCTGGTGCTCGAACTGATGGCGAAGGCCCGGGACGCGGGAGTTCAGAGCGCCTTGACCTCGAACGGATTCTGGGGCAAAAAGCCGGACGTCGCCGAGCGGCTCTTTGATGCTCTGCGGGAAGCGGGGATGGTCCGTCTGGCGATCAGCTACGATCGCTTTCACGCCGAGTTCCAGGGCCCTGGACCCGTTCTGAATATCGTCGAAGTGGCTACCCGACGGGACTTCCCCGTGCATATCAACATCACTCGGACAGCCGACGACGGGGAACTTGACGAAATCGTCGCTCCCTTCCAGGGGCTAAGCCATGCTCAGCTTCGCTTCTACGACATTCAGCCCGTGGGCTTTGCCAAGAGCCTGGGGGAAAACTTGCGCGCCCAGATGGACGGCTTTTGCAGCGCCTGCGAACAGGTGACTTTGACCGACAACGGCCGCGTGGTGGCCTGCAACGGCCCCTCGTACTTTGAACCCGCATCGTCTGGCCTGGTACTGGGAGAATACCGAAGCGGGACGACCGCCCTTTCCGAGCTGATCGCTCGTCACCGTTCCGACCCGGTTTTGGAGACCATTCGCACCGAAGGGCCGGCTCGACTCGCCGAAATCTTGAGCTCGCTCCCCGGTTTCGAAAGCTTCCCTTTTCGCGACGACTACGGCGGGATGTGCGCTTTGTGCTTGCACATCAACCGCGACCCCGAGGCTGTGAAGACGCTACGAGACCACCTCTCGCAGCCAGAACAGATCGCCATTCTGCTGGCCAAGCGGATAGTCCGCGAGCGAGCCGGGCAGGGCGCCTTGAATCGCGACGGGGTCAACGAGCGTCTGGCTCCGATCGCGCTGCTGCGGTTGCTGCTGGGAATCCCGAACGGCTCGAGCGACCGCGTGCTGGGTCGGGCCGATCTCGATTGGCATCGCTGGATGGAGCGGCTTCGCGGGCTGGGTATGCTGCATCTGCTGCACGCTCACCGGAACGATGCGGCTCTGGCCCGCTGGGCCCCCAGCTTTTTCCTGGACGCCGCCGAAGAGGCCGCCGCGCACTGGGAAGCCGCTCTGCCCGGCCGCAGAGACGAGCTAGAGTCGGCTCTTGCCGCCGGGCGCGAGGCCGGCTGCACCGTCGCGGCGTGGGGAAGCTCGGCCCTGTTGTCGATGGGAGGTCGACGCTGGCCCGAGAGGCTGGAGCTGGTCACTACGGGCGACCCGGTGCGGCTGCGCTCTCTGCTGCTCCAGCGGTTGGGGCCGGACTGCCCGATAAGGGTTCGTGGAGAACGAAGCTCCCTGCTGGTGGAAAGCGGCGACGAGCGGACTGCCCTGGCTTCGAAGGTGGCCCAGCAACTGCTGACCGAGTGGCGAGAACGGCAGCATCGCGACGCCGCGAGCCTGATCTGGGACCTGCACGAGCTGGGCCGCCTGCTGGGTCGACCGCCGAGTCTTGCTCCGGCCTCGTTCCTGGCCCGGGCCGAGTCTCGTGTGCTGGAGCAGGAGCTCTCTCTGAGGCTGCTCGAGCTGGCCGGAACCTCCCCTGGGGGACGGCGAGCTGCTCTGGTCGTTCGCGCCTTACGCTCTCAGCTGTTCCGAGATTCGCGCCGTCCCTCGAACCTGTGGCTGGCTCCCGGCCTGGCGCTGCTAAGCTGGACCTCTGTGAGAGAACTCCCTGGGGCCGCGCTTTCGGCCTGCCGGCGGATTCTAGCAGAGAGCCCCGCAGGGGCCGAGGCGACGGCCGAGCGAAGCTGGCGGAAGTTCTTGCAGAGGATGCGGGCGGACTGGCGCGAGATTCGAACTGTTCAGGCGGTGGAGAAAGTTGGTCGGGGGGAGGGAAGCCCCCCGCTCTGACAAATCTCGGGTGAACCCTCAACGGGTCCCAATCCTATCCGTTCAAGAAGGAGAAAACCATGTACGAAGCTCCCAGAATCGAAAAGATCGTCTCGGCCAAGCAGCTCGAGCGCGAAGCCCATTACGGCGGTACCACGCCGTCGCCCTAAAGCGACCTGGCTCTCCAAGGACCCCCTCTTCGGGAGGGGGTCTTTACCTTTCCGAAGGACGAAGCCGGCGCTATGGGCTCGCGTCCGACTCTTTCACCATACGAAACCCCTGATTCGGCAAGGTCGCGGCGGGGGCCATCTGGCCGATGTCGAGCAGGTTGAAAGCGTCGCAGGTCCCCGGCGAGCACCACCAGGAGCCGCCGCGACCGGCCGCCAGGGGGGCGCCTGTCGCGCTTTTGGCGCGCGGGTCCGTACAGTATTCGAACACATTCCCGATCACGTCGTAGAGCCCCCAGCTGTTGGCAGGATAGGAGGCTACAGGAGAGGTGAAAAGGTGGCCGTCCTGTAGCGTATTCCGTCGATGGGAAGGGCCCTGCCAGGTGTTGACCCGATAGACCCCCTGAGGAGCGAACTCTTCACCCCAGGGCCAGCGCGGCGTCTCGTTTTGAAGGTCGACTCCAGCTCGCGCGCCCGCAGCCCGACGCTCGGCGCGAGCCGCCACTTCCCAT
>JAEXNA010000023.1 GCA_023447635.1 Vulcanimicrobiota bacterium | reverse complement strand
CAAATGGACTCGGCCACGATGGGCGCGGCGTCAAACCGCCAATTTGGGTTTGGCCACAAGCTTCGGCTCGCTCAGCGGTGAGCTTGGGCTCACTCTCTTGTGAGCCGGCTCGCTCAGCAGTGAGCTTGAGCTCGCTCTCTCGTGAGCCGGCTCGTGGAGCGGTGAGCTTAGGCTCACTCTCTCGTGAGCCGGCGGGCAAAATCGACCGGCTCGAGGAGGAGGCGGTGGGGAGAGACGGTACACCCTCTCTGTGCACGAAGCTTCCGACGCCAACCCAGACTCCGATGTCGCGGTCGATCCTGTGAGCGATATCGCGGTCGTTCCAGCGGACGAGGCGGCCGACGGGCCGCTTCGCCTTCAAGTGGGACCGGACGGCGTGGGGATGCGTCTCGATGCCTATCTGGCCGGGCAGCTCGAATTCTCTCGCAGCCTGCTGCAGGACTGGATCAAAGCCGGCCGGGTCGAGGTCGACGGGAAGGCGGTCAAGCCGTCGGCCCGCCTGAAGGGCGAGCCGACCATCGTGATCGACGTGCCGCCGCTGGCTCCAGCCGAGCCGGTGCCCGATCCGACCATCCCTGTGAACGCGGTCTACGAAGATGAGCACCTGCTGGTGCTCGACAAGCAGCGAGGGCTGGTGGTGCATCCGGCGGTGGGTAACCCGGACGGAACTCTGGTCAACGCGCTGCTGGCGCACTGCCCCACCTGGTCGGGGATCCGCGGGGTGGGACGTCCGGGCATCGTGCACCGTCTGGATAAGCACACCTCGGGGCTGATGGTGGTGGCGAAAAGCGACGCCGCGCATCTGGGACTGCAAGAGCAGTTCCAAGAGCGCAGCGTGCTCAAGATCTATCAGACCCTGGTCTGGGGCGTGCCTCATCCCCTGAGCGGTCGGATCAACCAACCGCTGGGCCGCGATCCCCGCGACCGCCTGAAGATGGCGGTGGTCCCCACCGGCAAAAGCGGGCTTTCGGACTACCGCACCCTGGAAGCCTATGGCGACAAACACGCCCTGGTCGAAGTGCATCTGCACACCGGTCGAACCCACCAGATTCGCGTGCACCTGGCATGGCTGGGCTTCCCTGTCGTGGGAGATCCCGTGTACGGTCGCATCCGCTCGTCCTTCGGTCTTTCGGGACAGGCGCTGCACTGCACCCGACTGGGAATCACTCACCCCCTGTCGGGGGAGCGACTGCAGTTCGAGGCGCCCCTCCCCGAGGATTTCTTGCAAGCCCAGCGGCAGTTGAGCGGAAATGAGGAAAAGATAAGCTTTCTCTAAATTCGGCCCGGGTGAGGGGTAGATTTCTTTACGAAAACCGTTCCACGTAGTACGATTGCCATATGAGAAAGATGATCGCGCCTCTGGCGCTTTGCGCCCTTATCCTGGCAAGCTCGGGACCGGTCCTCGCTCAACGGGGCGGCTACACGACCAGGTCTGTTCCCAACAAAGGCTGGAAACCGCCCGTGGCTCAGCCCACGACTCCTCCGGCGGGCAGCCCTACGGCTCCGACTAGTCCCACGTCCCCGACGGACTCGCCCAGCGCTCCGACGGGAACCACCCCCTCCACCAGTCCAACAGCCGGCCCGAACCGTGGCGGTAACTACAACCCGTACAACCCCTACGGCTACCCGCAATACCCTGGACCCAACGCTCCGCTTCCGACCCCCGGGCCCGAGTACAACAGCCCCTATTATAACAACCCTTATTACAACGGCGGCTACTACAACAGCACCAGCCCGCCCGGATACTAACAGGGACTTGGGAATGAAACTCTCCTTCGTCGCGCCGCCACTGGTTGGGTTGGTTCTGGTCGCGTCCGCCCACGCGGACACCACCAAGCGAACTGTGGACAGCCAGGGGACGGCCATCATCACGATTCGGGGAAACAAAGAAGCCGAATCGCCCGCACCCGTGACCCGCATCACTCCGGCCAAGGAGTTCCAGGTCTATCAGCTGGACGGAGCGGGCGCCCCCGCACCGGCCGCGCAACCCTCGACACCTCAGCCCGTCCCCTCCCCTCCTCCTATCGCTCCGAACCCGGCCGCCTACGGCTACGGTTATGGCCCAGGTTATGGGTATGGATACGGACCGGGCTACGGCTACGGCCCGGGTTACGCATATGGCTACGGTTATGGGCCGGGTTACGGGTACGGCTACGGTCCAGGCCCGATCTGCCCGCCGGCCAACCGACCCCCTGGAGTTGGCCCGGTGAACTACCAGAATCCGCCCGTCAACTATCAGAACCCTCCGGTGAACTATCAGAACAAACCGGTCCGCTATTAGCGGCCTGCGGACATCAGCACAGCAGAAAAAGAGGCCCCTCCGAGGCCTCTTTCTCTTTCTCCGACCAGCTCGAAAGGCTCTTAGCCTGCCCGCAAAGCTCGGCCCTCGACCGGGCCGCGCAGGCTGAGCGCACCCATCAGGTCCTCTCGGGTCACCCCGTCGCGCCCTTCGATATCCGCCACCGTTCGGGCAACCTTTAGCCACTTTTCCAACCCGCGCACCGACAGCCCTAAGCGGTCTCCGGTGGCCTCGCAGTACGCTTCGTCGGCCGTGCTCAGGGCGAGACTTCGGCGCAATGCCGAGCCGCGCAGGTCGCGGTTTAACACTCCGCGTCGCATCTGCCGCTCCCTGGCCGCCTGCACCCGCCCCCGCACCACTTCGGACGACTCGGCTCCGTCGCCCTTGCCGTCGAGATAAGCGCTGAGTGAAGCCCGCTCCATACTGACCAGCAGGTCGAAGCGGTCGCGAATCGGTCCTGAGAGTTTGGCCGCGTAGCGCTGCCGCTGCGCCTCCAAACAGCGGCAATCGGCTCCCCCTTCGGCGGCACCGCCGCAGGGACAGGGGTTCATCGCCGCCACCAGGGTGAAACGGGCCGGATAGACGACTCGCATCCGGGCCCTCACCACCGACACCTCGCCCGTCTCCATCACCTGGCGCAGCGCCTCCAAGGTGTCGCGCCGGAACTCGGGAAACTCGTCGAGGAACAGCACCCCGTGGTGCGCCCGGGTCACCTCGCCCGGCTGCTGCCCTCCCAGCATAGCCACCGCCGAGGTGCCTTGACCGGGCGAGCGGAACGGGCGCGATCGCAGCGGCGTGGATTCCTGGCAGACGCTGGCCACCGAGGCCACCTCGAACCACTCGGCCGAGGTCATGGGAGGCAGAATTCCCGGCAGACACGACGCCAGCATGCTCTTCCCGCAGCCCGGCGGCCCGACCATCATCAGATGGTGCCCCCCGGCCGCCGCCAGTTCCAGCCCCCAGCGGGCCATCGCCTGCCCTTGCACTTCGCGCAGGTCGCGAATCACGGCATCGCCCCCCTCCAGGCGGGGCCGAGCCCAGCCGCTCACCGAGGCTCGTCCCGAGAGCACCTCGACCGCCTCTCGCAGAGAGGTCAGAGGAACCGCCTCCAACCCCGCGGGCACAAACTCGCGCTCGCTCTGCTCGGCGGAAAGCAGAACTCGTTCGATCTCGGGACAGTCGGCGGCCATGGCCAGGGCAGGGACCAGACCTTTGACCGCTCTTAGCGAGCCGTCCAGGAGAAGCTCTCCCATCACCAGACTGCGTCGTAGACAGCCTTCAGGTAGCTCGCCCAGCGCCTCCAACACCGCCAGGGCCAGAGCCAGGTCGAACCCGGACCCCTGCTTACGCAGGTCGGCCGGAGAGAGGTTGATCACCACGCGTCGCGGTGGCCAGTCAAAGCCCGCCGCGCGAATAGCGCTGCGCACGCGGGCTCCCGCCTCGGAAACGGCGGCGTCGGGAAGTCCGACCACGGTCAGTCCGGGGAGGCCGTTGCTCACGGCCACCTCGACGCGAACGAGTCGAGCTTCGATTCCAATAAGGGTGGATGAAAAGGTATGACTATGCATTCCCCTCTTTACCGCGACCCCGGACGGCGCTCCCCCGGACAAGAAGTTAAATTCTTTCGCATCGAATCGCCGACTCGCCGTTCCCCGGAGGGCTCAGGCGAACGGATTGGCCGGCCGAGAGGCGACGACGGCCACAGCCACGCCCGCCAGAACCGCCGCCGTGCCCCAGAACACCGGCCGGGAGCGGCGCTCTCCGGCCAGCCCGGCGGTCAGCCCCAGCAGCAGTCCGCAGAGGGCTCCTCCCCCGTGGGCCCAGTGGTCCAGTCGAGCGCCCTGGATGATGTTGGCGAAACCGATAGCGCTCAGCGCGTTCAGAGCCATGGCCGCCACCGAGACGCCCAGCCAGCGCCCCGCCTCCCCCTGCCACCGGCTCCACTCCTTACCCAGTAAGGCCAGGACCAGGACCGCCGTGATCATGGCGAACCCGGCCCCCGAAGCTCCCATCCCCAGAGCGTTGGGCCCCTGCAGATCCGAGGCCAGGCTGCCCCAGAAGCCGGCCAGCAGGAACAGCGCCAGCATCTCGAGGCGGCCCAGGGTCTTCTCCAAACAGGCTCCCCAGGCCGCGATCACCACCAGGTTGCTGACCAGGTGCATCCAGCCGTAGTGCAGGAACACGGAGGCCATCAGTCGCCAGGGCGCCTGGGGGAAACCGAGGTTGGCCTTGCGCGCCCCGTATTGCGCCAGCACCGGAGCCGTGGCGTTGCCGCTGCCGCCGCTGACGTACAGTTGCCAGGCCAATAGTCCCAGCACCAGCGCCAACGTCAGGTAAGGGCGCCAGACCTTCGGAGGGCCGACGAGCTCCGTCATCGCTCGGGCTCTTCCCAGTAGGGGCAGTCGAAATCGGCTTCGGGATGGGGCGAGTAGCTCGCCGCTGGGTTAGCATCCATCAGGTAGTCCTCTCGCCCCTTCCCGCCCAGCACCGCACACTCGTAGGTGATGTAGGCGGTATCGGCGATGTGGGGGAACTCGCGTTTGGACTCGAGAACCCGAAAATGCCTGCACAGGGCACAGATGCGAAAGGGATTGCGCTTTGGGTTCTCCACGTCACCAGTACAATACATCTCTCGACGGAAGGTTGCCTGCTCCAGCGTTGTCGACCTTGAGGGCGGGACTCCTCACGTTCCTTCTCTTGCTGGGGGGATTTGGAGGGCTGCCCGTCCGGGCCGAAGCGCCGCTGCTGACCCTGCAGAAGGGCGATCTGCCGCTGCTGATCGTGGCCGGCCACGGCGGGAAGCTGCCGTTGGAGGGGGCCGAGGTCCGGGAGAAGGACAAGGTGCAGGACCCCAAGTTCGTGATCTTCGGCGACGCCTTCACCAACGAACTGGCCACCGACCTGGCTGGCGCGGTCGCCCAGGAGTGGGGAGTCGAAGAGCATCGGCCCAGCCTGCTGCTGAACTGGGTTCATCGCCGCTACGCCGACGTCAATCGCAAACCCGAGTTCACCTCGCACGACCCGGTGGGAGTAGCCCATCACGCGGCCTACCACCAGATGATCGACGACGAACTGGAGCGCCTGGTGGCCGAGCACGGCTGGGCCTTGCTGCTGGATATCCACGGCCAGGCCCACTACGAAACGACCCTTCTGCTGGGTACCGCCCAGAACGAGGTGGTGGGGCCCTGGTCGCTGGAAGCGCTGTGGGGAGGGGACGGGCTGGTCGCCCGGTTGGAGGGGGCGGGGTTCACTGCAGAGCCGACCTCGGCCGACGGAAAACAGCGCTACGGCGGCGGCTATACGGTGCGCCACCACGGCGCCGACCCCAGGGTCGAGGCCTGGCAGATGGAGCACAGCCGGGCCATCCGAGATACCCTGGACGATCGCACCCGCTACCTCGAAGAGGTCGCCCGGTTGCTGGTCCAGGCGATGCGCCGTCACCCCGGCCGCTAAGTTCGAACCGCGCGATGGCTGTTGGCAAAGCTGTTCTTCTGATGCTCTTCGCGGTCGCGCTGACCGACGTCTTGAGCCGTCTGCTTCCGAAAAAGGTGCCCGCCCCTCTGCTGCAGATCCTGGCCGGTCTCTTGCTGAGCCTGTGGCGCCCCTCGGCCCACCTGCCGCTGGGGCCAGAGGTGTTTTTCCTGGTGTTCCTGCCGCCGCTGCTGTTTTCCGACGCGGTCAAGCTGCCCTATGAGTCGCTGCGCGAAGATCTTGGCAAGATTGCGGGGCTGGCTATCGGCCTGGTCGCGGTGACGGTACTGGGGATCGGCCTGTTCGTGCATACGCTGCTGCCCGAGGTGCCGTTCGCGGTGGCCTGCGCGCTGGGGGCGGTGCTGGCGCCGACCGACGCGGTGGCCGTGTCGGCCTTTACCGGCAGCCTTCCGTTCCCGTCCCGTATGCTGACGCTGCTGCGCGGCGAAGCGCTGTTCAACGACGCTTCAGCACTGCTGGCGCTGAGGCTGGCCGTCGGGATGGTGTTGACCGGTCAGTTCCATAGCGGTCTGGCGCTCGAGCAGCTGCTCTGGCTGGGGGGCGGTGGGATCGCTCTGGGCATCTTACTCGGGGTCGCCCTGGGCAAGTTCAGCGGCTGGGTCTCGGACCATCACTACGAAGAGCCCAGCGGCCAGGCTCTGCTTTCGCTCTCGATCCCGTTCCTGATCTTTATCCTGGGTGAGAAGGTCGAGGTCTCGCCCTTCGTGGCTGTGGCGGCGGCGGGAGTCACTTACAACCGATACGGCCTGGACCCGAACCGCGACCCTCATCTGCGCCTGCATTCCCAGGAGGTCTGGAAGACCATCGAGTTCGCCCTCAACGGCATGATCTTCGTGGTCCTCGGACTCGAACTTCCTACCCGACTGGGAGCGGTGCCGCACTCGGTGGACGCGCTGCCCGGCCATCCGATCCTGGTCCCGCTGGCTATCGTGGGGGCGCTGGTCGTGCTGCGTTTTGCCTGGTCGTTGGCCCTGCTGAACCTGACCCTGTTCAAGGCTCGCCGGGCTGGGCATGATGCTCCTCGGCGCCCCTCCTGGCGGGTTCTGATCGCCATGACTCTGGCCGGAGCTCGAGGCACCATCAGCCTGGCCGCCGTACTGACCTTACCCCTGACGACGCATCAGGGCGCTCCGTTCCCTTACCGCGAAGAGGTGCTCTACCTGGCCACCTCGGTCGTGCTCTGGACCATCGCCCTGGCGGCCGTCGGACTGCCGCTGGCGCTGCGAGGGCTGAAACTGCCGCCCGAGACGCGGCGCCAGCATCAGGAGCGCGAGGCCCGAGCGGCCATGCAGCGCGTCGCCCCCGAGGCGATCCACCAGCGCATGGCTCAACTGGTCGAGGAAGGCTACGAGGAAGACTCGGTGCACCGCTTCGGCGAAGCGCTGATCCGCTCTCACCTGTTCCGTCTCGAAGAGCTGGAGCCCGAGCCGGGAGGCGCTTCGCGCCGGGGCCGGCTGGAGATCGAGAGGGAGCTACGGAAGGCCTCGCTCGAGGGCCAGCGCGGGCTGTTGACGCGACTGCTGGCCGACCGCCAGATCACTCGCGACCTGCACCTGAAGTTGGAGCACGATCTGGACCTGCAGCAGGCCGCCTTGCGCTACACCTCCCCGATCCACCCTCTGACCACCGATCACTAGGAACCGACGAGGTTTCGGCAAATCTCTCGGCATGCTGTTCCAACGTGTCGCCGCCGCTGCTCTTCTCTGTTTGACCCTGGCCGCTCCAGGCCAGTCCAAAGAGAACTGGGTGTGGAGCCCGGAAGAGCAGGAGGTCGTCTATCCTAAAGCCCGATTCGATGCGGCCGCCACGATGGCACAGTTAGAGCCCGGAAGCTGCACCCTTCAGGGGACGGCCTACGTCCAGGGCAAGAAAGGCGACCGCCTGAAGAGCAACAAGGCCAAACGTCCGGTCGCCTACGGCACGACGATCTATCTTTTCCCCTACACCGACTACTGCGAAGAGGTGGTCGGCATGCTGCGCAAATTCGCCGTGGTCCAGCCCGAAAAGAGCGCCCGAACCTTGCAGGCGGAGGCCGAACTGAGAGCGCTCACCGGCAAAGGTGTCCCCGAACTTCTGCCTCGCAAGCGGGTCGATTACGATCCGACCTGGCCCACCATGCTACGTCAGACCACGACCATCGACGACCAGGGCACCTTCGTTTTCGAGAACATCAAGCCGGGACGCTACTATGTGCAGTCGCAAAACCTGAAGGTCGAGCGTCTGGTCGAGTATGCCGAGAAGACTGGAGAACTGGTCACGACCACCACCTATGGCGACGGACATGAAGACGTTCAGGTCGAAGACATAACCAGGAGCGACTACGCGAACATGTACCGTGACGCCACCTTAGAGACTATGGTGGTGGTCAAAGAGGGCGGCCCGACGGTGATGGAGCTACACGAGGAGTAGCGGCTCCGACCGAGCGGGGAAGCCCCGCCGGGGGACCGGATCCAACAAATAGGTCCCACCGCGGGACGAGTCAGCTCGTTGTCGTTTTCAGCGCCGCGTGGGCGGCGGCCAGGCGGGCGATCGGCACCCGGAAGGGGGAGCAGGAGACGTAGTCCAGCCCCAGTTCGTGGCAGAACTCGACCGAGTCGGGATCGCCGCCGTGTTCGCCGCAGATCCCTATCTCGAGCTTGGGATGGGTGGTGCGCGCTTCGCTGACCGCCATCTTCATCAGCCGACCGACCCCCACCCGGTCGATGGTCTGGAACGGGTCGCTCTTCAGAACCCCTTGCTCGAGGTAGACCGGCATGAAGGTGCTCGCCGCGTCGTCGCGGGAGTAGCCGTAAGCGGTCTGGGTCAGGTCGTTGGTGCCGAACGAGAAGAAGTCGGCCTGCTCGGCCAGATCGTAGGCGATGGCGGTGGCGCGAGGCAGTTCGATCATGGTGCCGATCTTGTAGGCCACCTCGACGCCTATCTCGCTCTGCACCGTAGTGCAGATCTCTTCGGCCATGGCGCGACAGCGCTTCATCTCCTCTGCCGAGCCGATCCCGGGGATCATGATTTCGGGTTTGGCGTCGACGCCCTTTTTGGACAAGCCGCAGGCGGCCTCCATGATGGCGCGCACCTGCATCTTGTAGATCTCGGGGAAGACGATGCCCAGGCGGCAGAATCGCTGGCCGAGCATCGGGTTGGCCTCGCGCATGCCTTCGACTTTGGCCAAAAGCCCTTCGAGCGATTCCAGCGTCAACGAGTCGTCGTGGCGTCGCTCTCGGATTTCGGCCAGCGCCCTGTCGTAGCCGTCCGCTTCCACCTCTTGCAGGGTCTTCAGTCGAGTCACGTCGATCAGCAGGTTGTCGTGGCCGGGCAAAAATTCGTGCAGCGGCGGGTCGAGCAGGCGGATGATCACCCAGCAGCCGGCCATGGCCTCGAGAATCCCCTCGAAATCTTCGCGCTGGAACGCTTCGAGTTGGGCAAGAAGCTCGGTGTAGCGGGCCCAGGGGCCGTCCATCCGGGCTTCGATACGGGCGATCTCCTCCGACGCCTCGCGCCGCTGCAGACTCCCCTCCCTGGCCCCCTCCAACCCGGCCCTGGCCTTACGAAGCTGGCGGGCGGCCGTCTCGGCCGGGCCGGCGACCAGGATCATCTCCTGGACCAGCGGCAGGCGCCCCTTCTCCATAAACATATGCTCGGTGCGACACAGCCCCACCCCCTGGGCTCCGAAGCTGCGAGCGCGCTTGGCGTCGCCCGGCGTATCCGCGTTGGCGTAGACGCCCAGCTTACGGTGCTTATCCGCCCAGCTCAGGACCTTCTGCGTGTCGGGCGACAGCTCGGTCGGCTCTTCTAACTCGAGTTCGCCAACGAACACCTCGCCTGTCCCGCCGTCGATGGTGATCGGATCGCCTTCGCCAAAGGCGGTTTCTCCGCAGGTCACCCGCTTCCCGGCCAGGTCGATCTTCAGCGCCTCGCAGCCCACGATGCAGGGAATCCCCCAGCCGCGTGCCACCAGAGCGGCATGCGAGGAAGGGCCTCCAGTCGAGGTCAGGATCCCTCGGGCGACCGCCATCCCGTGAGCATCGTCGGGCGTGGTCTCGGGGCGGACCAGGATCACGGCCTTTCCTTTGGCCGCTCGTTTCACGGCGGTATCGGCGTCGAACACCACGATCCCCGAGGCCGCGCCGGGAGAAGCGTTGGTGCCCTTGGCCAGAGGCTTGGCCTGCTTCTTGACCTCATCCGGAATGAAAGGGTGGAGCAGCCTATCCAGCTGCTCCGGCGCCACGCGAAGCACGGCGGTCTTCTCGTCGATCAGACCTTCGTCGACCATATCGACCGCGATCTGGATCGCCGAGGCTGCCGTGCGCTTGCCGGTCCTGGTCTGCAGCATATAGAGTTTCCCCTTTTCGATGGTGAACTCCATGTCTTGCATATCCTTATAGTGCTGCTCGAGCTTCTCCGAGATATCCCTGAGCTGACCCCAGAGCTCTGGAAAGGTCTCTTCCATCTCGGCCAGCGGCAGCGGCGTGCGGATACCGGCGACCACGTCTTCGCCCTGGGCGTTGACCAGGAAGTCTCCCACCGGCGTTTTCTCGCCCGTGTTGTAGTTGCGGGTAAACGCCACGCCCGTGCCAGAGTCGTCGCCCAGATTCCCAAACACCATGCACTGGACGTTGACGGCGGTGCCCAGGTCGTGGGGGATCTTCTCGCGGGTCCGGTAGACGTAGGCGCGAGGATTGTCCCAGGACTGGAACACCGCCTCGACGGCCAGCATCAGCTGCTCGTGCACGTCGTTGGGAAACTCTCGGCCGGCTTCGCGCTGGAACTTCTCTTTGAACTCGGCCACCAGTTCGCGCAGCGCGGGGGCCGAAAGGTCTTTGTCCTGTTTGACACCCTGAGCTTCTTTCTTCGCCGCGATCAGCTCTTCGAATTCATGCTTGGGCAGACCCATCACCACGTCCGAGAACATCTGGACGAAGCGGCGATAGGCGTCGTAGGCGAACCGTTCGTCCTGCGCGGCGGCGGCCAGCCCGCGCACCGTTTCGTCGTTGAGACCTAGATTGAGCACGGTGTCCATCATGCCCGGCATAGAGATACGCGCTCCCGAGCGGACGGACAGCAAGAGCGGGTTGTCGGCGCTGCCAAACCCCTTGCCCATTTTCGACTCGAGTTCGGCGATCCGTTTCCTCACCTCGTCTTCGAGCCCCGGCGGCATCTGCTTCAAGTCGGAGTAGACGTTGCAGACCTCTGTGGTGATGACGAACCCCGGAGGAACGGGCAGGCCGAGCAGCGTCATCTCGGCCAGGTTGGCGCCTTTCCCGCCCAGGGTGTCGCGCATGTCCGCGCGTCCTTCCTCGAAGGAGAAAGTGGCCTGGCCGCTGGCCAGTTTCAAGGTCCAATCCTGGGAAGCTCGAGTCATAAAGTTGGGTCTACCTCTCTGCGTCGTTAGTGAGTCTTACCCTGGCCGTTCGGCGACTACCCGTCCACCTGCCGGCCCGGAACAGGAAACACCCCGGCGGCCCAACGGCCTCCGGGGTCTTCTGGTCCTACCGTCCTGATCGGGCCGGCTGGTTTTAGTCCGGGCTGATCTGGATCGCTACCGAGTCGGTGAACCCGTTGATGGAGGCCCCGACCGTGATGTTGTAAACCGGCGTTCCGGCCGGCGGGTCGGTGATGTCGAGGGTTACACCCGCGCCATCCACTTTGATCTCGGCGTAAGCCTGGGTCGCCGGGGCCACAGGAGCCACGGTCCAGCTCACCCCTTCGGACAGGTCGGCGATGGTTCCGTCGCTGTAGAATCCGGTACAGTAGAACGGCTGGTCGACACCGATGTCCTGCTCGCGGTAGACCCGATTGCGCGGGGTCACCTGGATGCTGGTCAGGGTGTGAGGCGAGACGGCTTGCGAAGAGTAATCGAGAGTTCCCGTCACGGCATTGCCACCGGCGCCCAGCAAGGTCGCGGTGACCGTCACCGGCGTGGTGGTGTACGGAATGGCGATCCCGCTCAGGTAGGGGTAGTCGAAAACGAACAGGTCGCGGTAATCGGACTGGTCGACCGACCAACTGACCAGCTGGCTGAGGTAGTTAACCCCTGCTCCGGCGACCGTCCGAGTGCTGACATCTCCGGTGTAGCTAAAGGACGGCTTGTTATCCGAACCGGTGGTTCCGCTGCTGCCCACTGTATAGCTTCCGCCCAGGCTGACCTGGTAGGTCACGCTGGCCAGGAACTGGACAGCGCCTTCAGGGATGCTCTGCGTCACGTTCGTGCCGGACTCGGGGCTGTAGGCGTTGGCGGGATAGCTGATGCTGCTGGGCCCGGCCGTGGTGGAGACGCTGATAGCGGTCGGGACCCCCCACTGACAGATCTCGCCGGCGGTCAGATCGCTACCCTGAACCTCGTCAGGAATGACGGCGCCGCTGGGTGGGCCGCCGCCGCCGTAAGGGTTGGTCACGACGTCGGGGCCTAGAGTACGACAGACCACCCAGACGTTCTCGTCGTCATCATCGCTCTCGTAGCTGACCGTGCCGCTTCCCCGGTTCATGCGATATTCGTATCGGTCTTCTTTGGTGTAGGTATTTTGCGGTTCGAACCACTGGTACTGCTGGAACCAGATGTTGCCGTTGCTGCCGTTGTCGTTCTCGTCCTCGTTGGCGCTGAACGCCTCGGCGACCTGATAGAACCCCAGAGAGGGAAGACCGGCCGTACTTCGACCGATATCTCCGGGCCCGTTGTTGCTGTTGACCGGGACACCGCCAAGATAGGTGGTGCCGTTCGAGGTCGTCGAAGAGCCCACGGTGGGGTTGTAGGATCCGCGCAGGCGCAACGTTTCGACTTCGCCCAGGGTAGGGAGTCGCCAGTCGTCGTAGGTGCGGTTTGATCCGTCAGGGAAGAAGAGCTGGACGTGCTTGCCGACCAGGTAGCTGTTGACGTTGTCCCAGGTGGTCGGCTTGTACATCCACTCCCACCACATCACGCCGTTCTCGAGGTCGACCAGCACGCCCCACTGAGAGGCGTAGAGCGGCAGCTGCTGCCGCTGAAGCTTCAGGTTCGAGACCGCCTGGGCGATGTGCGGCAGGTTGGTCTGCAGGGTAGGAGTAGGGTTGTTGGGATAAGCGTGCAGCGTTTCCGCCAGCAGGTTGATCGCCTGGGTCTGATAGCCAGCGTACCGGGTGTAGGCCGGCACGATATCGTCCAAAACGTGGTTGGCTCGCCAGGGCATGCCCTGGGTGTTGCTGGGAGTGTCGACCCCCAACACGTCCGTCATATACGAATTAGCGTAGTTGACCAGGAACTCGCTCTGACCGCGAAGGTAAGTGTTCGCGTCGGAAAGCGCGGTCTGATAGGCGGCCTCGGAGAGCACTCCCAGCAGCGTTCCGACGGGAGAGTTGGTGGCGTAGGCCACCGGCTGATTGCTGATCGTGGTGCTGCCCAGGGCTGTTCTGAGGTCCTGGTTGTCGGCGTCTACCGTGCTGAAGGTGGTGTCGAGCTGGTTCTTCTGATCGGTCAGGTTGTTCACGGTCAGGCTCAGGCTGATCCCCTCGACCAGAGAGGTCAGCTGAGCCAGTTCGGCGCTGATCTCTTCGAGTTGGCCCGAGGTGCCGTAGTTGAGCCCCATCTGGTTGGCGGCCCAGCCGACCACGGCTTTGGTCCCCCCGGTCAGCAAGTTGCCGGCAAGTCCGGTGCCGACACCCAGCAAGAACTGACCGCCCAGGCTGGCCGGGCCGGCCACCAGGGAGATCGTGGGAGTGTAGCGCACGTCCAGTTGCTGACCTGTAGCGGGCTCGATGTGAAGTCGGTCGGCCTGGGCCTGACGCACGGACTCGATGGTGGCGAGCAGCCCCGGGTCCAGACCGCTGATCGGGCGGTCGAGCTGATCAGGGCTTAGCAGATAGTAGTGTCCGGCCCCCGGTTGCGCGACGTCCCGCGTCACCACCTCGTCGGTGAAAGCGTCCAGGTCGCCTTCGGCTCCGGCGGCGCGCAGGAACGCGACGTCAGAGAAGAACGGGTTGATGCCCTCCGGCCCGATGGACAGATCAGCCGCCTCGGGCATATTGAGCAGCTGCTTGGCGGCGCTTTCCGACTGGTCGACGCTGACTTCGGGGTGAGCCTCTCGGTACCGGAACGCCAGCGTGGTGGGCAGCGAAACCCGAACGTGCTTATTGTTCTGGCTGTAACCGCGAACTTCGGCCTTAAACTCGACGGGGGAGTTTGGAAGCGTCGCTACCGCCCGGAAGTCCGAGGGGACGCTGACGTTGCGGAAGAACACGATCCCGTTGTCGTCGGCCGTGCCCGTGCCCAGCACGGTTCCGTCGTGGGATTCCAGACGCAGCGAGGCGCCGGGGATGTCCCGCCCAAGGTTCAGCATGCCGACCACGACGGGGTTGAACTCCCTCGTCTCGCCGCTTGGCGGCGTGTTCGTGAAAACGAAATTTTCGCTGCTGCTGCCACAGCCCGCGATCGTGAAAACTGCGAATAAAGCGAGAGCTTTACTCCTACCTCGAAAAGCCAATATCCCTGATCCTCCGCTTGCTAAGAATGCTACGCCGACGGAGACTCCGGCGCCCCAAGAAAAGTTCCTTCATGCAAAGAATTCAAGAACTTGATGCGCTGAGCGCCAGGGGCACCTGCAAGAAGGAGTCCAAGAGTGGAGATTACGCCCCCTTCGAACGCCTGCGGAAACGACAAAGACCCTGCTGGTCGACCAGCAGGGTCTTTGGGCAGCGTCGGATCAGGCCGCCGGGTCGTTACGCTGTTCGAGTTTCGCAACCCGGGCCTCGAGGTCGTCGAAGCGTCGGTTACTGCCCTTTTCCAGCGAGTCCAGGTATTTGACGATCTTAGAGTCGAGTTGGCGCAGCCTTCCTACCTGGGCATCGCTAGAATCGGCGACCTGCTCGGCCAGCGCGGCAACGTGGCGTAAGGAGTCGGCGATAACCGTGCTCTGCAGCGCGATCATTTTTCCCTGGTCGGCGATCTGCTGACCCTGTCTGGCGATCTGTTTCCCTTGCTCGGCGATTGCCTGCCCCTGCTCCTCGATCTTCGTCGCCTGCTGATCGAGCCGTAGAGCGCAGCCGTCCACCTTCTGACCTAACTCGCGCAGCCGCGAGCTGGACTCGGACTGACGGCCCCACATGAGCTCGAGCTCGGCTCGGACTTCTTTTCTCCAGCGTTCACTCTCTTTGGACATCGTTTCTTCCTCGAAGCGCACCCCAGTTCGACCGCCTCTCGGGTCGGGTAGGCGCATGACTTCTCCTGCATCTTAGCAGCCGACCGCATCGGCAGCAACTCCTACAGTT
Source organism: Vulcanimicrobiota bacterium (assembly GCA_023447635.1). Taxonomy (GTDB): domain Bacteria; phylum Vulcanimicrobiota; class Xenobia; order Xenobiales; family JADMJV01; genus JAEXNA01. Next base: position 27,481 of record JAEXNA010000023.1, on the reverse strand, counting down.
GACCAACTCTTAACGGTTCCTTGACAGCGCTCCGGCATAGTGAGCGTAACGAATCCCAAGGAGCTTAAAGACAATGATGATCGCCAACGGAACCAGCCCTTACCTGAACACCGCCGCCCGCGCCCCTCGTGCGCTTGCGACCCTTACCGCGGCCCCTCAGGGCAGCGCGGACTCGGTCACCCTGTCTGCAGGCTCGGCTGACTTCGGTGCGGTCGGCACGATGACCGTCGCTGGTGCGGTCCCCGTAGCAGGCGCCGTGGCGAACTTCATGGCGATGGTCGGCGCCGGTCTGAACAAAAAGGAAGGCCTGTCCTATATGAACCTCGCCGCCTCGGGCGGCAACCTGATCGGCACCGGCAGCCTGGTGGCCGGTCTGATCAGCGGCAACAGCACCGCCACCAACATCGGTCTTGGCCTGCTGGGCGCTTCCGGCCTCGCCGCCGGCGTCACGGCTTACGCTCTGACCAAGAACTAAAACAAGCCTCCGGGATCACAGAAGGCCTCGCGTCGTAAAGCCGCGAGGTCTTTTTCATGCGCCGCCGCGTCTCAGGGCCCAGGGCCGGATCGTCGGAGATGCTCCCCTCAACGACCTCCAGGATAGTGCGCCACGACCGAACTTCGCTTACGATCGAGCGATGACAAAGCAGCGGATCCTGGTCACCGGAGCGACCGGCTACATCGGCGGGCGCCTGGTCCCGCGCCTGGTCGAACTCGGCCACGAGGTCACCGCACTGGTGCGCGACCCCTCGCGAATCGCCGGCCGGCCGTGGCGCGACAGGGTCGAAGTGCTGCAGGGCGATCTCCTCCAACCGGACAGCCTCCCCTCTCCCACCGGAGGCCTGGATGCCGCCTACTACCTGGTCCACTCGATGTCGAGCAAGGGCGACTTCGCGGCCCGCGACCGGCAGGCTGCCGAGGCTTTCGCCGCGCTGGTGCCCGGCGTCAAGCATCTGATCTATCTGGGCGGGATCCCTCCCACCACGGATCGCCCCTCGCCCCACCTGCGCAGCCGCGCCGAGGTCGGCCGGATCTTCCACGACCGCCTGCCCACCACCGAACTGCAAGCCGGCCCGATCATCGGCTCTGGCTCGGCCTCGTTCGAGATGGTGCGCTACCTGACCGAGCGCCTGCCGGTGATGGTGGCGCCGAAATGGATTCGCAACCAGGTGCGGCCGATCGCCGTGCGCGACATCCTATCCTACCTTTTGGCCGTGCTCGACGAAACGCCGCTGGGCACCGTGCAGGTCGGCACCGAACCGCTCACCTTCCAGCAGATGATGGAAGGCTACGCCCGGGTGCGGGGCTTGAGTCGCTGGATCTTCCCCGTCCCCGTGCTGGCCCCCAAACTCGCCGCGCTGTGGGTGGGCTTGGTGACTCCGATCCCCAACTCCCTGGCCGTTCCGCTGGTAGAGGGCGTAGTGCATCCGGTGGTTGGAGACACGCGGCGCGCCCACGAACTGTTCCCCGACATCGAGCCGATTTCGTACGGCCTGGCGGTCGAGTTAGCGCTGGGCAAAATCCAGCGCGGCGACATCGAGACCCGTTGGAGCGGGGCGTTGGGGTCCAGCACCTCGACCGTGATCAGCGACCGCGAGGGGATGGTGCGAGAGGTGCGCACTCGCCTGGTCGACGCCTCGCCGGAGGCGACGTTCCGCGCCTTCACCTCGCTGGGTGGCGACAAAGGGTGGCTGCGCTGGCAGAGTCTGTGGTGGGTGCGGGGCCTGCTGGACCGGCTGGTGGGAGGGCCCGGGCTGCGGCGGGGCCGGCGCCACCCGTCGGACCTGCTGGTGGGAGAGACCCTGGATTTTTGGAGGGTGGAGGCGCTGGAGCCCGGCCGACTGCTGCGGCTGCGGGCCGAGATGAAGGTGCCGGGGAAGGCCTGGTTGGAGTGGACGGCCGAAGCGGAGGGCGACGGCACGCGCCTGGTGCAGACGGCGCTGTTCGCGCCGCACGGGCTGCCCGGCGCGCTCTACTGGTATGCTATGGCGCCGGCTCACCACTTCATCTTTGACGACCTGATCAGCGCGGTGGCGGACCTGGCGGTGGAGTTGGAGGAAGTCGGCGGGAGGGTCGCGGCCGGCTGAGCGGAGGGGCCCGCGCTCGGCGGCTTGCGCGTTCGAAGTGGACAAGGGTGGGTTGCGTGTTCGAAGTGGACAACCTTGGCGGCTTCGAAGTGAGCGCTTGACCCTGACCTTGATGTCAGGGTTTACAATGGCCCTATGGACAACGATAGCTTGAGCATCGGAGCCCTGGCCAAAGCGACGGGCGCCTCGGTCCGCTCCCTGCGCCACTACGACGCCAAAGGGCTGCTCCGGTCGCGGCGGCTCGACAACGGCTACCGCGTCTTCCCGCGCGGGACGGTCGGACAGGTGGGCCAGATCCGGCGTATGCTCGCCCTGGGCTTCAGCCTCGATGAGATCGCCACGTTCCCACACTGCATGCTCGAAGACGGCGCCGAGGGGCTCTGCCCGATCGCCGCCGACGCGCACCATCGCCGCCTGCTGGAAGTCGAGGCGCAGATTCGCGCCCTCGAAAGGCAGCGCGAACGTCTGGTAGCGGCGCTGCGCGACTCCATCGAAGCGGCCGCGCGAGATGAGTTGCTCAAAGCGTCGACCCGAACCCAACCCTAATCCCTCTCTCAGGAGCTCTCCCCTATGAACCGACGACAACTTCTCCAGGGCGGCGCCGCAGGCGCACTCGCGCTGGCCTCCACCCTCACCCTCCCCTCTGCGGCGAAAGCCGCTCCCCGAAAAGCTCTTCGGCAGACCACCTTCGTGCTCGTGCACGGCGCCTGGCACAACTCGCTGACCTGGAGTCGCGTGGTCGGGCCGCTCAGCGCGCTGGGCCATCGCGTAGTCACCCTCGACCTGCCTGGCCACGGAGTGAACGCGCGCTTTCCCGCCTCCTATTTCCAGACCGACCGCGAGGCGATGACGACGGAGCGCTCGCCTTCGGCCGACCTCACGCTCGACGACGCTGCGGACGCGGTGCTCGAAACCATCCGAGGCCTCGATGGCGAGCGGGTGGTGCTGGTGGGTCACAGCATGGCCGGCCACATGCTGTCCCGCGTGGCCGAACGCGAGCCGTCGAGAATCGCCCGGCTCGTCTACCTGACCGCGTTTATGCCGGTGAACCGCCCCTCTTTTGCCGACTACATCGCCCTTCCCGAAGCGAAGACCGAGGGCGGGAACGCCGCTATGCTGGGAGATCCGGCCAAAATAGGCGCCTCCCGTATCGACCCTCGCAGCCCTGACGCCGCCTATATGTCCAGCATCCATAAGGCGTTTTACGGCGACGTCGACGAGCCCACGTTCCGCGCCTTCGCCAACGGGCTGACCCCGGACCAGCCGCTGCACTTCTTCGCCGACTCGCCCGGGATCACGCGGGCGCGTTGGGGTAAGGTGCCGCGCTCTTACATCGTGTGCGAACTGGACGGCGCTCTAGCTCCGGCCCTGCAAGAGCTATTTATCCGCGAGGCCGACGCCCTGACTCCCGACAACCGGACCCGCGTCGTCCGATTGCGCTCGAGCCATTCCCCGTTTGCCTCTCAGCCCCAGCGACTGGTGCAGGTCCTGGCCGAGCAGGCGTCGCTATAGCAGTTCCACTACAGAGAAAGCTCCCGTGCGCGCTGTGCCAGATTACGCGCGATGCGGCCGGAGTGGGGCGGTTCGAGAATGGCCCAGTGGCCGTCGCCTTCGTCGACCACCTCGACGCCACCGCGAGCGAACTCGTCCCAGCCTCCGCCGGGGCAGTGGAGGGTGGAGAACGATGGCGAAGGGGCGCGGTAGACCAGCATCCGTCCGTCCCAGGGTCGCGGTCGGTAGGCGGCGGCCAGGCGGATCTGGTCGTGGTGGGACTGCACCTGGTGGGGCAGCTCGGTTGGCTCTAGCCTGGCGCCTTTCGAGCCTCCGTTGAGTTTGCCCCAGAGCCAGCGATAGAGGAAGGCCAGCCCCGCTCGAGCTCCCCTCCACAGCCGTCCCGGCCCTTCCTGGCGTAGCGCCCTCCAAACCTGAGGCGCGATGCGCGTGGTGAACTGCCGAAAGAGCTCGGCCGGGCCAAGCACGGCCGCGTCCTGAGGGCTGCCGTCGACCACCACCAGAAGAGGGACCTGGCCGCCCAGTTCGGTGAGCTGTCGAGCCGTTTCATAGGTCAGGCGTCCGCCTGCGGAATAGCCGACCAGCACATAGGGGCCGACCCCGTAGCGCTCCAGGATGACTTCCGCATGCTGGCAGGCCATCTCTTCGAGCGTGCTCGCCCCCCGGGAGTCCGGACGCAGCCCCATCACGGTGAACCCCTCGGGGAACTCGTCGATGATCCCTTCGGCCCACATGGTCCCGCCGCTGATGTCGTGCAAGAAAAAGACCGGGATTCCCGTGCCCAGTCGACGCGCGGTCAGCCCGTCGGGGAAGCCGTCGCGGATCGTTCGCGCCAACTCTCGGGGGGTGGGATAGGTCCAGGTGGCATCTCCGGGAACCGCCGTGCCCAGGCGCTGGGCCAGCTCTCCCATCAGGGAGAAGCGCATCACCGATGAGACGCCGACCTCATCGAAACGGGCGGTGGCGGCGACCCGTGGCAGCCGGGCCTCGCGGGCCAGCGCCTGGCAAAGGAACTCTTCGATGGGGTCCCGCGCGGCCTCGAACTCCACGGGACCGCCTCCAACCGGAGGCCCGGAACTCCCCCCCTCCACCGGCTCCTCACAGAGCCCAGCCAGCGCCTGGGCGCAGGCTTTCCGCCGAACCTTCCCGCTGCTGGTCCGAGGCAGACCGCCGGGTTTGACAAAAACGACGTGATCCACCGCCACCTCGTGGCGCTCTCCCAGAGCTCGGCGCACGGCGGCCTCGACCTCGTCCTTCTTCGGGTGCCGGATCTCCAGGGCCATGACCAGCCGCTCCCGGCCCTCTCCCGGCAAGGCGAAGGCCGCGCTGTTGCCCGGCCGGATCGAGGGGTGACAGAGTTCGACCGTGGCTTCGAGGTCCTCCGGATAGAGGTTGCGGCCGTCCACGATGATCATATCTTTGAGCCGCCCTACCACGAACAGTTCTCCCTCGCGCACAAAGCCGAGGTCGCCGGTCAGGAACGGATGGCCTTCCGGACGCGGTTCCTGACCCCAGTAGCCGGGAGTGATAGCCGGCCCGTAGAGCGCGATCTCTCCCACCGCAGGCTGCGCGATTGGGACCTTGCCGAGACGGTCCACGATCTCGACCCGGGTCGGCTCGACCGTGCTCCCGCAGGCCGCGTAGACGGCACCACTGGGCGCCTCCACCACCTCTCCCCGGGCCAGCGCCTCGCGGTCGAGCTCCAGAAACGGCGTCTTGCTGGGCGTTCGCTGGCCCGTCACGCACAGGGTGGCTTCGGCCAGGCCGTAATACGCGCGGAAGGCGCTCGGATCGAAGCCGTGCGGTGCGAAGGTCTCCAGAAACCGCTCGACGGTAGGCCGGCGGATCGGCTCGGCCGCGCTGAAGGCGCAGCGCCAGGAGGAGAGATCCAGGGTCGCGCGCTGCTCTGCCGTGATCTTCTCGACGCAGAGGTCGTAGGCGAAGTTGGGCGCCCCGCTAAACTGCGCCCGCCCGTCCGATATCGCCTTGAGCCAGAGGTAGGGCTTCCAGGCAAAAGCGGTCGGAGTGAGCATCGTGAGATGCCCTCCGAGATGGACCGCCTCGACAATCTTCGACATCAGCCCCATGTCGTGGTGCGCCGGCAGCCAGCTGACCATCGGGCAGCCTTCGTCCAGGCCACAAGAGATGCGGATGATCTCGGAGTTGGCCAGCAGATTCTGGTGGGTCACCATCACTCCGCGAGGGCGCGAAGTCGAGCCCGAGGTGTACTGCAGCAGGGCCAGGCCTTCGGCTGGGACGGGGTGGGAGGGGGCAACGGAGGCGAGGTCGAGGTCGAGCGGGCGCAGGTCGGGAACGGAGACCTGCAGAGGCGCCGCGCTGATCACGAGCCGGGGGTCGGCGTCAGCGATGACCGCCTCCAGGTGGTCCCGTCCAGCCGCGCGACGGGGCGGGTTGACGATCACCGGCACGGTGCCCGCCCAGAGGCAGGCGAACAGAGTGACCGCGACATCGATCCCGGTGGGCAGAGCAAGCACCACGCGCTCGCCGGTCAGACCGCGCTGGCGTAGCCCTTCGGCGCGGGCGAGCACGGCGTCGTGCAGCTCGGCGTAGGTCAGACTCTGCTGTACGCGTCCTTCCTTATCGAGCTCGCTGTAGGCCAACGCGTCGGGGCGCGTTTCGGCGTGCTCGAGCAGACGCTGGCTGAGGTGGTCGGAGATGATGGTCGAGCTCATCGGCGGCGCACCGTGGCCTTGAGCGGAGCGGCGGGGCGCAGGGTCAGCCCGCTCGAGGGAAGGTACGGCCCGGGGTCGAGGTCGATCTCGACGTACCGGGCTAGCAAAGCCAGCAACAGGGTCACCTCCAGCGTTCCGGGTCGGCGCCCCAGGCAGACGTGAAGTCCGCCGCTGAACGGGACGAAGTTGCGGCCTCGCGAGACGTCCGGGCCCATAAACCGCTCGGGGTCGAAGCGCTCGGGGTCAGGCCAGTTGGCGCTGTCGCGCTGCACGGTGTAGGGCGAGACCACGACCAGAGTGCCGGCCGCCACCTTCTCCTCCCCGATCTCGAGGTCGCGCAGAGCCACCCGGCTGAGCTGCCAGACGGCCGGGTAGAGCCGCATCGTCTCTTCCGCGACGGCTTTGGCCACGGTCAGGGCGCTGACGGATTCGACCTCGACGGGCCGGGGCAGTTGGGCGGCTTCGTCCCGCAGGCGCTGGAGCAGGTCCGGGCGTAGGGCGAGTTCGATCTGGCTCCACTCTAAGGTGACGGCCGGCGCTTCGTTGCCGGCCAGCAGCAGCGAGACAGCTTCGTCGCGAACCTGCAGATCGCTGAGCTCGCTCTGGCAGAGCGCACTCAGGATGTCGACGCCGGGTGGGGATTCGGCGCGGCGACGGGCGATCAAGGGGTAGAGGAAGCGGTCGAAGGTCTCCTGGGCCTGGCGCACCTCGGCGCTGAAGTTGGGGGGAAGGTGGCAGGCCTCTTGGAGGGGGATCTTGGCGATCCGACCCAGCGTTTCGATGCCCAGGGTGATGGCATGAGCCACCTCGTCGAGCTGGTCGCCAAGGGTGACGCCCAGAGCCGAGCGGGAGGCAGCCTCGAGGGTCATACGGCGGAGCAGACGATTGAGTTCGACGTCGCGAGGCTGGTCGTCCCAGCTCTCGAGATGCTCGAAGAATACCTCTTCCACGTGGCGCATGAAGCGCTCGACGAACGCCTTGCCAAACTGCCGCTGCAGGATGCGACGACGCAGCGAGTCGGGAGTATCCTTGGACACGACCAGGCCGTCGCCAAAGGTCAGCGGGCAAGAGGCGCGCTCCAGACCGGGATGGGCCAGAACGGCGGCAACGTGGTCGGGGCGCTGGAAGAACACCGCCGGGCCTTGCGTGGTGGGGTAGCGAAGCGGGGCACCGTCAGGCTGGGCCAGGGCTTTGTCGAGGAGGGGCAGCATTCGCGGCGGTTCTTGCCGTAGTGGGCTTATCCTGGAGACGCAAGGCGATGATTTCGGGATTCGCGAAGGCGCTGGCATGTTCGAACGACTTGGCAAACTGTTCTCTTCTGCGAGCAACGAGGCGGTAGCGACCGCACCCTCCCGAGCCTGGCCGGAAGAGGCGCTGGCGGGGTCGCCCTGGAGCGTGCACGGGATTCGTCTGGGCGCCTCGGCAAAGGAGGCGGCTGCCGCCTTGAAGGGGTTGGAGACCGCCGAGCGCGAGCCGCTGCAGAAGCCGAGCGCGCTGTGCTGGCGCTGGGGGCCGCACGGGATGAGCAGCGTGATCTTTCGGGACGGGCGGGTGGAGGAGGTCTGGGGCAGCCGGTTAGAGCGGGACGGAGTCGCGCTGCTGGCCCAGGGCGACGGCGAGGCCGACCTGCTCGCGAGACTGGGACCGCCCTCGCGCGAGTTCGCCTACAGTATGAACAGCGAAAAGCATCTGTTCTTCGAGTCGGCGCCGCTGCTGCTAGATCTGACCGTCACCACCCAGGACGCCCACGGCTCGCCAGCCCACCAGGAGCTTTTCGGTTCGACCGACGTCGTTGGGCGACTGTTCCAGGTCTGCTTGAAGCTGCAGGGGTAGAGCCGGCTCGTTGGAGAGTGAGCTTGAGCTCACTGCGGGGTGAGCCGGCTCGTGGGACGGTGAGCTTCGGCTCACTGCGGGACGAGCCGGCTCGCTGGAGAGTGAGCTTGGGCTCGCTGCGGGATGAGCCGGGCCTGTGCGGGCCTACTCTAGCCCGGACTCCTGGCGGATGCGGCGGGAGATGCCGGTGAAGTCCAGGTCGCCGTGGCCGGCCTGAACCGACTTCTCGAACTCTGCGCGCACCGCCTGGACCAGACCGTGCGACGAGCCGGCTGTCTGGGCGGCGTCGCGCATCAGCGTCACGTCCTTCAAGGCCAGGCGCAGCAAGAAGCGCGGGTCGTCGTGGTCGCCATCGAGAATCGCGCGTCCGTACAGCTTATAGAGCGGACAGTCGAACAGCGAGGCGGTCCACAGTTCGAACGCCTTCTCCTTATCCACGCCCGCCTTATCCAACAGAGCAAAGGTCTCGCTCATCGCCGTAATCGCCGTCGCGATCATCGAGTTCGTGGCGATTTTGGTGGTCACCGCCGCCTCGATGGTCTCGCCGAAGTCGATCACTCCGCTGGAGGTCGAGCGCAGCAGGCCGACCATCTCGTCCCGCCGCTCCGAAGTGCCCGAGCAGAGGAACTGGTGGGCCCTTTTGGCCACCACGTCGGGGCGACCTAAAAACGGACAGGATAAGTGGTCTCGCTCCACGGCGCGGGCCCGACGGGCCAACTCGACCGTGGTCTCGACCGAGATGGTCGAGCAGGACAGGTGCGTCCCGCGCGGGACCAATCCCGCCAACACCTGCTCCGTCGCCTCGGCCAGAACCACGCGGTCGTCGGCCAGCAGGCTGATCAGAACCTCCGCGCCCTGAGCCGCTTGCTCCGCGGTGTCGAACACCTCGGCGCCCTCGATCGCTTCGGCCCTGGCCCGCGTCCGGTTGTACAGCCGAACGGTGTGGCCATCCGCCACCAGATGGCGCGCGTAAGGCGCCCCCATCAGCCCTACGCCGAGCAGGGCGATCGTCAACTTTGTCATCGTTTGGAAACCTCTCATCGGGCCTTCAACCCGTAACTCGAGCTGCCCCCCCGGGAGAGCCGACTCTTCATGCCGCACGGACCGAGGGCCAGGAGTTCAGGGCAACGACGAACCCGAGTTTCCGTTTGAGACCTCGCCGCCATCATTAATTCCCAGCGACGCCAGTCCACCGAAGCCCCCGGATAGGAGAGTCTTGGAATGTTCCGCCAACCTTTGGGGAAAGAGCCTGCTAATGAAAGCTCCTGACATGCCTCAACAACGCCCCGAAGAAGTGTGGGCCGGCACCCGTATCTCGCTCGACGTGACCATGAAAGACGGCACCGCCGTCGAAGCCGACATCTGGATCGAGGTCTCTACCGGAGAGATGCGCCTGATGGAGGTTCGCCCCGACGGATCGGACCTGGACAGCTTCGCCCAGTCGCTGTGGAACGCGGTCAGCAACCCGGTCGAAGGCGACCCTTATCGCCCCGGCCATATCGTGGTCGACCGGCCCGACCTGGCCAAAGCGCTGGCTAGCATGACTCGCTTCCAGAAGATCGAGGTCGATGTCGACCCGGCGCTGGCCGAACAGTTCGACCAGCTTCGCGAAGACCTGGAAGCTCAGTTCCGCGGCGATGTCGGATTTACGTACCTGGGCCACGACGACGTCGAGCCCGAGGCGGTCGAACGGTTTTTCCAGGCCACCGCGAGCTTCTTCTCCCACCGTCCCTGGGAGGTGGTCGAGCAGAGCCCCTGGCTGGAGGTCGAGGGGTTGAGCCCGGCCCCCGTCTACGTCAACGCGGTGGGCGATGAGAGCAGCCCCGGGCTGCTGCTGTGCTGGGACCTGGAGACCGCCCAGAACATGAGTCGCGGGCATCTGGGGATCGCGATGGCCACTGACTGCTTATCCTTGAGCCTGTCCGAACCGGACGGGATCGGAGACGAATTGAAGGAGGAGATCGAGCGCCACGACTGGCCTGTCACCGCCCTCGGAGTGCCACTTCTGGTCCGTCCCGCTCGGGCCGAGCGGGTTGCCCCGTTGAGCAGTGAAATCGCCCTGGTGACGGCCCTTCTGGAAGTCCTACCGCTGTACTTCGGACGGTTGGAGGGGGACGCGAGTGAGCACCCCGTGAGCGGCCCGGACGGCACCGAAGCGGTGGTCCGACCGGCCCCCGGCAACTTCGAGGCGACCGAGGAAGAGATGGTCGAAAACGTGCTGCATGAACTCGACGAACTCGAAGCCAAGGAGCAGTGGCCGGTGGCCTGCGCTCTGGCCCTGACCTTTCAGGAAGAGCATAAGCTGCTGGACGAGCGTCTGCTGATGCGGACGACTTCGTATCTGCACCATCTGGGCTCGGCCGACTCGCTGGAAGAGTTCACCGAGGCGATCGCCTTCGAGGCGCCCGCGGCGTGGCCGTATGTCAGCGCCTGGTCGGGGCTGGCCAAAGGGATGCCGGTCTTCCGCGAGCGGCTGGCCGGAGCAGTTCAGGCGCATCCCGAGGCGGGACGGGCGCTGCTCGAGGGGCTGGACCCCAGCGAGGATCCGTTCTTGCGTTCGTGGGCGGCGATCTGGCACAACGAACCGCGCGCGATGGACGAACTTCGAGCTCAGCTGAAAGGCTGAGCGGACCCGGGCCTCTTGGACCTGGGGCGGGACGAACTTTCAGGCTATCTGGGATGGAGTTGGGAGGTCACGTCGAAGACGTGAAGGGAGGAACCCGAGAGCATGGATGCACCCCTACCGAGCCGATTCGACTTTGAGGCCTATCGAGGCTGGCCCGACGAGCAGCGCTGGGAACTCCTCGACGGTCGCCCCTACGCGATGTCCTCCCCCAGCCCGCTCCATCAGACGATCTGCCTTGGTCTGGCGGCCCGGCTTCTTGCCGCGCTTTCAGGCACGCCCTGTCAGGTGTTCACCTCTCCCCTGGATGTGAAGCTTTCTGAGCATGACGTGGTGCAGCCCGACGTGCTGGTCGTGTGCGACAAAAGTCAGATGACGACGACCCATGTCGAGGGCGCTCCGACGCTGGTGATCGAGGTTCTTTCCACCTCCAGCCTGCGCCACGATCGGGTACGAAAGTTCCGTCTTTACGCTGCCGCCGGCGTTCCGGAGTACTGGTTGGTCTCTCCCTCTCCGGCCATGGTCGAGGTTCACCAGTGGGATCGCGGGGGATACCGCACTCACGGAGTTTTCACCGACCAGGACACGCTGAGTAGCGCGGCCCTCCCCCAACTGAGGCTACCGCTGGGCGACATCTTTCCCGCTCAGGACATCGACGAGGTCAAAGAGAGCTTCCCGCCTTACTCTGACCGGGACTAAAGGGCCTCCACGGAAAAAGCCCACCGCTGCCGGTGGGCTTTTTATTTCTTGGCGCTATCGGTTGGAGAGACTAATCCCAGCGGTTGCGCTTACGCTCCCAGCGGTCACGGTCGCGCCTGCGGTCATCCCAGCGGTCGCGGTCCCGACGGTTCCAGTCGCGGTCGTCGCGGCGGTTCCAGTTGCCGTTGTTGCGGTTATTGTTCCAGTTTCCGTTGTTCCGGTTGTTCCAGTTGCCGTTGTTGTTCCAGCCGGCGTTGTTGTAGAACCCGCGGTTATTGTTGTTCCAGTAGCCGTCTCGGACTTCGCCCATGCCGTTGTTGCGCTGGAACTGCAGGCGGGCCTGGTTGAGTTGGACTTCGAGGTCCTGAGCGGCGCCCCAGTTGCCGCGAGCCTTGGCTTCGTTCAGTCGCTCTTCGAGTCTCTGGATGTCTCGGACGGATTGAGCCTCGGCGGGGGTGCCGAGGAATAGGGGCGTGACCACCGCAGCGGCCATCAAAAACGGGATCAGCTTTCTCATCGTTATGTCCTCCGTGAAAGGGTGTCGCTCCCTCCCTGTCTTCTCTATCCCCAGTGTAGCTGCAGGGGGAGGACGGTTCCTGAACGTCGTGTTCGAGTTTTCTGTGCTTTTCCTTAAGATGGGAGGGGGAGCTACTCGTCGAGGTCGAGGCCGAGTTGGCGCTCGCGGTAGAAGGCCAAAAGCCTGGTCACGCCTTCCTGGTTCACGTCTGCTGGCGCCACCACTGGGTCAGCTCTTCCCGGCTCATCTCTCCTCGTGCGACAGACATCGCGACATTTTCCAGATCGTCGGCTGCGGGAAATGTCTCTATCGCGTTGAGGGCTCTGAAAACCAGCGCGGCCAGGGTGCCGACTCTTTTGTTTCCATCAACAAATCCGTGGTTGCCTACAAGTGCAAACATCAAAGCTGCGGTCATGGCAGCCAGGTCGGAATGGAGGTAGGCTCCACCGAAGGACGCTCTAGGAGCGGCTACAGCCGAGTCGATGAGCGCGATGTCGCGAACTCCTGGGCTGCCGCCTTCCTGAGCGATCGTGTCGGCCTGGATCTGGAGGATGTCGTCAAGGTCGAGAAAAAGCGGCTCTTTCATTTCGCCAGATTGGCGAGCATTTCCGGGTATCCAGGCTGCTGCCGTATCCTGGCTAAGGCGTCCGCGACTTTCTGAGGTCCGGCCCCTTGAAAGACGGGAGAGACGACCAGCGTTCCGCCCGTCACTGTCAGCTGCAAAGGGGTGTCCGGGCTGATACCTAGCTGTTCCATCACGGTGGTATCGATCACGAGGGCGTGGCTGTTTCCACGCTTTTGAAGCTTTCTGATGAGGTTCTCTGCCATAACCTCATCCTACCACATTATGGCACCATGAAATTATCCATAGTGGGGGCTTGTTGGACTCCGACTCGGATGGCGGAGGGAAACCTACTCTTCGAGGTCGAGGCCGAGCTCGCGCAGGAGCGCTGCCAACTTGTCGGCTCGTGCTCTTTCGGCGTCAGCGCGGCTTTGTTCGGCATCGGCACCTGATCTGGGAGGGCTCAGGCCTGGCGCAGGCGGATGGGGCCTCGGGCGGTGGCCAGGTCGACCTCTTTCCCCTTTTGCAAGACGACCAGACGCCCCGCTTCGACCTCTTCCCCGGCCACCTCCCGGACGCGGTCCATGAGCGGCCTCCAATCCTGGGCCAGGGCCCTGGCCACTTCGGAGGGGCAGAAGGTCTTCTCTCCTCCCCGTTGCTCGGCGAACTCTTGCAGGGCATCACGAATCTGACGGTCGGTCAGGCGGGCCATCGGCTACCTCTTCCACCCTTCGGTCAGCCTGGCCAGTCCCTGAGCCACGGCGGGCAGGTAAACGCTGCCATGGTCGGCGTCGGGGACCACGAGGAGGCTCGACGAGACGTCCGGTGCGGCGGCGGCGAGTCGGCTCTGGAACTGTTCGAGTAGAGTGGGCATGTTCAGGGTGGGGAGTTCAGGGTCTGGGACCAGGTGTTTGACGGCCCCCTCACGCCCTCCCACCGCCAGAAAAAGCTCCGGCCTGGGCCCGGCCTGCTGCCAGAGCGCGAAGCCCTCGGCCTCCCACCCCTCCAGGCCGCTGTCGCCCCACCATAGCGAGGGGCTGATGGCCAGGTAGCCCGAGAACGCTTCGGGCCGACGTAGGGCGGTGTAGAGGGTAAACAGGCCTCCGAAAGAGTGGCCGACCAGGAGGGAGCGCTGAGGGTCGAGGCGGTGCTGGTTGCTTAGCCGACAAGAGGAGTCTGCGAGATTAGTTTGCCCCCATCGCCGAGCTTGCGCTCGGCGCAGGGGGGGTCCTTAGCTATGTACGCCTCGACCGTGATCTTGACCACCCGCGCCTTCGCTACTCTGCGCCGCTTCTGCGAGCACTACTGGGCCGAGTACCCGGTGGTCCTTTTCGATGACGGAGAAGCCAGCCTGGACTTTGGCGTCGAGGGTGGAGTACACCTCAAGGCGCATCCCACCTATCTGACGGTGAACCTGGCGGTAGGAGCGGCCCAGGCCGACGAAGCCGAGGCGAGCCTGGCGATGGAACGTCCGAAGGCGCGTATCGGGCTGCACCTGTCGCCCCTCAGCGCGCCTCGTTGGCTGCACCACCTGGAAGCTCTGAGCTGCGGCTGCTAGAGCGGGCCCTTGCGGGCCGTGACGTCGAGTTCGTGGTCTTGATGACCGGTCGCGAGACGAGTAGGCTAGACCTACTTTTCGCACTTCTCGCGAGGCATAGCCTATTGAGGTGCTGTTATGGCTAGGAACGCGGAGCGCGGTGCACTATAGTGCACCTCGGTCCCGCTTGACGGGATAAGCGAGGCGTGACGAAGCGAGAATAGTGCCTCAATAGGCTAGGTCCGTGAGAATTGCGGAATGTAGGTCTGGACTAGGAATGCCTTACCCCAACACCCCCGATGGGCGATACTTTGTGGTTCGCGGGCGGCTCTGGCGCTGCTCGGACCCGTCGCTTGCCGACGACGAGCGCGCCGCGCTGGTCTCGGAACTGATGAGCGCGCGGCGGGCTGTGGGAAAGGCTCGGCGTGAGGGGACGGCCGAGGATCGGAAGGCTGCGCGAGAGGCGGTGGACCGGGCCAAGGTCGCCCTGGGAGAGCGCGGTCCGGTGTGGTGGAGCGACGGCGCTCCGGACTACAACCGCCATCTGGTGAAAAACACGCCCTACGCGGAGTGGTACGCGGGGTTGGAGCCGTAGTCTTTGCCCGTCCGACGGCCTGGCAGCGTCCGAGCGGACGGATCTCTGTTCGCACAGCGGGCTGATCCGCGATCTGTTCATTGGGCGGGCGGATCTCTGCTCGCACAGCGGGCTGATCCGCGATCTATCCGCTGAGCGGGCGGATCTCTGTTCGCACAGCGGGCTGATCCGCCGTGCCCGGGGGGTCAGTCTTTTGAGACAACCATAAAACCTTAAGAAGAAGACGTTTTGACCATCCGCAGATCCCCCGCTCCCCTCCCCCGCCGCCTCCGCTCCCCCTCTCCCCGGCCTTCTTCGGCCCCTCAGCCGCCTCGCGCGGAGCTGATGTCGGCACCGGTCGATCGGGTCGAGACGACAAGCGCCGCCAGTGCGGTGCTGGAGCGTGTTGCCGGGCCGATGCTCTCGGAGGGGATGGACCTGGCTGCTCTGGCGATCTCTCCCATCTTCACCCTGCTTCGCCGAGGCGCCGAGCTACTGATGGTGCGGGCCGGCTGGAGCGACCCCAGCGACGATTCTCGACTGGGCGCCTATCAGGCCACGCTGGGGCACGATCGTTCGACCGTGGGCCGGGGCGCGAACAACTCGATCGGAGGCATCACCATGCTGCTGGGCCGTTTCGGTCAGGACAAGATCGGCGATGTCTTCTTTTCGGACAAGGCTCAGAGCACGCTGCCCCACCCGGTCTCGTCGTCGGCGAACGGCAAGCTCGCCCAGGTCGAGTACGACTACTGGCACGAGCAGTGGAAGGAAGCGCGCACGGCGGGCGGCTTTATGGGTGTGCAGGTGAGCCCACAGACGCGCAGCCGCCTGCAGAGCTGGCTGTCGAGGATCTGAGCGCTGGGCATTCCCGGCTCCGGCCTGGGAATCGGCGAAATTCACGGCTCCACCCCGTGAATTGCGGGTCTACAGCTCTAGCTCGCCGTCGAGACCAGGCTTTTCTCCTCGGCAGAGGCCTCGTTCTTCGGCTCGTCGAGTTCTGGTCCGCTCGCTTCGGGGCCAGGAGGCGCATCGCTTGGCGGTTCTGATGTTCCCGCGTCCGGCTTGACCTCGTCTAAGCTCCGAGCCTGAAAGATGATGCGGACGCCCCAGTGCCAGCTGACGTAGGACCAGACCCAGCGCAAGAAGACCACAACGCGGTCCTGGAACTCGACCAGGTAGATCACGTGGATGAACAGCCAGGCCAGCCAGGCGGGGAAGCCTTTCATCTTCAGCCCTTTGGCTTCAGCCACGGCGGCCGAGCGGCCGATAGTGGCCATCTTGCCTTTATCGAAGTAGCGGAACGGCTTCTTCTCCTTGCCTCCCAGTTGGGCCAGGATGTTGCGCGCCGCCAACTCGCCCTGCTGCATGGCGACCTGCGCCACGCCGGGTAAGCCGCGCGGATAGCGCTCGTCGTGGGCGTAATACGCCATGTCGCCGCAGGCGTAGACGTGCTCGTCGTTGGGGATGGTCAGGTCGGCGTTGACCACGATCCCGTTGCGCGAAGTCACCTCCTCCACCAGATCCTTAGCCAGCGGCAGCCCCTCGACCCCGGCGGCCCAGATGACGTTGGCCGAAGAGTAGCAGTCGTCCCCGGCGAACACGCCCTGGGGAGTGATATCGGTGACGCGAACGCCCAGGCCGACCTCGACCCCTACCTTCTCTAACCGTTTCTTGGTGTACTCGGCGAGCTTGGGATCATACCCCGCCAGCAAGGACGGCCCGCCTTCGAGCAGAGTGACGGTCGCATCGGCGGGGTTGAAGCCGCGGAAGTCCTTGGCCAGCACTTCGCCGCGCAGTTCGGCAAAGGAGCCCGCCAGTTCGACCCCGGTGGGGCCTCCGCCGATGATCACGACCGAGGTCAGTCGGCGGATCTCTTCCGGGTCGGTGCTAAGTTCGGCCTTCTCGAAGTTTTCCAGGAAGCGGTTGCGAATCGCCGCCGCATCGTCGAGCGTCTTCAGGCCGGGCGCCACGGCCGACCAGTGGTCGTTGCCGAAGTAGCCGGTTTTGCCGCCGGCGCAAAGGATCAGGTAGTCGTAAGGGTACTCGAGTCGCCCCTCGTCGCAGTAGGCCACGCGAGCCTCTCGGTCGACGCTGGACAGCGCGGCCTTGATCACGCGCACGTTTTTGAACTTGCTGAAGTTGCCGCGGATCACCGAGGTGATCTCGCTGGGGTTCAGTCCGGTGGTCGCTACCTGATAGAGCAGCGGCTGGAAAAGATGGTAGTTGTTACGGTCGATCAGGGTGACTTGCGCACCCGCTCGGGCCAGCATGTGGGCGGCTCTGAGGCCGGCGAAACCAGCGCCGACAATGACGACTCGGGTCTCTTTGATGTTTTTCATACCTTTGTACGAAGCCCTCGGGCTTCTCACCTCGGAAGGAGTTAATTAATCGATTGATTAACTCCGAGTTTAGAGACAGAATGGAACGGCGTCAAGCTTTCAGGGGTGGGACATCTGTCGGAGGCGCAGGCCTGGGCCGGGCGATACTCGAATCGGAGGACGAACTTTATGGCTGTCGACACACCGAAGACCGCAAGCACCAAAGAGAAGATCCTTCTAGCGGCAAGTTGGCTGTTTAGTCAGCGCGGCTTCGAGGCGACCAGCGTGCGGGACATCTGCCTGGAGGCGGGGGTGAACAACGCCCTGGTGAACTACCACTTCGGCGACAAGCGCTCGCTGTACCGCGCCGTCATCGAGCGGGAACTGGCGAACTCGCAGTGGACCGCTCCGCCTCCCCCTGACCTGGCTCCGGTCGAGAAGCTGCGCTGGATCGTGGAGCACTCGCTGGAGGATGTTTTTCGACGAGACCATTTCACCCGTTCGAGCAACCGCGAACTGCTGGACCCTTCGGAAGAGCTGATGGCTCTGCTCCAGGGCCCTCTGGAGAGGCATTTCAACGCCCTGCTCGAGGTTCTGCGCGCTCTCTCCGACGACCGTTTGGGCGAGGACGAGCTTCGGCTGACGGCGCTGGGAATCAGCGCCCAGGTGCAGTTTCATCTCTTTGCACCGAAGTTCATACCGCATCTGATCGGGCCGGACATGGCCGAACGGGTCGACGTGAGGCTACTCGCCGATCACATCACCCGCTCGACCCTGACTATCCTGGGGCACGAGTCGACTGCGGGTTAGGGGAGCAACCGGAAAGCCCGCCGACATCTAGCTCGTCTATTATTGTGCATGCGAAACGGGTCGGTTCGTCGAAAATCCCGTCTAGCGGGACCGAGGTATTCCCGATATTACCTCGACCGCCCAGTTCCGCCTGCCCAAAATATACGTCGCTATATGTCAACGGGGTTCCCGGTAGCGCCCCTAGCCGAAGAACGCCTGGTTGCGTTCGACGAACTCTTCCTGACCTTCCGGCACTTCGTCGTCGGTGAAGATCGCCTCGACGGGGCAGCACGGCAGGCAGGCTCCGCAGTCGATGCATTCGTCGGGGTTGATGAAATACATGTCCTCGCCGTCTTTGGTGTGGATACAGTCGACAGGGCAAACGTCGACGCAGGCCGCGTCTTTGACTCCAACACAGGGCTGTCCAATCACATGGGGCATGGCTCTTCTCCTTCGCGGCCCTTTGTAGTGGCCGGCTCTCTTACTGGCGTCCCCTCTCGGCGACACCGTAAGAATAGAGCCGAAGGCGTGCCGCCGTCCGTGACCCGGATGCGGATCGGGGTCACCCTTCAGGCGCCGTAACGTTGTCGCCACTGAGAGAGCCATGAAGGTATATTCAAATATATCCAAACTGGTTGAGAGGGAAGCCTGGAAATTTCGCTAGGCAGACCTAGGAAAACTCCAAGGCGCGCCTAAGGAGCTCTCAAGCCGCTCGTGGAGATGACACCCGGTGGCACCAACTTGCGGGTCCTCCGCCTTTTTGTGGAGGGCCCGCTCCCGGAGGAGATCAAGATGGGGTTGATTCGCAAAGCCGAAGCCGTTGTCTATCACCGCGCTCTGCGCAGCATCGGACGCTTCGCCCAGGGCAGGGACGAGGGGAAATACGTCTTCTGGCTGCACTGCTCGAAACGCGCTCACCAGCACGACCCGCTGCAGAACGGCCTTCCCGATCCGCTGCGCGGGGTGAACCCGGAGCGGATCTTCGCTCACCTCGGCGACGAACTCGAGGCGCTTTGTCAGGCTTACGATACGGCGAAAAAGACCGCAGGGTAGGAGCGTCGGCGTGACGCCGCGCTTTTCGGCGTGGCCGGCGAGGGGCGAGCGCGGGCGTGGAGGGGCAAGCGCGGGCGTCGACGGGCAAGTGGGCGGGCGCTCTAGTTGGCGCGTGCGTCGCTTCAAACCGGGATTGGCGGCGTGACGCCGTGGAATACTGGCGTCAAACCGGCGGATTCCGGCGTGGACGCCGGGATTCGTGGGCGTCAAACCGGGAAAGTTGGGCGTGACGCCGCGCTTTTCGGCGTGGCCCGAGAGGGGGGCGCCGTAGTAGCCGAAGGGCGCGCCGTGGCCGCGCTCGGCCTGGGCGTGGCAGCGACCCTCTGGCTTGGCTCGAGAAGTTCCACTATAATGATGGTACTCGACCCCTCCGGAGGCTGAAGATGAAAAATCTGTCGTCCTTGCTGCTCACCGCGCTGCTCCTCAGCGCCAGCGTTCAAGCCCAGGTGGGCTCGCAGAGCCACATCTCGTCGATGTCGCGCGCGGGCGGTCAGCCGATCGTCTCCGAGACGGCTCCGATGCCGCCTTTCGGAGACTATCAGCCCCGTAGCAACGACTGCGCCGAAGAGGCGAGGCGCCAGCAGGAGGCGTTCGACGATCAGCCCTGGGGCAACCAGGAGTACCGCTCGGTCCGTGCTGCTGGAGGAGGCGGCGGAGGCGGGGCCAGCGTCCACATTCACCAGGGCAGCGCCACCTTTCCCACCGTCAACGCCCCGGCTCCAGCCTACGTCGACCCTCCCACCACCACGGCTCCGCTGAAAAGCTACACCTCGAAGCGCGACTCGTTCCGGGCCAACGACCCGCCCGCTCTTTACGGTCGACGTAAGCGCTCGCGCCTCCAATACCAGGACTAGGGTCTCCGACGGGCTAAGCCGTCGGCATGGATCCCGCTACCCACGGCCTCGTTGGCGCCGCCGCGGCTTTGCTCGTCGCTCCGCGACGGCCCAGCGTTAAAGCCCCCGCGTCTGAAGACGCCTCCCGCCTGCGTTCCTTCCGAGCGCTGGCGCTGGCGGGGGCCCTCGCCGCCATGTCGGCCGATCTCGATGTGCTGCTGAACCTCCCCTCCGACCCGCTGTTCCAGCTCGAGTTCCATCGCCAGTTCAGCCACGCCGTGCTGTTCACTCCCCTGGCCGCGCTCCTCGTCTCCGCAGCGCTCTGGCCTCTGCTCCGCTCTCGACTCCAACCCTCAAACCTGGGCTTCGGTTGTCTTTACGCCACCTGCCTGCTGGGTTATGCCACGGCCGGCCCGCTGGACGCCTGCACCTCGTACGGGACCCAGCTGCTCTGGCCGTTCAGCAGCGCCCGCATCGCCTGGAACCTGGTGCCGGTGGTGGATCCTCTGCTCACCCTGGGGCTGCTGATGGCCCTGGCGCTCGCCCTCAAAACAGGCCGGAGACTTTGGACCGTTCTAGCCCTGGTGTGGCTGGGGCTCAACCTTTGTCACGGAGCCCTACAGAAGAATCGGGCCGCCCAGGCCTCCCTCCAACGGCAGCAACAGCGAGGCCATCGCCCGCAGGAGATCGTCATCAAACCCACCCTGGGGAACCAGATGCTTTGGCGGGTGAACTACCTGCACGACGGGCGCGTTTACGCCGACGCGGTGTGGACTTTGCCGGGGACGGCTCCTCGGCTTTACCCTGGAGAGAGCGCGCCGCTGGTGGTCCCGCAGCGGGACTTTCCCGAACTCGACACCACCGTGAGCGGAAACGACCTCGAGCGGTTCGCCCGGCTGTCCGAAGGCTACCTGGTACGCCACCCCGGCGAGCGCAACGCAATCGGAGACGCTCGCTACGCCATGCTGCCCAACTCGCTGAGTCCGCTCTGGGCCGTCCGCTTCAACCCCGCCGCCCCCGACCGGCACGTCGAGTTCCGCACCTATCGCGACAGCAGTCCCGAGGTGAGAACGGCGCTGAAGGCGATGCTGCTGGGGCGGCCGTTAAAATAGCGTTGCGTCTTCGGCCAGCACCTTTCGGTAGACCCGACGGATAGAGACCGTGCCCACCACCATCCCCAGGGTCAGGCCGACCGGGAGCGACAGCGGGCCCTGGTCGAAGCCGAAGATCAGCAGGGCGGCCAGCGGCAGCGCCACCACCCAGAAGGTGATCATACTCGTGGATAGCGCGGCGTGGGTGTGCAGACGACCGCGCAGCGCTCCGATGGTAACCAGACGCGCTCCGTCCATCACCTGATAGAAGGCGATCCAGCGGAAGTACGGAGCCACGATCGCCAGGGTGTCAGACGATTCGTAATAATGGCTGCGTAAGAACAGATGGGCCAGCAGGTAAGGGTCGATCAGGTAGACCAGTGAGAGCACCCCGGTGGCGATCGCCGACAGCCACCAGCCCGAGTGGAAGGCGCGCAGCGCCCCCTCGCGGTCCTTTTCTCCTCGGGCCTGGCCCACCGTCAGAGAGACGGCATCGCACAGCCCGTAGGGGATCATGGTGCCCAGCATGACAAACTGGAAGACGATCTGGTGGGCGCCCAGGGCGGCCTCTCCAAAGGGGGTCAGCAGCTGCACCCCGAGAGCGAAGGCCGCCAGCTCGAGCGAGGACTGGAATCCGATCGGAACGGCCTTTTTCAGCAGAGCGACCACCCCCGACTCGAAGCCGAAGATCTGGCGCCAGGCCACTCCCCGTAGCTCGTTCGTGCGCAGGGTGACCCAGCCCAGTCCCAGGAACCCGGCCACCGAACCGAGCGTCACGCCCAGTCCCAGGCCGTGGAACCCCAGCCCCGGAAACAGCCCCGGGATGCCGAAAATACAGAGGTAGCTGATCACGGTGCCGACGATAAAGCGGGCGACCGCGTACCAGAACAGCCATTTCTGGCGACCCGAGCCCAGCAGATACTGCTGGAACACGGCGGTCCAGAGCATGGGGAAGTTGCCCGGAATCAGCAGCCAGAAGTAGGTCTGCAGCAGCCACTTGATTTCGCTACTGGTGTCCCACCACGGGATGGTCAGGGTGAGTAGGAAGAGCAGCCCCGAAACGCCCAGCCCCAGCAAGGTCGCCATGGTAAAGCCGCGCCGCAGCACTTTGAGCCGCTCTTCCCCATGCTCGGCCGAGCGTAGCGAGCTAAGCATCGGCGACAAAATCACCAGCGAACTCGAGGCGAAGGTGAAGGTGGTCAACGACAACGAGGTGGCGATAGCGCTGGCCGCCAGCGCCGCCTTGCCTAGCTGCGCCACCATCAGCGATCCCACGAACAGCCCCAGGTTCTGGACCAGGCGGGCCGAGATGATCGGGACCGCGCGATGCGTCAGGGAGCGCAGGTCGCCGTTCATTCGCCGGAGATGATGCGGACGACCGTGTTGCAGGCCGCTTCCCGCTCCTGGTCTTCGAGCACGTTGTGGGCGGACTCTTTGAACTCGTACTTATCGTAGGCCACGCCGCTCTTGTCGAGCGTCTCGAACAGGATGTCCATATCCACGGTGAGGTCCTGCGTGCCGTAGACGATGGACAACTTCTCGCAGTTGACCCTGGTCACGTCGGTCTCGTTCTGCAGCAAGAACAGCTGCTTCACCGAGCGGATCGGCACGGCCAGGAACTGGAACACCCGGCGACAGTATTCGGCGTCGAGCGTATCGCTGGGCGACACTCGCCCCTTGCGGATCGGCTTGGGCAGGTACGGGATAAAGTTGATGTAGGCGTCGGAAAGAAATGGGCGGGTCAAGAGCTTCTTGTACTTCTGGTCGCTTTTCACCGAGTACAGCCCTGGAGCGGACAGGATCAGATGCTTGGGGCGACGGTACTTGGTGGTGGCCACGCCCAGCATGCCGCCCAGCGAGTGGCCCACGATGCTCACGTCGTCGGCGATCTTGCTCATCAGGTCGAAGCCTTCCACGGCGGCGCGGAACCAGTCTTTGCGGCTGACGTTGTGCAAAACACGGGCCTCGTCGGTGCCGAAGCCGGGGATCATCGGAGCCACGTAAGGGACGCCCGCTTCTTCCAGCTTTTTGGCCAGGAAATGGAACTCCTGAGTCGAGGCGGTGAAGCCGTGCAGCAGCAGCACCGCGTGTTTGTACTTCTTCTCGCCCGGCAGATGGATCTTCGAACGCGACTCTTCGAAGGTGCCCAGGTCGTCGATCGGACTGAAGCGGGCAAGATACTCCTTATTGAGCTTCTGCGCTTTCCAGATGATCAGCTTCTTGAGCGCGAACAGCGAGAACATGCCGGCCAGGAAGTACAGCGTCAGTTCGAAGTTGGGCCCGTTGACGATCTCGGGGTGGTGCAGGATGGCGTCGTCGATGGCCGCGATGAAGGTGGTCAGCGAGGCGAAGAACACCAGGCTCAGGAAGCAGCCCCAGCGGACGATGTGGTTTTGCAGATGAAGTTCGTTGTCTTTTTTCTTCACGAGAGGTCTCTTTTGAGGATCAGGGTTGGAGGGAGGGGATCGGGGAGCTACCGCGGGCGCCCTCGACGGGTCGAGCAGCGAAGCGGCAAGCCATGGGCGCGCTCTGGCGAACGTTAGCTTGGAGCGCCGGCCGTGCGCGCGAGGATCCCCGCCAGCTGAGCCCCGACCCGGTCGGTGATGGATCGCAAGGTGTCGTGGAGCAGCCCCGGTAGCGCCTCACGTACACCAGCCGGGTCGGGATTCGACTCGAGCAGAGGGGTCAGCGTCTCGCGCGTGGCCTGCGGGCAGCGGGGTCGCTCTAGCTCTTCTCGCGCCTGCGCGAGGAGTTCGGGGTCAGGCTGCCATACCCACAGGCCCAGAACCAGCAGCAGCCGGTCGAGCGAGTCCTCGACGGTCTCGTCCTCGCAGTAGGCCCGAGCGAAGCATGTGGCCATTTCGGGGACCGGCGTCGTCTCGGGAAGGCCCAGCAGGCGCGCGGCCGACCTGCGGAACAGTTCGGGCAGAGCTAGCGGAAGCGGCTCCGAGGCGACGCCGACCTGCTCTCGACGGAGCACGACCTCTCGCACCATCGTGCGGGGGCAGATGCCGTCGAAGAAGCCGCCTTCGGCCAGCTCGACCAGGCCTCGGTAGCTAAAAGCGGGACCCATCTGCTCGTAGCACGGCATGCGCAAGATGCTGAGCGCAGCCTTGACCTCGGTGCTGGCGTCGCTTTCGATGCGGTCGTCAGGAACGTTGGCGTAGGCGTGGGTGGTGACGTAGAACGGAGCGGCCGCCGTGGCCATCATGCGGACGGCCATGGCGGCTCCGGTCCTGGCCTGGAAACGGCGAGCCTGCTCTCCGATGCGAAGCGGGAAGCTCTGCAGAACGGGGCGGGAGACGCTGTCGACCAGGTCGTCGAAGGCCAGGCTGTTGAGCTGTTCGTCCACCTCGACGGCGGGCATCACGTGCACGCTGAGGTCGATGTCCTGGGGCAACGAGGCGACCGCCTGTAGGAAGGCCTGTTCGGTGGGTGACGGCGGTAGCTGCCGCAGCAGATAGAACAGGTCGAGGTCGCTCTTTAGCCCGACCGTCTTCCCGTCCTTGACATACAGGGCGGGCTGGCGGAGCCCTACCGAACCGCCCAGGTACAGGTTGCCGGCGGCGCCGTGCTGCTGGTACAGCGCGCCCACCTGCTCGAGCCGCTGCCAGAGCTTCTGGTTGGCGAACTCCTTCTGTTCGGAATTCAAGGTCGCGCTGTTGGCGCAAAGATCAAACCATTCTACCACGTGACATACTCATCCATTGCAAAGTAGCCTAAATTACGCCATTGGGGCGCCTCTGGCCTCTTCCTTCAGAGGGCGTCATGGGAGGGAGCGCAGGAAGGCCGTGGTCGACGACTAAGGGCATAAGAGTGTTGTTACCTGACCCGACTTCCTCGGCCCGAAAGGCCAGCTCTCAAGTCCCCTCGTCGCCGGAGGTGGTCACCAACGGTCGCCCCCTGGCACCGGAGGCGCTTCGCCGTCTGGGCTGCGAGCAGTTAGCGGACGGAATGACCGTGTTCGCCCTGCCCCACTTTCCAGACGATCGCGGCTCGCTCACGGAGATCTGCCGGGGCAGCTGGTTGGGCGAAGTGGCTCCGGTGCAGTGGAACTGTGTGCGCTCCAAGGCCGACGTGATGCGCGGGATGCACGTGCATCTGCGTTATTATGAGTATTACGCGGTGATGAGCGGTAGCCTGATGGTGGGGTTCCAGGACACCCGAGAGGGCTCTCCCACCCTGGGGTTGACCGGCGTCTTTACGGTTCGGGCCGAGGACCGACTGGCCGTCTCGGCCGCTCCCGGGATTGTCCACGGTCTGTACTTCCCGGACGAGACCATCCTGCTGGCCGGTGCCGGTCACTACTTCAACCTCGAGAACGAGTTGGGATGTCACTGGAAGGACCCGGCGCTGAACATCGCCTGGCCGTTCACTGAGGCGATCGTGTCGGCTCGCGACGATGCCCATCCTCTGCTTGCGGAAATCCAACCGTCTATCCCGCGCTGGGGCTTATGAACTTCTGTTCCTACTTCGACCGCGCTCACCTGACCCGTGGGGTGCTGATGGCGCGCTCGCTGTTCCGGCATCGGCCGGATGCTCACCTGACTCTGCTCTGCTTTGACGACACGGTACGCCGCGTGATCTCTGAGCTATTCGGGGAGCGGATTTTGCTGATGGACATCGAGGAGCTCGAGCGCCTGGACCCGGCCCTGCTGGAAGCTCGTGGGAATCGTACTTTTCGCGAGTATCTTTCGACCGTGCGGCCCTCTTTGATGTTGGAACTGCTCCAAGGGCAGCCCGAGGGGTCGACCCTGCACTACCTGGACGCGGACGTCTACTTTTTTAGCGACCCGGCGCCGCTGGAAGTGGAGTTGGAGGAGGCTGACGTCTTACTGACGCCGCACGACTTTGCTCCACAACATCAGCACTGGAACGCCCTTGGAGACTTCAACGCCGGCTGGCTGTCGGCCAGGAACAGTGCGGGGGGCCGCGATGCGCTGGCCTGGTGGAGAGAGCGCTGCCTGGAATGGTGCAAGATGGCGGTGGAAGAGGGGCGCTACGCAAATCAGGGCTATCTGAACGGGATGCTGGCCCACTTCCCGCAAGTGCGGGCGGCGCGTCATCGCGGGCTGAACGTGGGACCGTGGAACGCTGCTAACCGTCAGTTGGGCCACGACGGCGAGCGCTTTACCGCCGGCGCCGACCCATTGCTGGCCTACCATTTTTCGACCATCTCTCGGCTGGCGCCCGGCTGGTTCTTTACCGAACTCTACGCCTACGGCTCGCTGCCTCGTGGCCTGCTGGGGGGCATCTATCATCGCTATCTGGACAGCTTCGAGCAGATTCACCGTCAGCATCGGAATCGGCCCTTGCCTGGCCTGGAGTGGCCTCGAGGCTTCCGTCGACGGGCTCGACGTCTGCTCGAGGTCGCGGTCAAACTGGTGCGCTCGGACTTTATCCGCGCGGTTCCGGAGAACGCGGAGTGAGCCTCTCGGGTGAGGTCGTCGAGCGCGCTCGGGAGCGTCTGCTGCGTCTTCATCGCGAGGCGGGCGCGGGTCATCTGGGCGGCAACCTCTCCTGCCTGGAGACGATGCTGGTGCTGTACCACGAGGTATTACGGCCTGAAGATCAGTTCGTCTTGTCCAAGGGGCACTCAGCGGGGGCGCACTATATCGCGCTCTGGTCGGCGGGGCTTCTGGATGAGGAGACGCTGTCTCGGTTTGGGCGCGACGGCTCTCCCCTCCCCTTTCACCCTCCGGCCTGCGGCCTTCCCCAGGCCCCCTTCGGCTCCGGAAGCCTGGGGCACGGCCTGTCGCTGGCGGCCGGGCTGGCGCTCGGTAGGAAGCTTTCCCACTCGCCTGGAGCGGTCTACTGTCTGACCTCGGACGGCGAGTGGCAGGAGGGGCAGGTCTGGGAGGCGCTGATCTTTGCCCAGCATCACCAGCTGTCGAATCTGTGCCTGCTGGTCGACCAGAACGGCTGGCAGGGGCTGGACCGGGTACGCGACGTGGAATCTGTCTCGCTAGAGTCTCGGCTGACGGCCTTCGGCGTGGGCGTGCGGCGCGTTGACGGGCACGATGTCGAGGCGGTGTCCCAGGCCCTGAGCGGTTGGAGGTTGGAGGGCGGCCTGCAGGCCCTGCTGCTGCAGACGGTCAAGGGCCGAGGGGTGGCGGGGTGGGAGGACCAGCTGCACTCGCACTACGCCAGACTGGAAACGCTGGAGACGCCCTCAAAGTGAGAAACGAGTTCATCGGGGCCCTGGTCGAGCGGGCCCGCGCCGAGACGTTCCTGTTTCTGACCGGCGATGTGGGGTTCAACCTGCTGGAGCCTCTGCGCGAGGCGCTGGGCGAGCGGTTTATCAACTGCGGAATCGCCGAGCAGAACATGATCTCGCTGGCAGCCGGTTTGAGCCAGACGGGGTGGGAAGTCTGGGTCTACACCATCGCTCCGTTCTGCTACGCTCGCGCCTACGAGCAGATCCGGGTCGACCTGGCGTTTCATCGCCTGCCGGTCAAGCTGCTGGGCAGCGGCGGCGGCTACGCCTATGGGCCGATGGGGCCCAGCCATCACGCTTTAGAAGACTACGGCGTGTTGACCACGCTGGAGGACTTTCCCGTTTTTGTGCCGTCCTTCTTGAGCGACTTGCCGCGGGTATTACGGCGTATGACGGAGCATCCCGGGCCGACCTATGCGCGCCTGGAGCACTCGCCGGGTCGCGGGGTGGACCCCGAGCCGGTGGAGGGCGCCTGGCGTTGCCTGTCGGTGGGAGACGGACCCGTGCTGGTCAGCTGCGGAACTCTGGCGGCCGAGCTGAGAGCGG
>JAEXNA010000260.1 GCA_023447635.1 Vulcanimicrobiota bacterium | reverse complement strand
CTCAAGGCGCGCTCTAAGCCGCACTACGGCTCCCCAACTCTTCGACTGCCACAAGACGTCAAGCTGACCAGGCTAAGCCGAAACGAAAGCCGTCCTCAAGGCCGGCTGGGAAGGATCGAGTCTTCGAGTCCGATTCTTCAGCAGCCTCAGATTGCTGCTGGGCCAGGCGGCAACGTAGGACTTTTCGGGGCGCCAGCCTGATCTCGCCTGGCATGGGGAAAGGCTACGACGGCTCGCGGCCAGAAGCCGCTCTCGAGAGGTGAGCGATGAAGCTGTGGTTTTTAGGGGGCGCCAACGAGGTCGGCGCTTCGTGCACTTTGATGGAAGTCGCCGGCAAGCGGATCCTGATCGATGCCGGCGTCCGGATGCAGGGTAGCGACCGGCTGCCGAATCTGTCGATGATCGACGAGGTGGGCCCTCTCGACGCTATCCTGGTGACCCACGCGCACACCGACCATATCGGCGCCCTGCCGCAGGTGCACGCGATGAATCCGGCGGTGCCGATTCTGACCACCGAGCCCAGCAAGGCGCTGATGAAGATTCTGCTTTTCGACGGGCTTCGGATTATGGAGAGTCGCTGGGGGGCTGAGGCCGAGATCCCGCTGTACTCGGAAGAGCAGGTCACCAGCATGCTGGGGCGCCTCCAGACCGTCCAACCTGGCGAGGCGATCCCGCTGTGCGATGGCCAGATCAGCGCCACTTTCACCCCTTCCGGCCATATTCTGGGCTGCTGCTCGATCCTGTTCCAGACGCCCGAAGGTACGGTGCTGTTCACTGGCGACTACTCGGTCGACGCCCAGCGCACGGTCGAAGGGATGTTCGTACCGCACTGCCGTCCCGATCTCGTGATCACCGAGTCGACCTACGGAAACCGTTCTCACGCCAGTCGCGAGGCCGAAGAGCAGCGACTGGCTGACAGCGTGGCCGAAGTCGTGCAGGGCGGCGGCAAGGTTCTGATCCCCGCTTTCGCTCTGGGTCGCGCCCAGGAGGTGATCCTGATCCTGCTCGACGCCCAGCAAAGGGGCAAGATCCCGGCTTTCCCGATCTACGTGGACGGCATGGTGCGCGGCATCTGCGGCGTCTACGCCGACTATCCCGAATTTTTGGCGGGCAAGCTTCGCCGCCAGGTGCTGAAGTTTGGCAACCCGTTCTTCCCGGTCGGCGGACCGGCCAGCATGGTGGTGGCCCCGGAGCGGGAGAAGATCCCCAAGGGAGGCCCCTGCGCTATCGTCACCTCGTCGGGCATGCTGACCGGAGGACCGTCGCAGTATTACGCGGCCGAGCTGGCGACCGGCAAAGAGAACGCCATCTTCATCACGGGCTACCAGGACGAGGAGAGCCCGGGCCGCCGGATCCTGGACGTGGCCGAAGGGATAGAGTCGACGCTGCGGCTGGGAGGGAACAGCGTGACGGTCGAATGTCGGGTGGGCAAATACAACCTTTCGGCGCACGCTGACGCCCTGCAGATGGTGGGCGTCTTGAACCGCTTGAAGCCCAAGCACGTCTGTCTGGTGCACGGCGACGCCGGTGCTCGTCAGGCGCTGGCCGAGAGGATCCCGAGCGAGATGCAGGTTCACCTGGTCAACAACGGGGAGTGCTTCGACCTGCAGGGCGGACGGCCGGCGCGGCAGAGCGTGCGGCGGGGCGCGGGGCTGGCCCCCGCCGAGCCGTTCAGCATCGACCGCGCGCAGGCGCATCTGCTGTCCCAGCGAGGAGGCGGCCGTCTGATGACCGCTCAGGAGCTGGCCGAGCTATGGTTTGGAGGGGAGACCAGCGCCGAGCAGGTCGAGCAGGTGCGCGAACAGCTGGCCGGCTCGAAGTCGGGCATCGTGCCCGACCGCCGTCGTCCCTATCTGTATCGCATCCAGGACGACGAGAAAGGCGCCTCGCCGGTGGGCGGACCGAAGCGGCGGCCGGACGGGCGGATGGAGCAGAACGAAACGCTGGCGCTGGTGGGACAGCTCTTTGCTGATGATCCCAGCATGTACAAGAAGGGCGTCGCCATCGAGAGCGGCGAGCTGCTGCTGTCCTTTCACTTCCCGGACGTCGCGCGTGAGCAGCATCGCGAGCGGCTGGCCGAGCTGGAGAAGCAGACCGGCTGGAAGGTCAAGCTCTCGAGCAGCGTCAACCAGGCCGCGCTGCTGCAGGTCGCCGAGCGGATCGTTGCGCAGCAGCGGTGGGCGCTGGCCCGGACCCCGTCGGTGCACTGGGGAGAGAAGGTGGTGCTGAAACTGGCCTCCTTCGAGGGGTTGGAGCCGTCGCTTGCGCGAGAGCTCTCGCAACGGTTCCAGGCCCAGACCGGCTATGCGCTGGAGCTCGAGAAGTCGGCAGGGGCAGCTCCGCTCGCCGTCTCGTCGCGCCCGGACGGGCGGGTGGAGCAGAACGCCGCCTTTACCCTGATCCGCGAGGCGTTCTCCCAGAAGGGGGTGCCCGTGCAGCGCGCCAGCCTGAAGCCGGACCCCGAGCGCGGCGGGATGGGGATCGAGGTGGCGCTGATCAGCCCTCAGGTCGCCGCCCGCTACACGGAGCTGTTAGAGAGGCTGGAAGAGCGCACCCGCTGGCCGCTGCGCTTCGCCGGCGAGCCGAACCAGGACCTGATCAAACGCCAGGCGCGAGAGCTGATGCCGCCCGAGTGGGGGCTGCGCAAAGAGCCCGGCTTCTTCAAAGCCGAGGGGATGGTCAAGGTCAAGCTCGACCACCCGCCGGCCGCCGCGGAGCTTGCCAGGGTCAGCCAGCTGCTAGAGCAGGCGACCGGCTACCGGCTGGGGCTGAGCTGAACCTCGCGCCGAAGGCGGCAACAGCTTCTTAGCCGGCTGCATGGGAGCGGGTTTCTTCCGCGCTCGAGGCTCTGGAGATTTCCGCGAGATCGTCCGCAAATTTGCCGGAGATCTTGCAGCAACTTTTGTCTGGTCGCGTCTTCC
Organism: Vulcanimicrobiota bacterium; assembly: GCA_023447635.1. Classification (GTDB taxonomy): domain Bacteria; phylum Vulcanimicrobiota; class Xenobia; order Xenobiales; family JADMJV01; genus JAEXNA01. Next base: position 8,590 of record JAEXNA010000260.1, on the reverse strand, counting down.
CGTCCTTCGACTTGTCCCGTGCGGGATGTTGACGGGAGCAAGCCTTTCATTATAATGAAAATATGCCCTCCGCAAGATTCCTGTTGATGCACGGATTGATTCTTCTAAGCAGTTGCTCGCCGGCTTTAGCCAGATATGGCCGCGACGCGGCGATCGCTGCGGACCCCACGGCCCTTTGGGTCAACAATATGGGCGGGGTTTTGATCCTGGCTTCACTTCTTGGGCCGCCGATCTACAAATGGGCGAAGAGCCAGAAACCGGCCGGGTCGAGCCGTTTCGTCGAAGTCCCGGTCAGCTCGGACAGTGCACCGGCCGCTGCCGGTGCCAGGACGGACGTGCAGCGGCCCGAGGAACGGGGCCCTCACGCCAGCGGGTCTATGACCTGCCTGACCATGGTCGTCTGTGGCCCCATGGCCTTACTGGGGCTTATGAGCGCCCCTCTGATATATAGCACTGGAGGAATCGCCGCCTCGATCGTGGCGCTAGGGGTAGCGGTTTTCCCTCTAGGGCTGATGGCCCGAGTGCTGCGGGCTTACTTTCGCTCCCGCTAGGCTCGCGTTTTGCGCTTCCTGGTGGGAGGGGAGGCCGCGCGTTCCGCGCGGATCCGCTCGAGCAGGACGGAGGCGGGTTCGTCGTTCGGATCCTGGGGGACGAGTTCGCCGCGGAACGCTTTGGCGAGGATGGATTGGGACAGGGTGGAGAGGCGAGCCTTGCTAAACTCTAGGACTTCAACAATCCGTTCTATCATATCGAACTGCTCTTTTATTCGTTCTACTATAAGAGCCTGCTCCTCCGGAGAGGGGACCGGCACGCATAGCCCCCTAAGAATACCCTGGCTTATATTAGGCTGCGCACCACCTTGGCCAAGTTTCCGAAGCTCAGGCCGCATCCGCAAGAGCCAGAAGAATAGGTAATCTCGGCACATTGAACTCGACTCAGAGGGCAACAGGGCAGCGCAGGCTTGGTTTGTCGCAGCTTCGAAGCCCAACATTCCAAGCTTTCCGATCGTAGCCCCGTACATTGCAATAAGTAGGGTCCCCGGAGGAAACAGCTTGGCACTGCTGTTCTCTATCCCCGCTTGCGTTAGTGATTCTGGCACTTCTTCGATTCGGCCATCGTTGAGGTCACCTGTTTTAACCCACGGAATGTCCCCTCCGTAGAACTCAGCTATACCTCTTGCCGGAGTTCCCCCGCTGGACCAATCACCAGCGAAATCAAGGCTCGACCAGTACCATCCATCAGGGAGCCCTAGCAAGCTATCGGGCGCGACGGAGGGTTCCTGATACTTGCTTCTCCACTTGTCGTCTTTGGGTTCTTTGCCTTTGGCGCGCATCTTGGCGAGTTCGGCGTCTTCCCAGCGCTGGCGGCGTTCGGCGCGGATGCGTTCGAGCAGGACGGAGGCGGGTTCGACGTCGGGGTTCTGGCGGCGCCAGTCGGCGGTCAGATCTCCTCGGAACGCCGCCGCCAGGACCGATTGCCGAAACTTCTCCAGCAGTGGTGGGATGGCGTCCAAGGATTCCTTGGCGACCTCACGATGTACCTCAAGTCGATTTAACCTATCAACCATTCTTTTCTGCTCTTCTAGTGGCGCGACTGGTACTGGTGCGGCCCGAAGGTTAGCGAGGTTTATCCTAAGACGGCCTATCCCACGACTTCGCTCCTCTGTCTGAGCTTGGCCTGCGGGTGAATTGAGCCAGTTCATCACGTATTTGGTGGGAATCTCTTCGTGCACCGTCATCTTGATGCAGTCGGCTTTAACAATCGCATCGCCGAGGTCAGACGGAGCAACGCAGGCGCGGCCCACGGGTTCTGCCAGAGCCGCAATGAGTAGATCGCCCGCGACGACTCTATGCTTGATGAGTTGGGCAAACTTTTCTGCGCTCACATAAGCCTTAACGCGGTCAACGAACTTTCCGACGCCTATATTTCCGAGGCGCACTACTCGTGCACCCTGGTCGACATAGTCATCAGTCTTCAAATTGCTACCATAGGGGCCGTCTACCATCGAGAAGACGTGATTGGAACGGAGGCTTTCGAGTGTAGCCCGAACCCACCCAGAGGGGAGACCACTCATCGCTCCAACAACTCCGCCAGGGCTTCCATCTCTTCCATGGCCGTCTTCAGGTGGGCCAGGATCTCCGCCGCGATCTCGTCGGGTTCGGGGAGGTCTTCGGTGCGTTCGGCGTTCTCGTCTCTGAGCCAGGAGATGTCCAGGTTCTCGCCTCGCTCGGCGATGGCGGCGCGGGAGAAGACGCGGAACCTCCCCTCCTCCCCTTGATCCGTCCGGAGCGACCCTCCGAGAGGATTCCCTCCGTAGCAGGCCTCGAAGTCGGCGAAATACTGCCTGGTGAACGGGGTGCGTTTGCCGAAGTTGGGCATGTTGGTCCGCATGTCGTAGACCCAGACCTCCCGCGTGTTGCCTTCGTCGGTAGCGCCTCGGGTGAAGAACAGCACGTTGGTCTTCACCCCCTGAGCGTAGAAGATGCCGGTGGGCAGGCGCAGGATGGTGTGCAGGTTGCACTTGTCCATCAGGTCGGCCCGGATTCTGGCTCCAACATTGCCTTCGAACAGGACGTTGTCCGGCAGCACCACCGCCGCCCGGCCTCCAACCTTGAGACCGCGATAGATGTGCTGCAGGAAGGCGAGCTGCTTGTTCGAGGTCGGGAAGGTAAAGTCGTCGCGGGTGGGGCCGCCTCCACCTTTCTTGGAACCGAAGGGAGGGTTGCTCAAGACCACGTCCGCCTTCGGCAGGGTCGCTCCCAGAGGCCCCAGGGTATCGCCGTACTTCAGACCGCCCTCGATATCGTGCAGCAGCAGGTTCATCAGCGCCAGGCGGTAGGTGTCGCGCACCAGTTCGGTGCCGTAGAACGCTTCGCGACGCTGGAATTCGCCCTGCTCTTCGGGCAGGTCGAAGAGGTCGTCGGTCTTCTCTTTGATGTAGCGGTCGGCGGCCACCAGGAACCCGCAGGTGCCCGCCGCCGGGTCCTGCACCAACTCGCCCGGCTGGGGCTGGATCAGGTCGACGATGCTGTCGATCAGCGGGCGCGGGGTGAAGTACTGTCCGGCTCCGCTTTTCTTCTCGCTGGCGTTCTTCTCCAGCAGCCCTTCATACAGGTCGCCCAGCCCCTCGGACTTGGCCGAGAACCAGTCCAGCGAGTCGATCTGGCGGGTCAGCGTGGCCAGGTTCTTCGCTTCGGTCAGCGAGGTGTTGGCGCCGGCGAAGATCGCCTGCACGCGCGGCGAGGTGGAATCCGACCCCAGGTGGATCAGCTGCTCGCGGTAGAAGTCCAGCTGCTTGAGTCCCTCCCGGGCGACCAGATCACTCCACCTGTAACCCTCCGGAATGACCGGGTTCCCCGCCTTGTCCACCTCCCGGCCGGTCTCCTGAGCCATCTTCAGGAACAGCAGGTAGGTCAGTTCGGTCACGTACTGGTGATAGGTGATGCCGTCGTCGCGCAGCACATCGCAGTACGACCAGAGCCTGGCGACGATATCGTGGGTGGAAGCGGTCAAAGACATAGTCGGTGACGTTTTTCCCTCTGACGGCGATCCCTACCGAAGCTCGACGACAGTTCCTGTCAGGGGCACAAATTGGAGAGGGGCTGTTCGGCGGCTGTAGCAGGTTTTTACTAGCTACATAAGAAGAGGCCGCAAATGGGCGAGCTATCGTCCTATCTCAGAGGGGGGCTCGTTTGTTGAAGACGTATCTGGCAGCTTATCTTTTGGTTTCGGTCGCAGTCCTGGCAGGATGCGGAAGCTCTGAACTGACGTTGGCCCAGGGCCCGGGCGTTCCTGGCGGGCAGATCGTGGGACCGCCCAGACCCGGTGCGCCGACCACGCCCACTCCCTCGCCAAGCCCAACCACACCTGGGCCTGGGCCATCGCCGAGCCCCACCGGCTCTCCCACCCCACCGCCCCCTGAACCCAGCGGCCGACCCACGGAGCGAGGTATCACGCTGATCAATGCGACCAGCGAGGGCCGGGTCGTGGGGGAAAGCAACTCGCTAAACCACGAATTCGTTCGACTTTCTCCCGATGGAAAGAAGCTGTTCTTCCTGTCCTCGTCGATCAACTTCGCCCGCCTTATCCTAGCCGATCCGGAAAACCCGATTTTCGATGGGTATCTGCACGTCATGGACCTGGAAACTGGAGCGACAAAGGTCCTTCCGCTCTCCAAGCAGGGCACCGACCGCGAGGGCGACTACTTCGTTCCTTACTACTCCTACTACGACGTCACCTACGACGGAAGTCACGTGCTGTTTTTGGCCGACGAACCGCTGGTCGGTGGCGTCTCCTGGCCGAATACCGTGGAGAACGCCGTCCTCTATCGCTATGACGTAGAGAACGAGACCATGGAGTTGGTTTCGATCGATGAAGCCGGCCAGCCCTGGCTGCGGTGTAGCGCGGGCGCCTTTCTGGGCGGCAAGGACCGGATCGTGTACGAAACCTGGGATGACCGCCTGTTCATTCGCGACATGCAGGACGGTACCACAACCTATCTTACGACCGGCTCGTTGATGTGGAACACCCGCACAGTCTCGTCTGATGGGAATACTTTGCTGTTTCTTGATGAGCGCGGGAGGTTTCCTGACGAAAGCGAGAGCGTTAACCAGAGTGACGCACAGCTTTACGTCATGGATCTGACCACCTCGGAGATCCAACGGGTAACGTCGCGAGTAGACGGCACCCCGACCGACTCGAACCCCCTGCACAACTCACTTTCCCTCGACGGAAAGTTTGTCGTCTTCAGCACACTTGACGAGGAGATGGCGGTCGAACAGCCCCAAAGTTCGACCGCGGTGTACTTTCGCGATCTCACGACCGGCCAAACCGAACTGGTGGCTGACGTCGAAGGGATCGCCCTGTTTGGAGGGATCGAAAATCCACCGGACGTTTCTTCCGGGGGGCGCTACGTCGCCTTCCAAAGCCGACGCCACGACCTGGGCGAGACGCCAGGCCCGGAGGGCATCGCGAACGCCTACCTCAAGGACCGACAGACAGGCACGTTCCTGAATCTGACGGCCCTGGTGGACTCTCCCCGAGCCGACCTTGTCGACTTCTCGGATTCCTTGACCGGATTCTGTTTTAGTGCTGACGGAAGATATCTGGCTTTCAACAGCCGTCGTTCAGGGGGGCGAGGCTATCGTGTCACTTACCTCTACGATATCCAAACCGGAACCCTGCGGGAGATTTCGGACGAACTGGGGCTGTACCACGCCTCGGAGGTCAAACAGTTCGCTACCTCCTTTACAGGCAACGAGACGGCGTTCCTCACGAACGAACTTCTGCAGCCCGATCCGGGAGACGAAGTTCCCTTCGTCTTCCGAGTCTACCTTACCGATTTGCTCGCCAACACCTTAGAATCACTATCGGTTGGCTTTGACGGCGACCCGCGAGTCGCCGAGAGCGGTGAGCACAACCTGACCCGAGTCTCCATGGACATCTCGGAGGATGGCCAGACCATAGTCTTTTCAACGAAGCTTCGACTGGGCAACGAGCGAGAGCCGCGAGAGGATTGGCAGGACGAAGACATCTTCCTTTATCGCAAAGGTGAGGGGAAGACGCATCAGCTCAGCAGCGAATCAAATGATGGATCCAAATCTTTTCACTGCTCGATTTCCGGCGATGGACGCTGGACAGCTTTCGCCACCTGGACACGAGTCTTTCTGGTGGACAACCAGGACTTCGAGCCTGTGGGCGCATTCGATGAGGCCAAGAAAGTCTTACTCTGGAACAGCGATCGCGGCTATGAGGCGATGATGCTCGACCGCACCGGCGAACATATGGTTCTTATATCGCGCCCCTGGAATGACCCGACGCCTGCTGGCGAGCGGACAGATATCGAACTCTACACTCGCGGAGATGCGTTGCCGACCCCGCTTACGTCGGGCTTCAACGGCGGGAGCGGCCGAGACCATCGGGTCGACATTTCGGCCGACGGACGGTTTGTCGTCTTCAGCTCGGACGCTTCCGATATCGTCCCGAACGACACGAACGGCACGTCCGATGTGTTCCTGTACGACAGGCAGGACGGCACCTTCCGCCGCATCAGCGTGGACTCTCAGGGCGGACAGATTAATGGAGTTTCTCGCTTTGGCTCGATCGACGAAGCGGGTCGCTACGTGTCCTTTGTCTCTAACGGCACCGGGCTGGTCGCCAACGATGACAACGGGACCTACGACGTGTTCGTGAAAGACCTCGCTACCGGCCAGGTCGCTTTGGCCTCGACGACCTCCGAAGGCAAGACCCCGAACGGCGCGAGCGACCAGGCCGAGCTTACCGGGGACGGTAAGAAGATCGCTTTCCGCAGCTACGCTTCTGACATCGTGAAAGCCGCCAACCAGTTCTCTATTGATGCCTTTCTGGGCCCGAACGCTCTCTACCAGGACTAGATAAGGCCTGGGGGAGGATTCCAAAGCAGCACAGAAGGCCCTGGAGTGATAACGAGGCTTAAGGTTAGAGGATTCAAGAACTTGGAGGATGTCGAGGTCTTCCTTGGCCCTTTCTCCTGTATCGCCGGTCGGAACGGCGTGGGGAAATCCAACCTGTTCGACGCCCTTCTCTTTTTGAGGGAGTCGGTCGACAAGCCCCTCTTAGAGGCCGCTATGCAGATCAGGGGTGGGGAGGTTTCCTTACGGGGGCTGTTTTCGCCCGGCGCGGACCAGATGTTCTTCGAGGTGGATTTCTTCGTATCCCCGGAGGGAGTAGACGACTTCGGACGCGAGGCCCACGCGTCAGCAACGTTCCTGAGATACCAGCTTGGCTTAAGCTACACCGCCGCTGAAGGTGGAACTCTTCGAGATAACCTCAGGGTTCTTTCCGAGGACCTGTCCTACATACCCCGCCACGAAGCGAATGGCTTGTTGCGCTTCGCTTATGAGAAAGAATGGCTGGACTCTTGCTTGGTCACGGGGCGCCGCTCGGCTTATCTTACAACGCTGCCCGATCTCGGGGTGATTCGTCTTCACCAGGATCGGACCGTCGAGAGAAAAGGCGGTGGTCGACCCTGGGAGTTCCCGCTCGCAAACCTTCAACGCACTGCGCTGTCGTCCGTGACGAACGCTCAGGAGAGCCCAACGCTGGTGTTGGCACGGCAAGCGCTGCGCAGATGCACTTTGCTGCAGCTCGAGCCCACGGCTCTACGAGAGCCAGACTCTTTTCAGGACGGAGCCTTCATCTCGTCACGTGGTCGCCACCTGCCCGCGACGCTTAACAGAATCGCCCTGCACGGAGGTCAGGAAACGGTCTATACGCGGGTCGCAAACCGCCTTTCGGAACTGGTCGACGAGGTGGATTCTGTCCGAGTCGATGCCAATCAGGAGCGCCGGCAGTACACGGTCTACTTGAAGGACCAGAAGGGGAATGAGCTGCCGGCGGGCTCCCTCTCGGATGGAACGCTGCGTTTTCTTGCGCTGTCTGTCTTGGAACTAGATCCGACAAGAGCCGGGGTTTTATGTCTCGAAGAGCCAGAGAACGGCATTCACCCGGAGCGGTTAGTCGCGATGCTGACACTTCTTGAGGGCATTGCGGTTGATGCGACAATGGCTCTCGACGATAGCAATCCGCTGCAGCAAGTCCTGATCAATACCCACAGTCCCATCGTAATCGAACTGATGAACGCGGACTCCGTCCTATTTGCCAAAGTCGGCCCTACCGGACTGAGCTATCGCCGTATAGGTAGGACGGATAAGAAGGGACAGCTGCCGCCTAACACGGTGACCCTGGGAGAAGTGCTGTCGTACTTGCAGCCCCTCAAGACCAATCCCGGGGCATCGAGCCGTCACGACTCTGTTCGCGACCTGTTCGAGCAGCTGGAGCTTTTCTGATGTTGCGCTACACGCTTCTCCCTGACGGCACCTCGGACCGGATGCTGCTGCCGATTATTGACTGGGAACTGAGAAAACTTGGCGCGGTCTACGAAAGCCAGGTGGCTCTGCTACCCATCGCCCCGGTCGAGGAGCGATTACCAAAGGTCCAGGAGCTCTACCCTTGCGATCTTCTCATCGTTCACCGCGATGCAGAGCGAGAATCGCTAGATAGCAGAAAGCAAGAGATTACCACGGCTTTCCAGCGGCTCGGGCTTTCTCAGCCGTCAGCCTGCCTGATCCCTGTTCGCATGTCCGAGGCCTGGCTGCTCATCGACGAGTCAGCTCTCCGGCGAGCAGCGGGGAACCCCAACGGGCGGGTAAAGCTAAACCTGCCGCCCCTGAAAAAGCTCGAAGCGATTCCGGACCCGAAGGCGCTGCTGATAGACTTACTGAGATCGGCGTCGGAACTCAAGGGCCGACATCTGAAGAAGTTCCAACCTCTGGTTTCCATCCATCGCCTCTCTCGACTGATCGAGGACTTTTCTCTCCTGAACTCGTTGCCAGCTTACATCGAGTTTCAGTCTCAACTGAAAACGGCCGTCGAGAAAGTGCGCGCTACCAAGGCCGTTTAGGCCGGGCGGTCTAGGCGACGTCCTCGTCGGACCAGACGGCCTCTTGTAGATCTCCGAGCAACTGGTCGACCTGGCCGTCGAACTGTTTGTTGATCTGGTTGTAGCCGCCGTGGTCGCGGAAGCGGCCGCCGTCGAGCGCCTCGCGGTCGA
>JAEXNA010000227.1 GCA_023447635.1 Vulcanimicrobiota bacterium | reverse complement strand
ACCTATCCTGACGTGATCACCGTCGTCTCGGCCGAGACGGGTCTTCCGCTGAACGTCTTCGAGGTGCTCGAGGGGATGGAAGTGGTGGTGCTCATGGTTCATAAGCAGCACATCCCGCTCTCGGCCGGGGTGTTTGACGCCAGCGTCTACCCCGAAGTGGAGAAGGCGATGGGGATCACCATCGCCGACTACGCGCTAGGGAGGTAGGCGGCGGTTGTCCTCTCTGCTGATGTCCTCCCTCGCTCTTGATGGCAATACTCTGACCGTCGATCAGGCGCTGGCTTTCTTGCGCAACCCGACGGCGGTCTCCGTGGCTCCTCATGCCCTGGACCGGGTCCGGGCCTCCCATCAGGGGGTGGAGCAGGCGCTGCGCGCCGGCTCCAAAAGGATCTACGGTTTTCATACCGGGTTAGGACGGCTGAAAGACTTTCTGGTCGAGGAGGGCGACCAGGCGCAGTTTCAGACCAACATCCTGAACTCTCACGCGGCGGGCATCGGGCCCTACTTCAACGACGATATCTGTCGCCTGAGCATGCTGATCCGAGCCAACGTCCTGCTTCAGGGCTACTCTGGAGTACGCCCCGAGTTGGTCGAGCGGATCGTCTTGTTCCTGCAGCGCGGGGTCAAACCGATGATGCGCCAGATCGGGTCGCTGGGGGTGGGCGACCTGCAGCCGATGGCCCAACTGGGGCTTTGCCTGGTCGGCAGCCCGAACGGCGAACTGAAGTATCAGGGCGAGGTGGGGCCGGCTGACGAGACGTTGCGCCGGGCCGCCGTGGATCCGGTCGAATTTGGGCTGGACCGGTTAGAGGCGCTAGCGTTGTTGTCGGGCAGTACGGTGCAGTTGGCCACGTGCGTCTGGGCGCTGGGTAAAGCGCGGGCGATCTTGCGCCTGTCCAACGCGGCGCTGGCCCTATCGCTGGAGGCGTTCCGAGGAGAGATGGACGCTTACGACCCGCGCGTGCATCACGCCCGTGGGGTTCCCGGGCAGATCTCTACGGCCGCCGCGGTGCGTTCGATGCTGAGCGGTTCGCAGTTCACCACGCCGCTGGGGCGCGGGGTGTTCGAAGCGGGGCAGCGAGTCCAGGATCCGGTCAGTTATCGGGCGGCGCCTCAGGTGCACGGCGCCTGCGGCGATGTGCTGACCTACATCGAGTCGGTGCTGCAGCGGGCGCTGAACGCAGCCTCGGACAACCCGCTCTTTTTTCAGCAGGTCGATGGGACCTACGAAGGCCTGAGTGGGGGGAACTTTCACGGGGCCGGGATGGGCTACTGTATGGACTTTGCGGCGGTCGTGCTGACCGATCTGGCGGTCTTGTCCGAGCGACGTTCCGCCCGTCTGCTGGACCCCAACATGAGCAACGGCCTGCCGATGAATCTGGTGGCGGGCAAGCACGGGATGAACACCGGATTTGCCCTGATTCAGGCTAATGCGGTGGCGCTGGTCAGCGAGATGCGGGTGCTGGCCACGCCGTCTTCGGTGGGCTCGATCCCGTCGAAAAGCAACCAGGAAGACCACAACAGTCTGGGGATGACGGCGGCGCGTAAGTGTTTGCAGATCCTGGAGGCGGTCGAAATGACGGTCGCTATCGAAATTCTCTGCGCCTGCCAGGCCATCGACCTGATCCGCGCTCGCGCTCCCGACCTGGTTCTGGGGAAGGGCACGACGGCTCTACACCAGAGGGTTCGAGAGCGGGTACCCAAGATGGAGCAAGACAGCTACACCGGGAAGATGCTGCTAGAGATGGTCGAACTGGTGCACGGCGACGAGTTTCTGGAAGGGATGCCCGAGCTATGAGTCGTCTGGATATGGCCGTCTTAGGCGGCAAGGTGGTCGGCGCGTCCTCGAATTATTTCGACGTGGGAATCCGGGACGGTGTCATCGTTTCGGTCGTACCTCCCGGCGGGCTGGGCCCGGCCAAACGGGTCATTGATGCCGCCGGGATGCTGGTGCTGCCGGGAGCGGTGGATGCGCATTTTCACTGCCGAACTCCGGGCTACGAGGACCGGGGAGATTTTTTTAGCGAGACCTGCGCGGCGGCGGCCGGCGGCACCACCTCGATCTTCGAGATGCCGATCTCGCAGCCCGGTTGCGCCACGATAGCGACTTTTCGGAACCGACGACGCCTGATCGAAGAGCAAGCGATTCTCGACGTGGCGCTGTACGGCGCACCGGGCACGCTCCGGCGCGAGGACGTGCTGGGGATGGCGGCAGAGGGCGCCATCGGCTACAAGATCTTTATGCATCGCGCCCCCGCCGGACGGGAGGAAGAGTTCATCGGCATCTGTCTGACCGAGGACGAAGAGCTCTATCAGGCCCTGGCTCTGGTGGGGGAGACGGGGCTGCGCCTGGTAGCCCACTGCGAGAGCGACTCGATGTTAGAGGCCGGATTGGCTCGGGAGAAAGCGCTGGATCCGGTGGGTACGCTGAAAGGCCACGCTGCCTCACGCCCGCCCGTGGTCGAAGCGGTCGCGGTGGCGCGTTTTCTCTCCCTGGCCGAGGCGGCTGGGACGCCAGTACACGTGGCTCACGTCTCCTGCCGGCAGGCTTTGGAAGTGCTAGAGCGGTTTCAGCGGTCCGGCGTGGACGCCAGCGGCGAGACCTGTCCGCACTACCTGTTCTTCACGGCTGACTCGGTCGATCATCTGGGCGGTTTCGCCAAGATCAACCCGCCGATCCGCGACCTCGAGGACCAGCAGGCGCTGTGGCAAGGGTTGGGCGATGGCAGTCTGTGCCTGGTCACCACCGATCACGCGCCTTATCTTCTGCACGAAAAAGAGCGGGCGTCCGAGTCGATGTGGCGCACTCCGGCCGGCGCGCCCGGGGCCCAGGCGCTGCTGCCGATTATGATGGACGCGGCCCTGCGGGGACGCTTTTCCGTCGAGCAAGCCGTCGAGTGGGTATCCAGCGGGCCGGCGCGCCTGTTTGACCTGTATCCTCGAAAAGGGGCGGTGGTCGAGGGCGCGGACGCCGACCTGTGCCTGTTCGACCCGCGACCGTTGACGACGTTCTCGCGAGACAGGATGGTCAGTCGGGCGGCAGATGTAGACCGGCTGTACGAGGGGCAGAGCTTTCGGGGAGAGGTGGCGACCACCATTTCCCACGGACGGATCATTTTCGAGAAGGGCGCTATCACGGCCAAGGCCGGGAGCGGAAGGTTTTTGAGACCGTAATGAGTTTGCACACACTGCTGGCGGAGCTTCGCACGATAGTCGAGCCGAACACTCCGGGCACCACCCGACGCTTCCCCTCCCCGGAATATCTGCGGGGTCGGGCCTGGATTCGAGAGCGGATGGAGCAGGCGGGTCTGGCCGTGACCCTGGACGCGGCGGGCAACATGTTCGGACGACGCGAGGGGAGTGAACCTGGCCTGCTACCGATTATGGTCGGCTCGCATTCCGACACGGTTTACGCGGGCGGCTACCTCGACGGCGCTCTGGGCGTGATGGTGGCGTTGGAAGCGGCCCGTACCTTGCCCGCTTTGCGTCATCCGCTGGTGGTGGCCGACTATCTGGCCGAGGAAGCCAACGACTTCGGCATCTCGTGCGTGGGCAGTCGTTCCCTGGCCGGAACTTTTCAGGAGGCCTGGTTGGCCCGGCCGGCTCACGGCCTGACCCTGGGCGAGGCGATGCGGCAGGCGGGAGGGCGTCCGGAAGAGCTGGCCTCGGCCCGACTTCCTGAGGGCTCCTTGCACGCCGCGCTCGAGCTGCACATCGAGCAGGGGCCGGTGTTAGAGTCTCAAGATATCAGCCTGGCGGTGGTCAGCGGCATCGTGGGGATCACCCGCGGGACGTTCGAGCTGCGCGGTCGGGCCGACCACGCGGGCACGGCGCCTATGGCGCTGCGACGCGACGCCCTGGCGGCCGCGGCCCAGCTGATCAGCCTGTTGGAGGCGACCTGCCGCGAGCGTGACGGCGCGGTCGGAACGGTAGGCCGCTTAGAGGTTCAGCCGAACCAGAGCAACGTGGTGCCGGACCTGGTAACCATGATTGCCGAGGTGCGCCATCTCGACGGCGCGGTGCTGGCCGAGGTATGGGAAGGGTTCCTGGAGGCCGCTCGGGCGATCTGCGCCCAGCGCGGCATCGGATTCGAGATGGTGTCGCTGACTCGGACTCCGCCGGCGCGGCCTCCGCAGTGGCTGTTGGAGACGGTGGGGGAGGCGTGCCGCAAGGTCGACCCTCGGGCGCTGGTGATGCAGAGCGGGGCTGGTCACGACACGGGGCACATCTCCGAGCACGGAGCGATCATGATCTTCGTCCCCTCTATCGACGGGCGCAGCCACTGCCCCGAAGAAGAGACCCACCCGCATCATCTGGACGCGGGCCTAGCCGCCATCAAGGAGTCGATCCTGGCGCTCGACGCGGTCAAGGTCCCGGCTCTTTCCTGAAGAGCTCTTTAGAATTCTCCCAGCCTCGGTTCAGGCGCGGGCTTGCGGCGAGAGGTTATAATAGGCGAAGCAGAGTCTGTGCAGACTCGGAAATGGGGTAACTCAGAACTATGAAAAAGCTACTTTTGCTCGCTCTCTTCCTCGGGACGCCCGCGCTGGCCCAATGGGCCGACCCGTACGCCAACGGCGGCTACTACCCGCCGGCTAACCAGGGCTTCTACGGACCGGGCAGCCAGGGCTACTACCACCCCGGCGCCCAGGGCTACTACAACCCGGGCTACCCCGGCGGCCTCCCGGACCCGAACATCCCGCAAAACGCGCAAGGCTACCTGCGCGGGATCCCCGCGACCACGGAAGGGCACAAGCGCGCCCCCAGCTTAAGTGGCGGCGGCTACTACCTCAACGGCGTCTATCAGCACAACGGCGCTAATAACGGGTACTATAACAATGGATACAATAACGGCTATAACAATGGGTATTACAACAACGGCTATCGCCGCTACTAGAGCCACCCAGGCTTGACCATCGAAATGCGGGCACCCAGGTGCCCGTATTTTGTTTCCCCCCGAGTGCCCGCACCTCATCTGGAGTCCGCGCGGGTTCTGGGGGGACCCGCACTCGGGCACTCAGCGTGCCCGCACTTCATCTGGATCCCACGCGGGCTCTCGGGAGACCCGCACTTGGGCACTCGGAGTGCCCGCGCTCCGTTCTTGAAGCGTGCCCTAGCGGCGGGCGGCCTTCATGGCTTCTTCGACCGAACACTCGTCCACCTGGACACAAGCCACCGGCTTCCCTTCGTCGTCGACGTAGACGGTTCCGAAACGTTTGTGGACAAGGTACTCCAGGTCTCCCTCGACCGCTGTGGGGGTGCCGGACGGCATGCTCTCGCCCCAGGCTTCGAAGAAGTCGCCCGGCGTTTCGAAGTAGCGTGTCACGACTTCGTTGTAGCCGAACTCTCCCTCGCGCTTGTTGTGCTCGAGCAGCATGGCAAATTTCACTTTGACCGCAGTCTCCATCTGTCTATCTCCTCTCGGCATATTGCCGTTCTCCGCTCATGCTTCTCTTGGCGATTGAAGTCACCTGTCTCTTTCAGAAAAATGTCTTCTTTGAAGATTGTTGCCCTCCAGGTCGCGTGAACGCCGACCTGTCAACATAGTTGCAACAAAGTCGGCGGCGCGGTCGACTATTCTTAGGTTAACCTAGTTTTAGAAGAGGCCCGTTATGATGATTCGTCCCAATTTCGCTGCTCAGACTTCGGCTCCGGTAGCTCGGCCCGCCGCCGCCCCTGCGGCTGCTCCTACCTCTGAGCCGGCTCCCAGCGCCCCCAGCGAGAGCGGCAGCTTCGGCGCCATCCCTCAGCGCATCGCCAGCGTCAGTGCGAGCGCTGTGGCCGCCGTGCAGGCCGACATCGGCCAGGGCGAATACGTCGAGGGCGAAGTCATCGTCAAGCTCAAGTCGGGCCAGGTCGGCCTGTTCAACGACTTCGCTGCGCAGTACGGCGGTGAAGTGGTCGAGACGTTCGACGTGCCCCAGAGCATCTACAAGTCGTTCGACGGCGACCTGATCCGTATGAAGCTTCCTGCTGGTATCACCACCGCCGAAGCTATCGCTGCCATGGGTTCGGATGAGCGCGTCGCTTACGCGGAAAGCAACGACGTGCTGCACTTCCTGGAGACCGAGCCGGCCCAGGTTCCGAACGACCTTGACCCTAAACTGTGGGGCTTCAAAAACGAAGGCCAGACGGGTGGTAAAGTCGGAGCGGACTCGAACGTGGTCGGAGCCTGGAAGACCACCATCGGTAACGGTAGCGACCAGGGTCCCCTGATCGCCATCATCGACAGCGGCGCCGACCTCGACCACCCCGACCTGGTAGGCAACCTTTGGGTCAACCCGGGCGAGATCCCCGGTAACGGTATCGACGATGACGGTAACGGTGTGATCGACGACGTGCATGGCTACGACGCCGGTGATGACGACGGCAGTCCGGATGACGGTGTCGGACACGGAACCCACGTGGCCGGAACCATCGGTGCGGTCGGCAACAACGGTATCGGTGTTACCGGAGTGATGCAGAAAGCTCGCCTGATGCCGATCAAGATCGACAGCGGCGGACGTATCACCACCGACGGTGCTATCCGCGCTGCCCTGTACGCCACCAAGATGGGCGCCGACATCACCAACAACTCGTGGGGCGGTTCGCGCTTGAACCAGGCGACCGAAGATGCTTATCGCGCCTCTCCGGCGTTGCACATCGCTGCCGCCGGTAACAACGGCGTTGACACCGACCGCAGCCCGTTCTACCCGATGGGCTTCGACATCCCCAACATGATCGCCGTCGGCGCCACCGACCACAACGATGCCAAGGCTGGCTTCTCGAACTACGGCGCCACTTCGGTGGATGTGACCGCTCCCGGTAAGGACATCCTGTCCACCAAGAACGGCGGGGGCTACCACGTGCTCAGCGGTACCTCGATGGCGTCGCCCTTCGTGACCGGCGTCGCCGGCCTGATCATGTCGGCTTATCCCGACGCTTCGCACGACGAGATCAAGAGCCGCCTGATCGATGGCTCTGACAAGGTCGCCGGCCTGGAAGGCAAGAGCGTCAGCAACGGCCGCGTCAACGCCGAGAAGGCCGTCGCTCCTCGTAACGAAGAGTAGATTCAACTCGATACGACCTGACTCGGGCCCATTCGAGTCAGGTTACCAAAGAGCCGCCGGGGGTCCGCCCATGGCGGCTCTTTGTCATGGGCGACTTGTCGGCGCTCGAGCCGAGGCCTGCGATTGGAGGTCCCAGGTCCCACACGGTCCCGCCGCGGGACCGTACGGGTTGTCGGAGAGGGCGTAACGCTCCCGCCAGCCCTCGATTCGGCGATCGGCGGAAGCTTCCGCGCATCGGTGAATCGACGAGTTCCCGCCAGCCTTCGATTCGGCGATCGGCGGAAGATTCCGCGCATCGGTGAATCGACAAGCTCTCGCCAGCCCTCGATTCGGCGATCAGCGGAAGATTCCGCGCATCGGTGAATCGACGAACTTCTGACCAGCCCTCGATTCGGCGATCGGCGGAAGATTCCGCGCATCGGTGAATCGAAGGCCTCTTGTCGTGGCCGTGGAGAGAGGCATCGCCGCCCCGCTCCAGAAGGGCGAGCCATTCTCACGGCCCTTTCAAGCCGACTTCTTTCTCCAGGAGATGCCCCAATGAAGTTCCGTCAAGCCGTTCTGGCTCTTGGCCTCTGCGCCCTCACCTCTACCGCTCAGGCCGAAGGCCCGCGAAGCGAAAGCGGTCCCGCCTCCCCTCCGACCCGGGTTGCCGCCGCCTCAAGCCAGCAGTCCGGGATCGATATGAACGCCGTCGACAAGGCCGTCCGCCCGCAGGACGACTTCTACCGCTACGTCAACGGACGCTGGATGGCCACCACCGAGATTCCGGCCGACCGCTCGCGCTACGGCATGTTCAACGTGCTCGACGACCAGACTCAGGAGCAGCTCAAGACCATCATCTTTGAAGCGGCTAAGAAAAACGCCGCCGCCGGCAGCAACGACCAGAAGTTGGGCGACCTGTACGCCAGCTTCATGGACGAAAAGCGCATCGAAGAGCTGGGCTCTCAGCCGATCGCCGCCGACCTGAAGCTGATCCATGATGCCAAGAGCCACACCGAAATCGCCCAGGTCATGGGCCAACTCGAGCGAGTCGGAGTGACCGGACCGCTGGGCTTCTATATCTATCCCGACGCCAAGAACCCCGGCGTCTACGGCTTCTGGGTCTCCCAGAGCGGTCTGACCTTGCCTGACCGCGACTACTATCTCAAAGACGACGAGAAGTTCAAGACCGCCCGCACCGCCCTGAAGGACTACGCCGCCAAACTGCTGGGCGCGCTGGACTACCCCGACGCCGCCGGGGCCGCCGAGCGCGTGCTAGCGCTCGAGACCAGGCTCGCCGAAATCCAGATGAGCAAAGTCGAAAGCCGCGACGCCGAGAAGAACTACAACAAGCGATCGGCCAAAGAGGTTGCCACGCTGCTGGGCGCCCTGGACTGGAACGCCTACGCCAAAGCGGCCGGCGCTTCCCACGTGCCCGAGGCGATCGTGCGCAACTACAGCTACTTCGAAAAGCTCGGGGCGCTGTTCGCTAGCACCCCGGTGCAGACGTGGAAGGATTACCTGGCGTTCCAGACCGCTGACGACTTCGCTCCCAATCTGAGCGCGAACTTCGTCGACATGCACTTCGCCTTCCACGGCACCGCGCTGAGCGGCACGCCTCAGAACCTCCCCCGCTGGAAGCGCGGCGTCGACGCCACCAGCGGTGCCCTGGGCGAGGTGCTGGGGCAGGAGTATGTCTCCCGCCACTTCAGCCCCAAAGCCAAGGCTCGCATGAAAGCGCTGGTGGACAACC
The DNA here is from genome assembly GCA_023447635.1 of Vulcanimicrobiota bacterium. Classification (GTDB taxonomy): domain Bacteria; phylum Vulcanimicrobiota; class Xenobia; order Xenobiales; family JADMJV01; genus JAEXNA01. The sequence continues at coordinate 5,058 of JAEXNA010000227.1, read as the reverse complement.
TGATCGCCGCTTACGGCGAAAGTATCCGCGAGTTGAGCTGGATGTCGGACGAAACCAAAACCAAAGCGCTGGAGAAGCTTAGCCGCTTCAAACCCAAAATCGGCTACCCCGATAAGTGGCGCGACTACAGTGCGCTGACCGTCAAGGCCGACGACCTGATCGGCAACAAAAAGCGCTCGGCGGCTTTTGAACTGGACTACGAACTGGCTCGCGCCGGCAAACCGGTCGACCCCGCTGACTGGAGCATGACGCCCCAGACGGTCAACGCCTACTACAGCCCCACCCGTAACGAGATCGTCTTCCCGGCCGCCATCCTGCAGCCGCCGTTCTTTAATCTCGAAGCCGACGACGCCGTGAACTACGGCGGCATCGGCGGAGTGATCGGACACGAGATCGGCCACGGCTTCGACGACCAGGGCTCGAAGTATGACGGCGGCGGCAACCTGCGCGACTGGTGGACGGCCGACGACCGCAAGGCGTTGGACGCTCTGGGCGACCGCCTGGTGGCCCAGTACGACGCCTTCTCTCCGCTGGAGGGGATGAACGTCAACGGGCGCCTCACGCTGGGTGAGAACATCGGCGACCTGGCCGGCGTCACCATCGGCTATCGTGCTTACCAGCGCTCGCTCGACGGCAAGCCGGCCCCCGTGATCGACGGACTCAGCGGCGACCAGCGCTTCTACATGGGCTGGGCCCAGGTGTGGCGCGGCAAAATCCGCGAGGACGCTCTGCGCGCCCGACTTCTTTCCGACCCCCACTCGCCCGGGGAATACCGGGTGCTGGGACCTTTGCGCAACGTGGACGGCTTCTACCAGGCGTTCGAGGTCAAAGAAGGCGACGGCATGTACCTGGCGCCGACCGACCGCGTGAAGATCTGGTAGCTACCGACGAAAAGGAGTGGCGGGATAGGGCTCGATAGCCACAGCTATGCTTAGTTCGAAGATTAGCGTGGTCATGGCCACCGAGTCCTATCCCGCCCTCACCGAGGCGCTGCAAGAAGAGTACCGCGTGGTCGGTCTGCAAGATTCCGTGGGCGGCGTGCGCGCTCTGATCACCACTGCCTCGACGGGGATCCCCAACGACCAGCTGCAGAGATATCCCGATCTGGAGATGGTCGCCGTCTACGGCGTCGGACTGGACAAAGTCGACTTAGACTACGCCGCCTCGCGCGGTTTGAAAGTGGCCAACACGCCGGGCGTCCTCGATGAAGCGGTCGCCGAACACGCCATGGCGCTGCTCTTGACCGCCTCCCGACGCATTGCTGAAGCCGATGACTTCGTGCGCGAGGGCGAATGGACCCGAGCGACTTTCCCTCTGGCCCGAGGGCTAAGCGGAAAGCTTTGCGGCATCGTTGGGCTGGGTCGGATCGGAAAGCGGATCGCCAGGATGGCCGAAGCGTTCGGACTGCGCATCGCTTATCACGGGCGGCACCAGCAAGACGACGTCGATTACGAGTATTTCGAGGACCTCTGGGCTCTGGCCAACGAGAGCGACATCCTGATCCTGGTCTTACCTGGCGGCCCCGAGACCGAGGGGCTGGTCAACACCGAGATCCTGGGCGCCCTGGGTCCGAGCGGTCTGTTGGTCAACGTCGCTCGCGGGTCGGTGGTCGACGAAGAGGCGTTGATCGAAGCGCTCGAGTACGGCGACCTGGGCGGCGCCGCGCTCGACGTCTTCGCTGACGAACCGAACGTGCCCGCGGCCCTCCTGGCCCTTCCCAACGTGGTCCTGACCCCTCACCTGGGCAGCGCGACCGAAGAGACGCGCCAGGCCATGCTCGACCTCACCCTGGACAACCTGAGAGCTCATTTCGCGGGCGACCCCGCACCCGGCGCGGTGAATCTCCCAACGCCCTGACCAGAAACCGTTCATAAAAGACTGGAGAAAAGTTCACACGGCGTTAACCTGCCGCCGCTCCGCTCCCGTCTCCCTCCGCCTCCTCCACCTAGAGTGAAGAGAGGAAGGAGTCAAAATATGAGTACATCCGTGCAGGACGCCACCAGCGAAGGGGCGGGCCTGGCCAGCGCGGCAAGCGAGCATCGACCAGCGGAAGCCGAGGTGGGAGGACCCGCGCGGGCGGACAAGTATGTCCCCGACGTCCCCTCCAACCTTCCCAGCAACTCCGAAATCCGAGCGCTCCGGGCCCAGCTTGGCAGTTCTTCGGCCGGAGGGACGCTGGCTTTGCAGACCAACATCCCCCGCTTCCAAGGCGCGGGATGGACCGCCCAGGCGGTGCTGGCTCAGACTCCGGGTGCCCTACTTGGGCGCCCCGCCCAGGAGCCGAACGGACCTCCGCCCGGGCGACCCATGAAGGCAGCCCAGCGCCCAGCCTCTGCGCCGCAGAACGGCAACCGCACGGCCGACTTATGGTACGCCCAGGCGGCTACCTTTGAAGCGCATCAAAAAACCGAACAGCTGACCTTCCGGCGCCTGCGTCGGAGCTAACCCCGCCTTGAGGTAGGTATACGAGCACGACCCGAGCCTTTATCCCGCGGCGGGTAGGTCGCCCTCTCGTTCCGCACTACTTTTGAGGGAGAAAACACCCTCAAGGAGATTGGAACAATGAGAAAGACCCTGACCCTGGCCCTGCTGGCCGCACTCACCGTGGGCGCCTCCGCCCAGACCCGCCACTACGCGACTCAGAACAGCGTGGTGACCGCCCTACCCGGAGGCGACAAGGTCGAGACTCGTCTGGTCGAGGTCGTTCCCGTGACCGTGATCCGTACCAGCGAAGCCCCCGTGTTCTACACCCTGCCGGCTTCCAGCGCCGAGACTCGCGTGATTCAGGTTCGCAAGTATGACGACACCGCCAACGTGCGAGAAGAGCTGAACATGCCGCGCAACGAACTGTATGACGTGCTGTACGAAACGAAGAGCAGCACCACCACTATCGAGCGCTAGCGCCAGCCACCATCGAGCCCTGGCGCCACGAGCCGGAAAAGCTCCTAAAGCGAGCCGTCGAGGATCCCCTCGACGGCTCTGGTCGTTCAGGGCCGAACTTGAGATTCCGAACGGCGCCGCAGATGGAGAAGGTCCAGAACCGCCGACAGCACCACTCCAAAGACCACCAGACCGATCCCCACCAGCGCCTCTCGAGTGGGCACGGTATGGAATACCGTGACATCCCAGAACAGGGCAAACACCACACCGAGATAGCTCACGATGCTGACCGCTGCCGGCCGACCGCACTGGTAGGACCGCGTCATAAAGTACTGAGCGGCCTGCACGAAACCGCCCGTCACCACCAGCGTGACCGCCTCCGCAAGGGTTGGAGTCACCCAGTTGTGCAGCATCAGCGGAAAGGTGATCGGAACGGTGATAAGCGGGAAGTAGAACATGATGACCTGCGGATCTTCCGAGGTCTTGAGCTTGGCGATACAGTTGTAGGCCAGGGCCGAGCAGACCGCTCCCGACACTCCCACAGCCAGGTCCAACCAGCCGACCTGGGTACCGAACCCCTTGAGGACGGCTACGCCAAGAAAACTCAGCCCGAAGCACAGCCAGCGTCGAAGTCCGACGGTTTCCCCAAGCAGCAGACCGCTGACCAGCGCGGTGAAAATAGGGGAAAGGTACTGCAAGACCGTGGCGGTGGCCAACGGAAGCGAGTGCAGCGAGGTGAAATAGGCGCACAGACCGCCCGTCCCGAACAGGCCGCGCAAGAAGAGGAGGCGACGGTTGTTGCCCCACATCGGGGTGCCTTGCGCTTTCAGAAAGCCCAGCGACAGAATCCCCGCCACCAGGGCGCGGAAAAACACCACCTCGACAACGGGCAGACGCGGCACCAGTTTGACGCAAAGCGCCATGGCCGAGAAGAAGAAGGCCGCGATGGCCATATGGATCAGTGCGAGCCGCATAGGGCCAGGCTCGCCTTCCGCTAGCGACCTTCCGGTTCCTGGCTTCTCCTCAGATCTCCAGGGGGAGGGCCTAGCGGCCGGACCAGGGGAGGAGGAAGCGGAGGGGAGAACCGATCCGGCGAGCCCACTCGACGGCTCGAGGCCCCTCCGGGTCGATCGGCTCGAAGTCGAACGTCTCCCCCTCCACCCATCCGGCCGCCCGCAGGGCCCCCGCCAAGCCTTCCACGCCCTCGGGTGAGGGGGAGGTGCCGTCGAGATACACCTTCTGCGATCCGAGGGGAGAGCTCGGGACGGCCTGGGCCAGCGCTTCTCCACCGGCCCAGGCAAACGACGGCGCCAGGGCGGCCAGGCGCCCAAAGCGGTCCGGATGCTCCAAGCCAAACTTCAAGGCAAACAGACCGCCCCAGGCTGCTCCCACCAGAACGCTCTGCTCGGGCTCGGGCAGGGTAGGGTAGCCCCGATCGATGGTCTCTTTGAGTTTGAGGATGAACGGGCCGAACTGCTGGGCGGTGGCCTCGAAGTCCAGACTCTCGGGCGACAGGCCGGGTTCCAGGAAGTCGACCCCCACCAGCAGCATCGGTTCCACCGTCCGCGACTCGATCAGCGCGTTCAGGTGGTCATCGAGGTGCCAGTCGGCGTGAGCCCCCTGCGGCTCGAACAGACTTTGCCCATCCAGGCAGTAGACCACCGGATAGCGGCGCTGGGAGTTCTCGCGGTAGCCGGGCGGCGTGTAGAGGCGGACGGTAATGTCGCGTCCTCGAAAAGGGATATAGCCGATGGCGTCGGCCCAGCCTGGAGTCGGCAGGAAGTGGGGGCGAAGGTGAACTGTTTCCCCGGGTTCGACCCGGTAGTCGCGATGCCCAAAAGCCCATAGTTCGTCGTTGAGCAGCGGCTTGAACTCGAGCGGGTCCTCGAGGTCGAGTTGCAAGGTCCAGGTGTGGGGCCCCTCGGACTCCATCCGAGTTCCGCTCTCCCAGTTCAGCGGCTCACCGCCGCGGATCGACAGCGAGCTTCCCCAGCCCGCGTCATAACTCACGATGATCGTCGTTTCCATCCGAGCAACCCTCCCTTCACGCTTCTAAATTTCACTTCGAAGACGCTGGCCCGGCTCCTGGTACGGGTTCGGGTTCGGGTTCGGGTTCGGGTTCGGCCTGAACCAGTGGGTCGTGCCCGGGACTTTGGGAGAAAGAAAAAACGGCTCGGC